>JAIELC010000086.1 GCA_019753375.1 Sphingomonas sp.
CCAGCACGCGCGCCGCACCGCCAAGCACGGTCTTGAAGCGATCAAGGGGCGTTTCAGTGGCCATGGGATTCAATCGCTAACTCAGCGGCAGCTCTTAGCAAAGGCACTTCAACACGCGCGATCTGGAAGATCGCTCGACGGTCGATGTCGAGGAGTCTGTGCACGGTTTTTCTAGAAAGCATCGATGCGATCGCGATCAATTTCGGCCTGAAGCCTTTTATGGGATGTCGGCTCCGCGACGAGATCGACGTCGACACCGAGCAGATGCCCGACTCTCTCGTCCAGCGAAAAGAAATCCCAACCCAGCTGCAAGTCGGGGCGCAATTTTATTGCCAGATCGAGGTCGGACTGCGCGGTTGCTTCGTTGCGCGCCGTTGATCCAAAGATCGAGACATGTTCGATGCCCAAGGCATGCAGCGCCGCCCTATGGGTACGGAGGCGCTGAAGAGCTTCGGCGCGTGTCACGCGTCAGCCCTTGCCCACCACGCTTTCGGGCAAGTCCTTCCCGAATACGCGCTGATAATATTCCGCCACCAGCGCGCGTTCGGCTTCGTCGCACTTGTTGAGAAAGCTCAACCGGAACGCAAAGCCGATATCGTTGAAGATCAGCGCGTTCTGCGCCCAGGTGATCACCGTCCGCGGGCTCATCACCGTCGAAATGTCCCCATTGATGAAACCGCGCCGGGTCAGGTCGGCGACGCGGACCATATTCTCGACAATTTCCTTGCCGTGCGGCTTGTCATATTCGCCCGATTTGGCGAGCACGATCTGCGCTTCGACCACCGCGGGCAGGTAATTGAGCGTGACGACAATGTTCCAGCGATCCATCTGGCCCTGATTGATCGCCTGCGTGCCGTGGTACAGCCCGCTGGTGTCGCCCAGCCCGACGGTGTTGGCGGTCGCGAACAGCCGGAACCAGGGATTGGGCCGGATCACGCGGTTCTGGTCGAGCAGCGTCAGCTTGCCTTCGGTTTCCAGCACGCGCTGGATCACAAACATCACATCGGGACGCCCCGCATCATATTCGTCGAACACCAGCGCGGTCGGCGTCTGCAGTGCCCAGGGCAGCAGGCCTTCGCGAAATTCGGTAATCTGCTGACCGTCCTTCAGCACGATGGCGTCGCGCCCGATCAGATCGATCCGGCTGATATGCGCATCCAGATTGATGCGGATGCACGGCCATTTCAGCCGCGCGGCCACCTGTTCGATATGCGTCGACTTGCCGGTACCGTGATAGCCCTGCACCATCACGCGGCGATTATGCGCAAACCCCGCCAGAATCGCGAGCGTGGTATCGGGGTCGAACACATAGGCGGGATCGAGATCGGGCACGCGTTCATCGGCCTCGCTGAACGCCGGCACCTGCATGTCGGAATCGATACCAAACAGGTCACGAACACTGATCATCTTGTCAGGCGCGTCCATGATCGTGGTTTCACGGCTATCGGGCTGGGTATTGGGAATATCGGTCATGGAAACGCCTCTAGGCCAAGCACGGCATCATGCTCAATGCCTAGTGCGTGTTGATGGGTAAAGTCCCTATTGTGCCGCGCCCAATTTTGCCGGCAGCGGGAACAGGGTGACAAAGCTGCTCGCTAGCGCCCGGTCGCCGGTAATCCGTAACGTCCCGGCATTTTCCGCGTCCGATATCGACCTGCCGCCATATACAACCGACGCCAGCGTTACCGGATCGGTTTCGAACACCACATCGCCCGATGGTTCACCGCGACGAATGACGATACCGGCAGAATCGACAACGGCAACAAAGCCCTCCGCGCCCAGCCGAAACCCCACCGAGGCCGCGAACGCGCCGCTGCGCGATCGATCGATCATCGTCCGAAATGACAGCATCGCCGACGCCGCGCTGAAGGGCAAAGTTGCATCGTGCAACGGCGACTGCACGGCCCAGCGGCCCAGTTCCTGAATGGCTGGTTCGGCCGCATAGCCCCATGGCGTCAGTTCATAGACCTGGACCGATGCCGGCGGTGGCAGCTTGCGCCTGGCCAGGATACCCATCGCCTCCATGCTTGCCAGCCGCTGTGTCAGCACATTGGCGCTGATCCCGGGCAAGCCGGCGCGCAGCTCTCCAAACCGGCGCGGCCCGAACATCAGCTCGCGCACGATCAGCAACGACCAGCGTTCGCCGATCAGTTCCATCGCCAGCGCGGTGCCGCAGGCATCATCATACCAGCGCTTGTCGGCACGGCCCAGCAAAATAGTTATCTTTTGTGACTTCATCGTTGCTTTTTGTAACTCATGGGCGCATCCCGTGCAAATACCGAGTCGCAAAGGAGTGTTGCGCCGTGGCAAAGAAACTCTTCATCAGCCTGCCGGTCCGCAACGTCGCTGCCTCCATCGCCTTTTATGAAGCAATTGGCTGCACGCGCGATGATCAATTTTCGAGCGAGGCGGCCGCATCGATGCAATGGTCGGACACGATCACCTTCATGCTGGCCAGCCATGATCTGTACCGCACCCTGACACCCAAGACGATCGCCGATGCCGGGACGACAAGCGGCGCGTTGTTCGCCCTGTCCCTCGACTCGCGGGCGGCGGTCGATGCCTTTGCCGAACGGGCGATCGCCGCCGGCGGACGCGAGGCGCACGGCGCCGAAGACGAAGGATTCATGTATTCGCGTGGCGTTGAGGACCCCGATGGTCATGGCTTCGGCCCGATGTGGATGGACATGGACGCCGCCATCGCCGCGGCCCCAAAGGCCCACGCGACGAACTGATCGAATGAATGCGAGAATGATGGATTCACTGCTGGCTGGCTGGCGCGCTGACAGAGCAAGTCCGGCCGGCAGCGTTCAGGAGAATGACAATGGCCAATCCCCAGGGAAGCTTCATCTGGTACGAACTGATGACCCCGGATCAGGACGCCTCCAAGGCGTTTTATGATCGGGTCATGGCGTGGACCATCGAAGCCGAGGCATCAGGGTCGACCGAATACCGGATGCTGCAAACCGTGGACGGGCCGATTGGCGGCGCGCTGACGCTGACCGACCAGATGATCGCGGGCGGCGCGCGTCCCGGCTGGGTGGGATATCTGTGCGTCGATGATGTCGATGCCATGCTGGCGCGCATTGTCACGGCAGGCGGCGCCGTCCTGATGCCGGCCCATGATATGCCGCAGGTCGGACGCTTCGCGATGGCCACTGACCCGCAAGGCGCCCCCTTTTACCTGATGAAGCCGGTGCCGCCGGTCGATGATCCCGACAAGGCCAGCGATTCGTTTCATCCGACCGCCATCGGCCATGTTGCGTGGAACGAGCTGGCATCAACCGACCACAAGGCCGCGCTTGGCTTTTACGGCGATTTGTTCGGTTATGAATGCAACGAGGTGCTGCCGATGGGGGAGATGGGCGACTATGCCTTCATCGACCATCACGGCACCCGGATTGGCGCGATGATGACGCGCAAGGACAGCCCGAGCGCGTGGAGCTTTTACTTCCGCGTACCAAGCGTTGCCGCTGCGATGGCGGCGATCCCGGCGGCGGGCGGCACCGTGCTGTTCGGGCCGACCCCGGTGCCGGGCGGCGACCATGTTGTCATCGCCGTCGATCCGCACGGCGCGGTCTTTGGCTTGGTCAGCCAATAGGGATCGGATGCGATGCGACTGTGGTAAAAGCCGGACAGAAGGAATGCGACAATGACGCTCGAACTCTTTGGCCATCCATTTTCATCCTACACCTGGAAGGCGCTGATCCCGCTGTACGAAACGGGCCGCGCGTTCGATTTTCGCAACGTCGCCGGCAACGAGCATCCGGAGAATGAAGCGGCCTTTCTGGCCTATTGGCCGGTTGGCAAATTTCCCCTGCTCGTCGATGACGGCATGCCGGTGATGGAATCGAGCGTCATCGTCGAACATGTCGCGCCCGGACTGATCCCGGCCGAGAAAGACGCGGCGCGCGAGGTGCGGATGCTCGACCGGATTTTCGATAACCATGTGATGACCCCGACCCAGGCCGTTGTTGCTGAACACCTTGCCTTCCTGACGCCCACCCCCGATGCGGCGCGCATTGCACGGGCGCGCGACGCGCTCGACAAAGCCTATGGCTGGCTCGACCAGCGACTGGCCGGACGGCACTGGGCGGCGGGTGAGGAGTTCACGCTCGCCGACTGTGCCGGTGCCCCGGCGCTGTTTTATGCCGATTGGGTGCACCCGATCGCCAGCGACTTCGCCACGCTCAGGGCGTATCGCACCCGCGTGCTCGGCCGGCCTTCGGTTGCGCGCTGCGTCGATGAAGCCCGGCCCTATCGCCCGCTTTTTCCCCTCGGCGCGCCCGATCGCGACTAAGCCCTGCCGGAGATTATTGTCGATGCCCAACCCCGACACGCCCGCGACACCGCTGCTCGAACTCAGCATTGAGCGCCACATCGCCGCGCCGCCTGAAAAAGTGTGGGAGGTGATGACCACGCGGATCGAGCAATGGTGGTGCCCCAGGCCCTGGCGCGCTGAAGTGATCGAGCAGGACTGGCGCAGCGGCGGCCGCAGCGCGATGGTCATGCACGGCCCGAACGGTGAACGCAGCGACGGCGAAGGTGTGTTCCTGGAAGTCGTGCCGGGCAAGCGCTTCGTCTTCACCGACGCGTTTCGCGTTGGCTGGATTCCGCAAGGGCCGTTCATGGTCGGCTGGTTCGATCTGACCCCCGACGGTGATGGCACCCACTACCGCGCAGGTGCCCGGCACTGGGACGCGGCGACATATGAACAGCACAAAGCCATGGGATTCGAGGACGGCTGGACGGCTGCCGCTGCCCAACTCGCAGAACTGGTGGAGGCTGGCTAGCCGCGGTCAGGCAAAGGCCGGTGATTTCCTGAGCGCCTGATAGGCCGCGATCACGCCTTGCAGCTTGGCTTCAAAACTGCGGTCGCCGCCATTCCGGTCGGGGTGGTATTTGCGAACCAGCTCTGAATAGCGCGCCCGCAGCGCCCGGCGGTCGGCGTCGGTGGCGAGCCCCAGCGTCTTGAGTGCGCGGCGGTCGCTTTCGGACAGCGGTTTGCCGTCGCGGCGCGCGGCTTCGTCGGCCATGCGGTTGCGAAAGCGCGCGCCAATCGCATCAAGCGGATCGCTGAAATCGGCCCAGGGCGGCGGGCGGTCCGCGCCCGCGGTGGCAAAGGCGCGGGTCTCGCGTTCCCAACCCGCATAGGGGCGCTGGGCGTGGCTGATTTCGTCGGGGCTCATGCCGGCAAAGAAATTATACCGGGCGTTGAAGTCGCGGACATGATCAAGGCACAACCAGCGATATTGGGGTGGCCGGTCGCTTGCCAGGCCGCCGTCCTCGGGCGGCGCACGGAATTCGCCTGCCTGGTCGCAGCCAGCCACGGCGCATTGGCGGCCCGTTCCGGCCACCCGGCCATGAAAGCGCGCAGCCGGACGATCCCGCTTTTCGCCAGCCCGATCGCCCGGGCCCTTATTTTCACGATCGCCCGTCACGCGGCTCCCCGAGCTTGAAAAAACAGCCTATATAGGGTGCATGTCCGCAATCGCCACTGGCCCCGTCGCCACCGAAATCGCCGCCCGGCTGACCGCTGCGCTTTCCCCAACAAAACTCCATGTTATCAACGACAGCGCCAAGCATGCCGGGCATATGGGCGATGATGGATCGGGCGAATCGCATTTCACCGTGGTCGTCGAAAGCGCCGCGTTCACCGGCCAGTCGCGCGTCACCCGGCAACGGCTGGTCAACAAGGCGCTGGGCGATCTGATGGCCGACAAGGTCCACGCCATGGCGATCAAGGCCATGGCACCCGATGAACAATAAGGCGGCGATGGCCGCGGGTGCCCCGGTGGCGCGCGTGCCAAGGCCTGCGGCCCGGCTGTTGCTGATCGATCCGCAGGACCGGCTGCTGCTGTTCCGCTTTGTTGCCAATGATCGGTCACCCTTCTGGTGTACCGCGGGCGGGGCGGTCGATCCGGGCGAGAGCTACCCCGACGCCGCCCGGCGCGAGCTGCGTGAGGAAACCGGCCTTGATCTTGATCCGGGGGAGGAAGTTGCCCGGCGCCACGTCGATTTTATCAGCCTTGAAGGCGTCCCGGTCACCGCTGATGAACGCTATTTCCTGATCCGCGCCCCGCATGACCGGATCGAAACGCACGGCCATACCGAGCTGGAGCGCCGGGTGATGCAGGAGTGGCGCTGGTTTACCCGTGCCGAGCTGGGCGGCTGGCCCGAACGTATCTTTCCCAACGATATTGTTGTCATGCTCGACAGATTGATGGAGCCCGCCCCGTGACCGATGATCTGATTATCAACACCATCACCCCGGTCACCCACGATCTGGGGGGATTCAAGGTCCACCGCACGCTGCCGTCAAGGCCGCACACCATGGTCGGGCCGTTCGTTTTCTTTGACCAGATGGGCCCGGCGCATCTGCCCCAGGGACAGGGCATCGATGTCCGCCCGCACCCGCACATCAATCTCGCCACCGTCACCTATTTGTTTGCCGGCGCGATCGATCACCGCGATTCGCTGGGCACTTTTGCGACGATTGAACCCGGCGCGGTCAACCTGATGACGGCGGGCACGGGCATCGTCCACAGCGAACGATCGCCGCAAACGCAGCGCGATGCCGGGCCCGAATTGTCGGGTATCCAGACCTGGATCGCGCTGCCCGAACGCGACGAGGAAATGGCACCCGCCTTTGAACATGTTGGCCGCGACGCCCTGCCCGTCATCAGCGCGGGCGGGGCCCGTGCGCGGGTCATTATGGGCAGCCTATGGGGTGCCGCCGCGCCCACCACCACCTATGCATCGACCATCTATGCCGACATCCTGCTCGATCGCGATAGCGCCGTACCGATCGATGCCGACGCCGATGAACGCGCGCTCTACCTCGCTTTGGGTGATGCCAGCCTTGATGGCATGAAGCTGGAACCGCAAACGCTGTACGTGCTTGCCCCCGGCCACCCCGCGACGCTGCGATCGGCTGAAGGCGGGCGCGTCATGCTTTGCGGCGGCGAGGCATTTACCTCACCCCGCCATGTCTGGTGGAATTTCGTCAGCTCCAGCCGCGACCGGATCAATCAGGCCAAGGCCGACTGGAAAGCGGGCAATTTCCCCAAAGTGCCCGGCGATGATCAGGAATTCATCCCGATCCCCGAGATCGTTCGGACCACCAGCGACGGCTGAGCCCTTATTGCGGCGCGCCATTGGCGACGGGCACGCCCGCTGCCCCCGCCGCGTCCGGTTCGGTCTGCGGCCGGGTCGGATCCCCCGATGGCGGCTGGATCGACCAGTCATTGGCCCGTCCCCTGCTGACGCCAAAAGCATAGAGCCGGTTCATATAGGCCGTATCAAATGGCTTGTGCGCAGGTTTGCTGTCGAAGGCGGCGGTGATGTAGGTCAGGTGGTACCGCGCGCCGTACCGCTTTGCCCATAAATAGGCGGTGGCGGTCTGCTCCCGCACCGCCGCGGCGCTGGCAAGCGTGAAGGCACGGCTGGCAATCGGGATGATGCCGCCACGCACGACCTTGAAATCCCCGCCAAGCTGGCCGTTGACGAGCAGATACAGGTCCGAGACATCGCTCGAAATACCGCCCGCCGCGATCACGCCCGGCGGCACCACCAGCAACGACCCCGACGTGGCGCCGTCGACATGCGCCTCGCGGATCAGCCGCGCGCCCGATTGCGCATCGATGATGACGGGCGGGAACAGCGCGGGCACCGCCGATGATGCCAGCAACACTTGCCGGAACAGCGTGTACCGGCCCGCGGCACTGCTGTCGGCGATCGCACCCATGTTCCACACCACGCCGCGCTGCGCATCCAGATTGGCGGTGCCGACAAATAGTCGCCGGCCGCGACGATGCTCGCTGGCGACCTCATCGATCACCGCATTGGTGACATAGGCGCTCAGCAACCGCGCCAGCGGCCCGGTCTTGGCGACGCTGGTCGACAGCAAGGCGGCGGGCGGGAAGCGCAAATGGTAAATGTCGCGCTGGCTGATCGTTGTATAGGCGGCCTTGACCCGGTCATCATAGCGCGATCCCAGAAAGGCAAAGGGCGCGAGCAGCGCGCCGGTGCTGACCCCGGTCACGACCGTGAATTCGGGCCGCTTGCCCGATTGGGTCCAGCCATTCAGCACCCCGGCGCCATAAGCGCCATCGTCCGACCCGCCCGAAATCGCGAGCATCGCTTCCGCCTTGCCCGCGACATGGACGGGACGCGCCTTCAGGAACGCCGCCGGATCATCCGCCCAGAAACGCGCGCCAGCGATGCCGGGTATCTGGGCAATCGCCTGCTCGCGTTCGCTATAGTCGCGCACGGGCAGCGTCACGCAGCCGCTGGTGGCCAGCAGGGCAATGATCGGCAGCCATTTGATCCGCGCCGTTCCCGTCATCTGGTTGTTCCTGCCCATCTGCCTTGATCAATCGGGGATCAATCGGGGATCGATCTGGCGCGCCTATAAAGACTTTCCGGCGCGGCGTCTCTGCGCATCGCGCGTCGGCGGCAGGCAACGGCACCGCCGCCGGTTTGACTTGCCGCCCGCCGCCTGCCAGCCTCTTGCCAATCAGGGGGACAGGGGCTGATGGCAACGGCGATACGGGCACCCAGGGTGTCAAACCACGCGCGCTGGATGGTGTTGCTGCTGGGGGCGGCGGTGTTCATCAACTATGTTGATCGCGGCAATCTTGCCACCGCAGGCCCGCTGATCAAGACCGAGCTGAACCTGACCAATACCGAATTCGGGGTGCTCATTTCGGCATTTTTCTGGACCTATACCCCGGCGCAACTGATCGCCGGCTGGCTGTCGCAGCGTTTCTGCGCCTACCGGGTGCTGGCGGGCGGGCTCGCAATCTGGGCGGTGGCGACAATGGCGACCGGCCTGGTCGGCGGGTTTGCCGCGTTGCTCGTGCTGCGGCTGATCCTCGGGCTGGGCGAAAGCGTGGTCTTTCCCGTTGCCTCAAAACTGGCCGCCGATCATCTGCCGCCCGAACGCTATGGACAGGCCAATGCGCTGACCGCGATGGGACTGTCGTTCGGCCCGGCCTTTGGGATTTATGCCGGCGGGCTGTTGATGGCGTCGCAGGGCTGGCGGCTGAGCTTCATCATTTTCGGCGCGGTATCATTGCTCTGGCTGATCCCGTGGCTGTCGCTCAAGCGCGACGCACCCCGCATTCACGACGATGCCGGGCCGTCGCCCACGCTGGCGCAGGTTATCGCCAGGCCGCAGGCCTGGGCCGCAGCGGTCGGCCATTTGTGCACCAATTACGCCTTTTACTTCATGCTCGCCTGGCTGCCCTTATACCTTGTCAAGACGCAAGGGTTCACGCTGCCGCAAATGGCGGCGCTGGGCGGCTTCGTCTATCTGCTGCAGGGCGTGACGGCGATGGCTTCGGGGCTGATCGCCGATCGCTGGATCGCGGCCGGGGCAACCGCCAATCGCGCGCGCAAGACGCTGATGGTCACCGCGATGCTGGGCACCACCATCTGCATGGCGGCGATCGGGATGGGGACTATGCAGGTCGCGATTGGCGGCCTGATCCTGAGCGGGGTGTTTACCGGGATGAGCTCAAGCAACATCTATGCGCTGGGCCAGACGCTGGCGGGACCGCGCGCGTCGGGCACCTGGATTGGCTTCCAGAATTGCGTCGGCAATTTCTCGGGTATTGTCGCGCCCGCGCTGACCGGCTGGCTGGTCGATCATGCCGGTGGCTTTGGCGCCGCCTTTGGCGTGGCCGCAGCGGTTGCCTTGTTCGGCGTGCTATGCTGGGGCGTGCTGATCGGGCGGATCGAACCGGTCCGCTGGTCAGACTGAACCAAAGGCCCATGATGCAGACAATACCGCAGCGCCGCATTGCCTTGCCGACCGGCGTCGAGCTTGACGTCGTGGTGGCGGGCGACCCGGCCAATCCGCCGATCATTCTGCTCCACGGATTTCCCGAATCGCACCGCACCTGGCGGCACCAGATCCCGTTCCTGTCGCAACACCATTTTGTGCTGGCCCCGGATCAGCGCGGCTATGCCCGATCCGCCAAGCCTGACGGGGTGGAAAATTATACTCCTGCCGTCCTCGTGGCGGACGTGCTCGCGCTGGCCGATCATTTCGGGATCGATCGCTTTACGCTGGTCGGCCATGACTGGGGCGGCGCGGCGGCGTGGATGGCCGCGATCAACCACTCCCAGCGGATAGACCGGCTGATCATCCTCAACGCACCGCACCCGTTCATCTTTCAAAAGACCTTGTTTGATGATCCCGATCAGCGCGCGGCGAGCCAGTATATCACCGCGTTCCGCAATCCGGGACTGGAAGCGCATATCGCCGAGATCGGCGTCGAGGCCTATTTCGACAAGACCTTTGTCGGCCATGCCGACCGGGCGAAGTTCGCGATCGAAAAGCCCGTCTATCTGGACCAATGGTCGCAGCCCGGCGCGCTGACCGGCATGTATAACTGGTACCGCGCCAGCAGCATCGTCGTCCCCGCCATGGACGCGGAGCCACCCCGCCCCGCCTTTCTGGCGCGCCCTTTCCCGCCAATGCAGATGCCCGTGCTGATGATCTGGGGCCTGCACGACACCGCGCTCAAACCCAGCCAGCTCGACGGCATCGACGCGCTGGTCCCCGACCTGACGCTGGTCAAGGTCGACGCCGGGCATTTCGTGACATGGGAAGCGCCCGAGGCCGTCAACGCGGCCATGGCAGCGTGGTTAGCCGGGTAGGAGCTGGCGGGAAGCGCTTTCGGGACGGCGCAAATAATCGCCGCATGCGGGGTTGGCCCGGTTCCGGCGGGCCAATGCCCCCACCAAAACCGGCGCGCGCGGCGCCCTCGTTGCCGCGTTGTTGATGGGTGCACCCAAACGCGCAAATCTTGTGGTTAATCGGCCGATATGGTATCTCGGATGAACTATCAGTGGGTCGCCATAAAAGTGTGCGTACCCGCCTATCCGGACACTCGGCAGGCGGCACTCTCTGGAGAGGACCACCATGAAAAAACTGCTCTTGGCTGCAGCATTGCTGCTGCCTGCGCCGGCCATGGCCAACACGCTGGATGTCATTACGTCGACGTTGAACAATGGCTGCACCTTCGCCACTTATCTGAGCATTACCAAGGATTTCAACGAAAGCTGGGGCAAGGCGCATGGCTATAGCGCGCAGTTGATGCTGCCCGTCCATAGTTCCAATTCAAGCATGATCGTCTGGGTCGGCACCACGGCGTCGGCCGAAACCTTTGGCAAGGCATGGGACACTTGGCGCACGGCGCTCGCCAACCCCAATTCGGTCGAGGCAAAGCTGCAAGCGCGGTTCGCCGCGTGCACGACGCAAGTCTCGAGGGCAAGCTACGACACCTACTAACCGAACCGCACGCGGCGGCGGGGCATCCACCCCGCCGCTGCACTGCGGGTATATGGCGGCACGGCGTCGTTGCCCAAGAAGCCGCCCGCCAGAAGCCTACCACCAGAAACCTATCACCAGACCGGCGACTAATGGCTAAACCACTACCCTCGCTGCTTCGGGAAAGGACGCCGGCGGCAGGGCGTCGCCGCCCATGCCGGTATCGACCCATGTCCCATGCGCATGCGACGTTGCCACAGTCTGCCAGTCGCCATCGCCGGGCCAACTGCGGACGCGGATAGTCTGGTGACCCAGCGCGCGGTCGGGTTCCATCATAACCCAGCCGAGCGGGCGTTCGGCGGTGGCGCGCGCGCCCGCAGCCGTCATCGCCGCGCGGATGCGGTTTGCGACCGGCTCGGGCAGATATTGCCAGACGACCGAATGCATCAGCACGCGCGTTACCCCTGCCGGTTGCGGTTCGGCCAGCCGCGCCTCGATCCAGTCGGCGGCATCGGCCCGCACCAGATCAACCCCGCGATCACAAATCATGCCGATGGCCAAATTGACCCGCGTCAGCCGTTCGGGCGTGTCGGGCCAGACATAGGCCGCAAGCCGTTTGCCCACCGCCGGATCGGTCGCATCCATGGGATGGACGTCGCACCCGCGTACCGACACAAATGCCAGCGGCGAAATTGCGGGGGGCGCGCCGCGCCATTCAGGGGTGATCGTCACCGGCGAGTCCGGGCCGAACTCGGTGCCGCCCAGATTGAAGCGATAGCGATCGATCAGCAGGTTGAGGCCGGCGCTCGACCCAATTTCCAGCACCTCGATCGGCGGTCCGTGGCGCCGCGCGATTTCCATCAACCCGACAATCAACGCGCCTGACCTTCCCGGCTCGTTGGTCTGCGGCGGCCCATCGAGCCAGGGCATCAGCGCATCGCCATGCCGCGCCAAAATCCGGTTCAGGGTCGCGGCAAGCGCATCCCCATCGGACACCGCGCCCGCATAGATCGATGCCAGTTCGTCATCCTGCCCCGCCTGCACCAGCGCATGCAGCCCGCCGAAGAGACGCAAGGGCAACGCATCGCGCGTCGGCTCGCCCGGCCAGTCGAGGATGCGCGCGCCCAGCGCCGTCTCACGCGTCAGCCCGGCGGCAACCGCCGCGCACATCCGCGCATAGATTGGGGCGGCATTGGTCTCACAATAATGCTGCTGGATCAGAAACGCGCCGCGAATGCTCTGCTCATCTGCCATTGCTCATTCTCCCTGCCAGCCGACCGTCCGCGACGAACCGCGCGGCGCGCGACTTTGGTCCTTGTTGCGCCAACGGCCCGGCATCAGTAAAGCGCCGCTTCTCATGACCGACCCGATCATCATCGCCGTCCCCAAAGGGCGTATTCTGGGCGAAGCGCTGCCGCTGCTGGCGCGCGTGGGCATCGTGCCCGAACCCGCCTTTGCGGACGAGGACAGCCGTGCGCTCCGGTTCACCACCAATGACCCGGGCATCGAGCTGATTCGTGTCCGCGCCTTCGATGTCGCCACCTTTGTCGCGCACGGCGCCGCGCAGCTGGGTATTGTCGGGTCCGATGTGCTTGCCGAATTCGCTTATTCGGAACTTTATGCGCCGGTTGATCTGGGCATCGGCCATTGCCGGCTGTCGGTTGCCGAGCCTGCCGAATTGGCGGCAACCGACGATCCGCGCGGGTGGAGCCATGTCCGCATTGCCACCAAATATCCGCATGTCACCAAAGCGCATTTTGACGCGCGCGGCGTGCAGGCCGAATGCGTCAAGCTCAACGGCGCAATGGAACTGGCGCCGACACTGGGCCTGGCCCCGCGCATTGTCGATCTCGTCTCGTCGGGGCGGACGCTGAAGGAAAATGGTCTGGTCGAAGTCGACGTGATCGCCGAGGTGACGAGCCGCCTGATCGTCAACCGCGCCGCGTTCAAAACGCGCGAACGGATCGTGCCGCTGGTTGATGCGTTCCGAAAGGCGGTTGGCTGACATGATCCGGTTGGACACCGCAACGCCCGGTTTCGCCAGTGCCTTTGATGCACTCGTCAATGCACGCCGCGAAGCCGATGCCGATGTCGCGCGCGACGTCGCCGCGATCATCGCGCGCGTGCGCGATACCGGCGATGCGGCGGTGACCGCGCTGACACAGCAATTTGACGGGCATGATCTTGACGCGTCGGGCTGGCAGATCGCCCTTGATGATTGCCGTGCGGCGTATGAGGCGCTTGATGCGGACCTTCGCGCTGCGCTCGATCTCGCCGCCCAGCGTATTGCGGCCTATCACGCCAAACAAAAGCCCGAAGGGTCCGATACCGTCGACGCGGCCGGCGTCCGCCTTGGCGCGCGCTGGTCGGCGGTTGAGGCGGCGGGGGTCTATGTCCCCGGCGGGCGCGCCGCCTATCCTTCTTCGGTGCTGATGAATGCGATCCCGGCCAAGGTCGCCGGCGTCGACCGGCTGGTCATGGTCACGCCGACGCCAAAGGGTGAAATCAACCCGCTGGTGCTCGCCGCCGCGCATATCGCGGGCGTCGATGAAGTCTGGCGGATCGGCGGCGCGCAGGCGGTTGCCGCGCTCGCTTATGGCACCGGTCGGATCAGGCCGGTTGATGTCATCACCGGTCCCGGCAACGCCTGGGTCGCCGAAGCCAAGCGCCAGCTTTACGGTGTGGTCGGGATCGACATGGTCGCGGGCCCCAGCGAAATCGTGGTGGTTGCCGACGGCCAGAACAACGCTGACTGGATCGCCGCCGATCTGCTCAGCCAGTCCGAACATGATCCGACCAGCCAGTCGATCCTGGTCACCGACGATGCCGGCTTTGCCGACCGGGTCGCCGCCGCGGTGAACGCGCAGCTCGCCAGCCTCGCCACCGAAAAAGTTGCCCGCACGGCATGGGAAGCAAATGGCGCCATCATCACCGTCGCCAATCTTGATCAGGCGATGCCGCTGGTTGACCGGCTCGCGCCCGAGCATCTTGAGCTGGCGGTCGCCCATCCCCAGCCGCTGTTCGACAAGGTCCGCCATGCCGGATCGGTGTTCCTCGGCCGCCACACCCCTGAAGCCGTGGGCGATTATGTCGCGGGCCCCAACCACGTCCTCCCCACCGGCCGTCGGGCACGCTTTTCCAGTGGCTTGTCGGTGCTCGATTTCATGAAGCGGACGAGTTTTCTGCAACTCGACGAAGCCAGCCTTGCCGCCATCGGCCCGGCAGCCGTTGCGCTGGCGGGAGCAGAGGGCCTGCCCGCGCATGCCCGGTCGGTCGCGTTGCGGCTCGGCTAACCCAAACCAGATCCGTTCGCAGCGAGCGCCGTTGAGAAATATGCCGGGCAAAGGCCGGTGCCGCGTTCCTCGACTTCGCACAAGACGACCGGGTATAGGATTATTCAGATGACCAGACCCACCACCCGCACCGCTCCCCGGACCAAAGCACGCGCCGCCGCCCGCCTCGCCGCGGTTCAGGCGCTGTATCAGCACGAGATGGAGCCGACGCCGCTGGCGCCCCTGCTCCACGAATTCCACCAGCACCGGCTGGGCGGGATGATTGAAGACGCCCAACTGGCCGAGGCCGATGTCAATTTCTTCGACGATGTCGTCAAAGGCGCGCTGGCGCGGCTGCACGAGATCGACACCGCCATCGCCGCCAAACTCGCGAGCGGCTGGACGCTCGACCGGCTCGACAAGCCGATGAAGGCGATCCTGCGCGCGGGCACCTATGAACTGGTTGCGCGCGCCGATGTGCCGCTGGGTGCCGTGATTACCGAATATGTCGATGTCGCCCACGCCTTTTACGACAAGCGCGAAGTCGGTTTCGTCAACGGGCTGCTCGATGCCATTGCCAAGAATGCGCGCGGATAATGGCGGCAATCGTCAACCTGCGCACCGCGCGCAAAGCGAAGGCGCGCGACAAGGCAGCGACGCAGGCCGCCAGCAATCGCGCGGCGTTCGGGCGGACCCGCGCGGAAAAACAGGCAAGCAGCGCCGAAGCCGCACGCAATACTGCCCTTGTCGACGGTGCCAAGCTCGACCGGTAGCGCCAGTCGCTAGTTCGCCGCGCGCCGGGCCTTGGCCAGTGCCGCATCGAAATCGGCCCTGAAATCGGCCACCAGTCTGGGCAGGACGGTGGGATCGACAAAGGCATCGGCCTCACCCGCCATCTGGCGCGCGTGCCGCTCCAGCACATCGGCCATTTCGGGGTGGCCGGGCAGGACAATGTCGGCCTGCATCGTCGCCAGCCTGGCATAGGTCGACCGGAAATCGGCAACAATCCCGGGATAGGCGCGGTTGCCGATCAGGACATTGCCCGCCACGGTGATGCTGCACAAAAACACGATCCGTCGCGGCGTGCCGCGATCGCGGATCGTCATACTCCAGCTGGTGCATCCGGGGGTGTGCCCCGGCGTGAGATGCGCGGTCAGCGCGACGCCGCCAAGCCGGATCGTCTGCCCATCGGCAACCACGCCGTCGACCTTGACCGGCGGAAATTGGCGCGGCCGATAATCGGTATCGCCCCGCCCCACGCCGTGCTCCAGGGCCCAGCGGTCCCCCGCGCTGGCCAGCACGCGTGCGCCGGTATCGCGCTTCAGCCGGGCCAGCGCCCCGACATGGTCGTCATGCGCATGGTTGCTGACCAGCAGCTTGACGCGGTTGAGCGGCACGCCGACGCGCTCGATATTGGCTTCAATCTGCGCAGCATTGCGCGCCAGCGTCGCGTCGAGCAGGATCGCCCCGTCTTTTGACACGATCAGATAGGCGGCGAGCCCTTTTGTGCCGACATAATAAACAGGGCCGGCGATCCGAAAGGGTTTGACCGGCGCTGACCATGCCGGCGGATCAGCGGCCAATGCGGGAATGGCGGTCGCCGCCGCCACCAGCGCCGCCATGGCGCGGATCACGATTCCGCATGTCCTGGCGACCGCCATCACGCCCCGCTCCCTTGCCCGTCGGCAGATCCTATGCGGCGTCGGCTCAGGCAGCGACCGCGCGGCGTTTGGCAACCATCCCGGCTTGCCAGCTCGCCCAGGTGATCGCCACCCCAGCGGCAATGCCGGTTATCAGCAACAGCGCGGTCGGCACCCCGGCGATGGCCGCGAACATGCCGCGCCAGACACCCGTCATCGACAGCGAATCGAAGATCACCGCCTGTGCCACGGCAACGCCCCCCGCGATCATCCACGGACGGCCAAACCGCGGGTTGGCGGCGTAGAACCATGCCGCAACACCCATCACGAACACCGACGCAACCCGCAAATTGGTGGCGAACAGGCCGAAATCCTGTGGCCCGTGAATGATCAGGCCGGGCACATAGCGATCGGTGATCCGCACCATCACCGGGCCGACCAGCAGCAGCGCGGTCGCCAGCATATAGCGCGCGTGCAATTGTACCTGGCGACGCTCCTTCAGCGCCATGAAGCTCAGATAGCCAAAGGCAAGGGTCGACAGCGTGTCATAACTGCCCAGCCGTGCGCCATAAATGGCGTAAAAGGGATCGGCCCCCGCCACCGTCGCGCGCGCCATCGACTGGATAACCGCCAGCCCGCCCATCAGGAACAGGGGCACGGCGGCGAAGGTCAGCAAGCCGAGCGACCGGTGCAATGCACGTTGCTGGTGGTGGATCGCCCAGCTTTGCGCGACCATCAGCAACATCCACAGCGATGCCGTTGCGCCGTGCAGGTGGAACGCCAGCGGTGCCGCGCCAAGCACCGAAAAATAGCCGGGCCAAAAGGCCAGGACGGTCGCGGCGATCAACGCAGCGATGACGAACCAGGCATAGCGATATGGCATGTTTTCCCCCCGGAAACGGCAAACACGACCCTAACGACATTGCACCGCGCGTCCAGCCCCCGTTTACGCCAGCAACTTGCGCCGGCAGGCGCGCCGCGGTTGGGGGGCAGACCGGAACGCTTGCGGACATGCGTGGCGGCCCGCCATGATGTGCGCTACCGTCTGCACCGATGACCGAGGCCGATTTTCTTGCCGTGCTCCGCACGCTGTCGCTCCATCCCGGCGCACAGGGACTGGCCGATGACTGCGCCCGGCTGGGTGCGCAGATCCTGACCACCGACACCCTGGTCGAGGGCATCCATTTCCTCACCACCGATCCGCCCGGCGATGTCGCCTGGAAATTGCTGGCGGTGAACCTGTCCGATCTCGCCGCCAAGGGGGCCGTGCCCGTTGGAGTGCTGCTCAACTATCCGATCGGCGATGCTGGTTGGGACCGCGCATTTCTGGACGGACTGGGCAGCGCGCTTGCCGATTTTGGGTGCTCGCTGCTGGGGGGGGATACGGTGACCTTGCCGGCGGGGGCGCCGCGGGTGTTGACACTCACCGCGATTGGCAAGGCGGGGCGGTCGGTCCCGCTGCGGTCGGGCGCGCGGCCGGGCGACACGCTCTATGTCACCGGCAGCATCGGCGATGCGGGCGCCGGTCTGGCCATCGCGCGATCGGGCGGCGGCCCCGCCGCGCTGCTTGCTGCCTATCGCCGCCCGCAACCGCGCCTTGCCGAGGGGCGGGCGCTGGCACCGATCGTCCACGCAATGATGGATGTATCCGACGGGGTGCTGATCGATGCCGCACGGATGGCCACCGCGTCGGGGCTGGCGGTGACGATCGACCTCGCGCTTATCCCGTTGTCGGATGTCTATCGCGGCCATGCGGGCGATGACCGTGCCGCGCGGCTTGCAGCAGCGACCGCAGGGGATGACTATCAACTGCTGTTCGCGCTCGCCGCATCCGCGCCTCCCCCGGTCAGCGCCACCCAAATCGGCCATTTTACCGATGGAGCGGGCCTGACACTGACCGATGCCGGCGATCCCGTTGCGCTCCCCGCCCGACTGGGGTTCGAACATGGCGGCGCGCGACCGCGCGAGCATTGACGCAAAGACCCAACCCAGCCGGGCGACCGCGCCGGATCGCGCGCTGACGAGATCCTACCGAACAAGCCGCTCGACGATCAAACCCAGCAGTTTTTGCATCCGGCCCAATCGGCGAAGATCGCGGTGATGGCCAGCATATGTCGTTCGTTGAGGGGGCTCCTCGCCAAATGGCAAGGGCATGATGCCGGGAGAGGTGGCGATCGTGATGTCAGGTTGCGACGCGCGTCAGCCGGATATCAACCTCGCGGTCGACCGCACGCCATAAATGCACCATCTCGCCGTTCAGCTTGACGTACATTTCGTCGAGATGCCATCGCCAGTGGCGGAGCCCGCGCATCCGGTTGATCCGCTGCCGGCGAATGTCGCTGGTGAACAGCGGCCCGAATCTATTCCACCAGAACCGTACCGTCTCGTGGCAAAGGTCGATGCCGCGCTCAAACAACAGATCCTCCACGTTGCGCAGCGATAACGGAAACCGGACGTACATCAGAACGACCAGCCGGATCACCTCGGGCGATGAGTTGAAACGGCGAAATGGGCTAGGCGGAAGCGCCCTGGGTTTGCGGCTCATGGGTGCCCGCTATCACCTGCCCCGTTGGTCTGACAGTGCCCCTCAGAGCGCAGAGGATTCTTCTTGGTTAATCCTAACCCCACGTACAGAGTCACAAAAAAGGCCGCATAGGCGATGAGCAAATTGGGCAACAACAGCGGGATGCCGGTGAACAACATGGCGTCGTTGCCGCCGGGCACAAGGGTTGCGCCCAGCCCCATCAGCAGGCCGCCTACCGATGCCGCTCCCCAGTCAACCAGGCTCCCCAACTGCAGCCTAAACGTCCCGCCGACCATTGCCGCAATCATCATGCCGGCAGCCAAGGCAACAGATCCGGCGATATTGCTCGGCGTGAATGCCACGTTGCCATAGGCGAATGCTGCAATACGGCTGGTGTACACCCACTGCTGGTCGAGCGCGAACAACGCGCCCGATGCCCCACCGATCAGCGTCATTCCCACCAGCGGCGACCAGCCACCGCGTGGACGCCGCCATGCGAGGCGACAATAAAGATAGGATGCCGCGATCACGACCAGAATGCCGCCCACTGTCAACGCAAGGACAATATTGTTCGACAAGGGCGACAGAATGGGCGTGCGCTGCGGCAGCATCAATGCCGCCCGCGACATGTACGGCCCGAGCAGGACAGCGGCAAAAAACATGGCGGCGACCGATGCAGCGCGTGGCAACTGGCCGGCGGCCAATGCGGCGAGCGTGCCCATCGCACAATGGCCGCTGATCCGTGTGCCTATGCCGAACAATATGCCTCCGGCAATCGCAAGCCCGTCGGGCCGCGCGCCGAGGATCGTGGCAAATGGCCGCGCGCCCATCGCCTCGGCCAACGCCATCGCCACCATCGCGCTCCCCGCAGCGAGAAGAAATCCCGCAAGTCGGTTAAAGCGCCGCCGCTCGATCACTTCACGCACCGCGCGCACCATGCAAACGCCGCCGCGCTGGCTAGAATAACCTATCAGGAACAGAAGCATGATGATGATGAGCGTCATCGGTTTAGACATATCGGTCGTTCGGGCGAGCGACACGCGCGCGTCGGCGCCGTAGTGTGTCGGCTGAAGTAGCGGATGTCACTCCCATGATGCCCAATCGGTAACGCTGCGGTCGCAAGCCGGTGCAAATCGACATGGTCCGAACAGAGCCACGGGTCGGAAAATGTGCAAGGTTTCTCCACTTAACGAGACAGTCTGTCCGTCACGGTTGAACGGCGACGCTGGGGCGGGCGTCGCCGTTCACCAGTCCGGTGTGCCCTATTGCTTTGTACCGGCGGGCGACACCGACACCAGATAGGAAATGATCGTCGCCCGTTGGGCTGGATCGGGGATGGTTAGGAACATTTTTGCTCCCGGCGCGACTTTTTGGGGGCCTTGCAGCCATAGGTCGAGCCGGGCCGGTGTCCAGACACCGGCGAGCTTTTTTATCGCGGCAGAATAGGGGTAACCCGGTGCCGTGGCAATTTTCCGACCGACAACCCCGCGGTGCGCAGGGCCGATCCGGTTGGTGTCAAGCGAATGGCAGCCACCGCATTTTGCCTGATAAAGCGCTTGGCCGTCAGCTGAGGTTTGTGCGGAAGCGGTCGTCCCTGCTGTCAGGGCCATCGCCGCCAATGTGAGCGAAATGGGGCGCACCATCGATCAACCAAACAGATAAGGTTCGGCAGGAACGCTGTCGCCCAGCGCACCACTGAGCACCGCCCAATGAACGGCTTCGTCGGTCGAAAGCTGCGCAAACAAATGCGCGGTCGAGCGGTCTTTCAGCGCTGCGACTTGACCGACATAGGCATTTGCCGCCCCCTGTTCGAGACCCGCCGCCAGTCTGACGACATCGCCTTCCGATTTGAGGGCGCCAAGATTGAGGTTCGCGGTGTATTCCGCATCGGTCTTTGGTTCAACGGGCTTGCCGCCGGCCTTGATGATCAAATTGGCGAGCGAGTCGCGATGAGCCTTGTGGTGGCCAAGAAATACCAGCGCCACTTTCAACGTGCCAGGCGTCAGCAGGCCACTGCCGCCCGCGATCGTATAGGCCGCGATCCCTTCCATCTCCAGGGCAAGCGCGCCCTGAAGAATGCCGACATCGCCGTCACCCGAGGCCTTAAGTTGCCGCTTGGCGACCGCCGCGGTGGCTGGCCCGCCGAGGAAGTTTAGCGCACTGATTCCCGCGACGGCGGCGCCGCCGGTGAGGACGAAATTTCGCCGCGTGGTAATGAGCGTCGATCGATCCGTCTGGCCTTTGTCAGTCATGGTCATTTTCCCTCTTTATCGGCGCCGACACTTCCAATTGCCGTCGCCTTGTACCAAACGATGAGTCGATCGTTTGTTCTTGGTGGCGGTCGCCTTAGTCGTGCCGAGGCCCGAAAAGGTCTGTTTCATCGCCGAATTATTGCTGTAATTCTGGGAACGTTTGCCGAGGGATGTTGGCCATCCGCTTGTTGAAGGTCGGCCGCGACGCGCCCATAAGAGAAGGCTCATCGCGATCATTTCAACCGGGAGAAACGACGGGTCGAGCGCCAGGTTGCCAACATGGTGGCGGGCATTCCAACGCGGCTCATTGTTCGTCGCTCCGCTGCAAAGACCTATTAGATGCCGCAGCGGGGACGGCGGTTTCAATTTTTCGTCAGAAAAGCGGATTAATTTTGGCGCTTGCCAAAAATAGATAATGTGGAGGAAAAAATCGGCTTTCGGCTTTGCTGTTCTAAGGCCAGCTCCGCGATCGTCGTCCCGGAAAAGGGTCAGCTTTTGCGTTCGTTTAGGACAAGTCTGATGTCGATTTCACGATCCACATAGGACCATTCTTCGGTCCCGCGCAGTCCGACCAAAAGCGCCTCGAACAGGCTTTCATGCTCGGGCGCATATTCGAACCAGGTCAGAAAATCAAAGGGTTGGTCAATATCGTGCGAATGGTGGAGGCGTCGCGCAATTTGTGGCAGGAACTGCAGCCCTAAGGCTGTATGGTGAGACCGTTCTTCGAAGATTGCGCGCCGCTCATCCTGAGGCAAATCCCACCAGGCCTTTGTCTTGCGGATGGGAATAAGTGACGCGTAAGTTGCTTCGGGCCGCGCCAAAGGCGACTGGATGCGACGCAATTCGCTAAGTTCCTGTCCGTTAGTGTAGCGCAAATTGCTGATCACGCCTTCCAATGTCCAAACCGCGTTCGGCACGGCTGGCACGGCGTTGACCTGCATCGTTAGCCCCCTGATCGGCGGTAGACCTTCACCGATGAGCGTGGTCGATCTTAGGACGCGCCAATCGCCCGTGTTGCCCCCCGCAAAAGATATCCGAATGCTATTCGTCGGCCTACCATCGCCTTCATTCGGAACCTTGAGTTGCCGCTTGGTGGCAGCCGCATTGGCTGGCCCGTCGAGGAAATTTAGCGCACTGATTCCTGCGACGGCGGCGCCGCCGGTGAGGAGATCGCGTCGCGAGGTGATGATCTCCGATCGATCCGTCTGGCTTTCGTCAGTCATCGACATTCTCCCTCTCTATCGGCACGTCAACACGTCCAATTACCGTCGCCTTCGACACAGCCGTAAAAGCGAGGCGATTGATTTCGGATCTTACATGAGACTTCCCATTGCGTTGCGGCAGGCTGGATTGCCGTCACGCACCGACGCGCGTCAGCCGGATATCAACCTCGCGGTCGACAAAGTCCCATTCAGCGCAAGCGCGCAGCCGCACCAGCATATGGTCGAACGCCGGTTCCTGGTCGGGCGCGAATTCGAACCAGGTCAGGAAGTCAAAGGGTTCGCCATGATCGCGCGAATGGTAGAGCTTGCGCGCGACGCCCGGCAGATAATCGAGCCCGATCGGCAAATGCGATCCATGCTCATAGACCGCGCGGCGCTCGTCCTGCGCCATGGCCCACCATTCCGCCGTTTTGCGGATCGGAATCAGCGCCGCGCGGGTCGAGGCGGGGCGCCCCAATCCCTCCTGCTTGGCCTGCAGCGCCGTGCGCTCGGGTGCCGTCGTGTAGCGCAGGTTGCTGCCGGCACCGCGCAGCGTCCACGCCGCGCTATCCGCGCTGACGTCACTATCGATCGCCAGAAAGCGCGCCGAGGGCAGGCTTTCCCCGCGAAATTCGCGGATGGAGGTGATCTGCCATTGTCCGGTATCAGCACCGACAAACCGGCTGAGGGTGATGGGCGTGCGCTCGGTCATGATACCTCATCATGGTTGGCGCTGGCGTGCAGCGCGGTTTGAAAAAAGGCCGCAGGGCGGCAACGGTCGAACACCGCGCTTATCCGATCTCGAGGACAAGCTTGTTGATCGACCCGTCGGCGGTGGTGGCGGGGACGGCGCTGCAGATCAGCACTTCGTCGTCGCCATGCGCGGCTGAGGTTTCCCTGAAATACGCAACCGTACCCGCTATCAGCGGCGTCTTGCAGGCTCCGCAGGCACCCTCCCGACAGCCAAATTCAGGCGTCAGGCCCGAGCTTTCTGCAAACTCGAGCAAACTGCCCGCGCCGGGTGCCCAGACGCCATGGTCACCCGCTGCATTGAAGACCAGATCGACGGGAACCTTCGATGGTTCGGCCTTCGGCTCGGTTCTGCGTGTTTCGACCTGGCGCTTCAGCGACGCGGGGCCGAACGCTTCGGCGAAAATGCGATGATCTGCAACACCGTGGCTCGTCAGGGCATCATAGACGGCCTGCATGAAGCCGGGCGGACCACACATGTAGAAATCATATAGTTGGAAGCCCAGATATTTCTCCAGAACGCTCGCTGATAAAATACCCTGTTCTTCGTAATCGGCGCCGATGACGGCTTCACCGGTTTCTTGCAGCAGGCGGATGATTGTCAGCTTGCCGTCCGATCGCGCGGACAGCCGGTTCAATTCTTCATCAAAGCCGCGCTCGGCTTTGGTGCGTGCCGCATAAAAAAAGATGATCGGGCGCATCGCGCCGCTGCGTTCCCCTTCGTCGATGAGATGGCTGATCATCGACAATATGGGGGTGATGCCAACCCCCGCCGCTATCATCACGACGGGGTGCGCTGGTGCCGTGTCGATGATGAAATCGCCATCGGGCTCGCGGCAGTCGATAATGTCGCCGACAGCGATCGCGTCGTGCAAATAGCTCGACCCTACCCCAAGTTTGCGCACGCTAATGCGCAATTGCCGGGCGGATGGCGGGACCGACACGGTGTAGGTCCGCAGCAATGGCGGTTCACCACCCGGTTGCGGCAACCGGATCGGCAGATGCTGGCCCGCACGGTGCGGCGCCATCGCCGCACCATCGGCGGGTTCGAGGTAGAACGACTTGATCACCGCGCTTTCGGCGACGATTTGCGCAACCCTGAATTGGCGCCAGTCGGGTCGGGAAGGAGAGGTGTTCGTCGACAACATTGGGGTCCTCCGGTGCAAATTAGTGAAGCCAAGAAGGGGAATGCGCCGGTTGAGCGGCAATCAAATCGGCCAGCCGTGCTGTCAGCGAACTGCAGGCATCACCGGCGAAGGTCAGGAAACCGTCAAGGTCGGTACGATCGAAGGAGGCCAATTGCGCCCGCAGCATGTGACGCGCCCGAAAGAACCTGGTTTTGATAGTTGCTGGCAGAACATCGAGAGCAGCGGCTGTTTCGTCGACCGTCATCCCTTCGATTTCGCGCAACACGAACACGATGCGGTAAATGTCGGGCAGACGGTCCAGCGCCTGCTTAAGCGCCTTTTGTAATTGCACATTGGCGACATGATGTTCCGGGGTCGACAGGTCCGGCGGAAGGCGCCCCTCATCCGGATTGCCTTGTTCAGTGCCGCCTGTGTCGACGTCCGCGATGCGGGTCGCGCGGCGCCGCGCCGAGCGGCGCTGGGTCAATGCTTCGTTGATGACGATCCGCGTCAGCCAGGTCGACAGCTTCGACCTACCTTCAAAGCTGTCGATGGCGGCAATCGCCTTCAGATATCCACCTTGGACGGCATCTTCGGCCTCCGCGCTATCCCTGAGCACCGCCCACGCCGCCCGAAACAGCCGTTGGTTATTCTTCTCGGCAATGAACCGAACAGCGCCCGAATCGCGCGCCTTAAAAAGATCGACCAGATCGGCATCGCCCAACCCGGCGTAATCAAGCTCCCCGGAGCGCATCAGCGCCCGCCCGTCCGCGCGTCGCTGACCGACGTCAGAAAGTCTCGGCGCAGATCGCGGTCCTCCTGAAAGTCACCTAGCCAGCATTCGGTCCGCATGGTGACGCCGCGCTGGTTCACCCCCCGTGTCGCCATGCAGCAATGCGTCGCATCAATGATCACGGCGACACCATGTGGCGCAAGCACCTGCCACAGCGTTACCCCGATTTCCTGAGTAAGGCGTTCCTGCAACTGGAGTCGCCTCGCGAATGCGTCTACCAGGCGTGATAGTTTTGAAATGCCCACGACCCTGCTGCGCGGGCGATAGCCGACATGCGCCACACCAACGATCGGTGCCATGTGGTGTTCGCACGTGGACACCAGTGGGATGTCGCAAAGAAGGACGGTTTCCCGATAGGATTCGGCCTCGGCGAAGGTCTGGTTGAGAAGCGTGGCCGGGTCGACCGCATAGCCTGAAAACCACTCATCATAGGCACGGGCCACCCGCGCCGGCGTGTCGACCAATCCCTCGCGATCGGGATCATCGCCAGCAGCCCTGATCAAGGTTCGCACCGCTGCTTCTATGTCCGTCCGGCTCGGCTGGCCGTGGTTTGCCTCCAGGCTTGGCGCTGCTTGCTTGGCCAATTCGGTTTGACATTGTGAAATTTGATATTGTGAAAGCTGCAAAAAAGAATCCTTTGTCCATCAATCGCCCGGCGGGTGGGCATGCAAATCTGACGATCAGGTACAAGTCCGGGCAGGTACAATTCCGGGCAGGTGCAAGTCGGGGGGTAGGGTGTGTACACACCATGATTAGACGCCGGATGGTTGCTGCC
>JAIELC010000074.1 GCA_019753375.1 Sphingomonas sp.
GTGGGGCCGCGCGAAGGAGCGCATTCGCGCCGCGCTGCGACAATGACACGCGATGAAGCGCGCGCGCTCGATGCCGCAGATCCGCTTCGTGGCTTTCGCGACCGCTTCGCACTGCCGGATGACGTGATTTATCTTGATGGCAATTCGCTCGGGCCGCTCCCGCACGCGACACCATCACAGATTGATCGGCTGACTCACCGGCAATGGGGTGACCGGCTGATCAGAAGCTGGAATGAGGGTTGGATCGATGCGCCGCAGCGGATCGGTGACAAGATTGCCGGATTAATTGGCGCCGCGCCGGGGGAAGTCATCGTCTGCGATTCCACCTCGATCAATCTGTTCAAGCTGATTGTCGCAGCGCTGCAGCGGGATCCTCATCGCAAGACCATTGTCAGCGAAGCCGGCAACTTTCCCACCGATCTGCACATGGCCCAGGGTGCCGTTGGTTGCATATCGGGAGCAACGCTGAAATCCGTACCGCGCGAGCAGCTCGCCGGATCGCTGGACGGGCACACCGCGCTGCTGCTGCTGACGCATGTGCATTACAAGTCCGCGGACCGGTTCGACATGGCAGACTGGACCCGGCGCGCCCATGCTGCTGGTGCCATGGTGCTATGGGATTTGAGCCATTCGACAGGGGCCGTGCCGATCGACCTCAACGCTGCCGGGGCTGATCTGGCGGTGGGTTGTGGCTATAAATATCTGAACGGCGGCCCAGGCGCCCCCGCATTTCTGTTCGTCGCCGAGCGATGGCAGGATCAGCTTGCCAATCCGCTGTCCGGCTGGATGGGGCATGCCGCACCCTTTGCTTTCACCGACGACTACGCGCCCGCCACCGGGATCAGGCGCTGGCTGACGGGTACCCCGGCGATGTTGTCGATGACGGCACTCGAATCGGGAATCGACGTGATGCTCGACGCCGATATGGGGGCGATTTTCGCCAAAAGTGCGGCGCTGTTCGATGCGCTTGCCGCCATCGGGGACACGCTGGGCCTGGAATGTGTGTCGCCGCGCGACCCTGCGGTGCGGGGCAGTCACATATCGTTTCGGCATGCCGATGCGTACGCGATTTGCCAGGCCTTGATTGCCCGGGGCGTGATCGGCGATTTCCGCGATCCTGACATTATTCGCTTCGGGCTGACCCCTTTATATCTGCGATTCGACGATGTCTGGCGTGCGGGAGAGATTTTGCGCGAGGTGCTGCGCTGCGAAAGCTTTCGTGATCCCGTCTACCAAACCCGGCACGCCGTCACCTGATCCGTTATATTTTGCTTCGGCGGACGCAGTGGCATGGTGCGATTGCACCCCCGAAGGGCATTCTATATAGCAACGGCATCACGCCCCGGTCAGCACCGTGTCACAGGCACGTGCTGCCGGGGTAATCGCTTTTTTCGAAGGTAACGCCGCCATGGCTCGCCGCCGCCAAATCTATGAGGGTAAGGCCAAGATCCTTTATGAAGGCCCAGAACCCGGCACGCTGATCCAGTATTTCAAGGATGACGCAACGGCCTTCAACGCCCAGAAAAAGGGTACGATCAACGGCAAGGGTGTGCTGAACAACCGAATTTCCGAGCATATTTTTACGCTGCTATCGACCATCGGTGTGCCGACGCATTTCATTCGTCGCCTGAATATGCGCGAACAGCTCATTCGTCAGGTAGAGATCATCCCGATCGAAGTCGTCGTCCGCAACGTGGCCGCCGGCTCGATGTCAAAGCGGCTGGGGATCGAGGAAGGCACCCAGCTCCCGCGCACGGTGATCGAATATTATTACAAGGATGACGCGCTTGGCGATCCGTTGATCACCGACGAGCACATCGCCTGCTTTGGCTGGGCCAGCCAGGAAGAAATGCACGACATCGCCGACATGGCGATCCGGGTGAACGACTTTATGTGCGGGCTGTTTGCCGGCATCGGGATCCGGCTGATCGACTTCAAGCTCGAATTCGGGCGGATCTGGGACAATGATTATGCGCGCGTCATTCTGGCCGACGAGATCAGCCCGGATGGATGCCGTCTATGGGATATGGAAACCGGCGAAAAGCTGGACAAGGATCGGTTCCGCCGCGATCTGGGCGGCGAAGTGGAAGCGTATCAGGAAGTGGCGCGTCGCCTTGGGCTGTTGCCAGAGGGAGCCGACAACGCAGTGCTCGACCTGGAAAGCCACCGGAAGCGTCGGGGTAAATAACCCCGCGCTTCACGACGCAAGGTCTTACCCGCGTATTTTGGTGCCGCAGACGATGCCAAATATAAAGGCGGTGAACAGCGCAAGCTGAACGTGCCCGCCTGTATCAGTCCATCCAAGATACCGCCCGCCAAAAGCGAACAACGCGATAAACAGTGCCATTGCCAGTCCGGCCATACTCAGCCCTTTCCGGTACAATTTGCTCACCCGGCACGTCTTGAGTTTTACCCGCACAAGGTAAACGAGAAGTGAAGGTTGCGGCGCGCGCTCACTGTGGGCATAGCGACGGACATCGAGGATCCGCCCGCCGGGAGCTGCCCAGATCATGAAGTTGCGCATCATCGTCACGCTGAAAAACGGGGTCCTCGACCCTCAGGGAAAAGCCATTCACAAGGCATTGGATGGCCTGGGTTTTTCGGGCATCAACGACGTACGGGCCGGCAAATTGATCGAACTGGACGTCGACGATTCGACCAGCGACGCCGCGATTGACGAGATGTGCCGAAAACTGCTGGCCAATACCGTGATCGAAAATTTCCGGGTGGAAAAAGCGTGAAGACGGCAGTCATCGTCTTTCCGGGATCGAACTGCGACCGCGATATCGCCGTTGCGCTCGAATCGGTAACGGGGGTGAAGCCGGACATGGTGTGGCACGGCGACACCAGCCTGCCCGACAATGTTGGTATCATCGCGCTTCCGGGCGGATTTTCTTATGGCGACTATCTGCGCTGCGGCGCCATTGCCGCGCGATCGTCGATCATCCCCGCGGTCGTCCAGGCCGCCGGACGGGGCGTGCCGGTCATTGGCATCTGCAACGGCTTTCAGATCCTGACAGAAATCGGTCTGCTGCCCGGCGCGCTGATGCGTAACGCGGGAATCGATTTCGTCTGCCGCGATGTAAAACTGACGATCGACAACGGCCAGACCGCCTTCACCAGCCGCTATGCAGTTGGTGAAACCGTCGTGTTCCCCGTCGCCCATCATGACGGCAATTTCACCGCTGATGCGGACACGCTCGACCGGATCGAGGGTGAGGGCCGCGTGGCGTTCCGCTATGCGGAATCGGTCAACGGATCGGCAAGGGATATCGCGGGGGTGCTGAATGCCGGCGGCAATGTGTTGGGGATGATGCCGCACCCCGAACGCCGCATTGAAGCCGCGCATGGTGGCGAAGACGGTCGCCGCCTGTTTGAAGGGCTGCTGGAAACGGTGGGCGCCTAAAGCGCTGTCACTCGGCGCGGCAGCGCGTGGGAGACCGCTCCTGTCGGCACCGACTGGCTCTGCAGCGTCAATCCGCCCTGCCCGACGGCCCCAGCAGGCGGGTATACCGGGCGATCAGCACAATCACGCTAGGCCAGAACAGCGAATTCCAGATATCATGCCAGTTGGCGGACAGATCGATCGGGGTCTGGTAGACCACACTGTCGCGCAAGTCCCACGCTTCTCCTGCGATGGCGGCGGCCGCTACGACCGACCATGGTTTCCAACTCGACGGCTTCCACCCAAACAGCAGCGCGGTTCCGAAAAACAGCGCCAGCGCGACATAGATGTGCAGCGCATCCTTGGCGAGGTCGGTATGCTGAACAATCCACCATTTGACCGCCTGAAGCGGGCTGGGCGGGCTCATACCCCGGTATGGAACGGATTAAAGTCAGTGCCGCGGTCATACACATCGACCCCTTCGCGCCGCTTCAGGAAACCGACGATCGCATAGGTGACCGGCGTTAACACCACTTCCCAGCCAACCTTCAGCACGAACTGGCTGAACATCACCAGCAACATCGCCTGCACCGGCCAGTCGGGCAGCCCGTAAAATGCAAGCGGATAGAAGACCAGGCTGTCGGCGCCTTCGCCAACAATCGTGCTGCCAATCGTCCGGGTCCAAAGCATCTTGCCTTCGGTCCAGATCTTCATTTTGGCGAGGACGAAGGAATTCAGCAGATCGCCAACCCAAAACGCGCATAGCGACGCAAAGGCGATACGCCCGCCAATGCCGACACTGATATAGGGAAATGTATCGACCCAATGCGGCGGCAGTCCAAAGACATATTCATATTGTGGCTGCCCCGTCCAATCAGCGGCAGGAGGCAGCGCAACGACAGTCCATTCCATGATGACCAGAAACGTCAGCGCGGCAAATCCTGCCCAGATGACGCGTCGGGCGCGGGCATAGCCATAGACCTCGGTCAAAATGTCATCGAGAATATAGGACAGCGGAAAGAACAGGATACCCGCGCCAAACGGCCACAGCCCGATTCCCGGCAGGTCGATCACCGCGCGCTTGCCTGCCCCAACCACGTTGGACAGGACCAAAATGACGACAAATGCCGTCATGACGAAATCATAATAACGGAAATGCGCGCCGCGAATGTCTCCGGCGTCCACCTTCTTCAATGCCATGCTGCCCCTCGCAAAACCGATCCCCCGTTCATATCGGCGTTTCACCTGCGCGCAATCCGCGCTAACGGGCAAATATCGCGCGCCCGTAGCTCAGTTGGATAGAGCACGAGACTTCTAATCTTGAGGCCGCAGGTTCGACTCCTGCCGGGCGCGCCAATATCTTGGCTTGGGGAGCGAGCAGTTGGCCGAAGACACTGCAGAAAATGCTCCCTCCCCGGCCCGGCGGAGCTGGCTGGCGGCGCTTGGTCCCGGCTTGATTACCGGCGCGGCTGATGATGACCCAAGCGGCATCGGGACGCATAGCCAGGTCGGTGCGGAATTCGGCTATGGGCTGGCCTGGACCTTTGTCCTGAGCTTCCCCTTGATGGTCGTGATCCAGCAGGTGGCGGCCGAGATCGGCAGAGTTACCGGTGCCGGAATCGCCCGCAACCTGCGCCGCCATTACCCCCGCCCCATTTTGTGGTTCATGGTGTCGCTGTTGCTGATCGCGAACGTCGTCAATCTGGGCGCCGACTTGAGCGCGATGGGCGCCGCCCTGCAATTGATGACCGGCGGCAGCGCCGGCCTCTACACCTTGTTGTTCGGCATTATCTGCGTCGTCATCGAAACACTGCTCAGCTATCCGCGCTATGCCTCGGTCCTGAAATGGACGACGCTGTCGCTTTTCACCTATGTTGCGGTCGTCCTTGTCGCGGGGGTGCCATGGGGGCATGCGCTTCGGTCACTGGTTGTCCCGGAAATTCAGCTGAATAGCGCCTATGCGACCGCCTTCGTGGCGATTCTGGGCACGACGATCAGCCCCTATTTGTTTTTCTGGCAGGCGGCCCAGGAAATTGAGGAGCAGCATCGCCATCATGCCAAACCGCTGTGCGTTGCCCCGGCCAGCGCCGGGCCTGAACTCGCACGGATACGCACGGATACCCTGATTGGCATGGCATTCAGCACGCTGGTGTCGCTTGCCATCGTTTTTGCCACCGCTGCGACGCTCCATGCGCACGGCATCCGTGATATCACCACGTCCTCGCAAGCGGCCGAGGCGCTCCGGCCAATTGCCGGGCAGTTTGCCTTTGCCATGTTCGCGATCGGCATCATCGGCACCGGCCTGTTGGCAGTCCCGGTCCTTGCCGGATCGGCCGCCTATGCCGTCACCGAAATGACGGGCGCCGCCGGTAGCCTGGATGCAAAGCCCCTCGACGCGCGGCTTTTCTATGCGACCATTGCCGTCACCACCCTGGCCGGCGCATCGCTCAATTCGATTGGCATCGATCCGGCACGGGCACTTTACTGGGCGGCGATTATCAATGGCATTCTGGCGGTGCCGCTGATGGTCATCATGATGCTGATTGTCCGCAACCCGCGCGCCATGGGGCGACTGGCCTTGGGCAAGGGTGCCACCGTGCTCGGCTGGGTTGCGACGGCCGTCATGCTGGCGGCAACGGGGCTGTTTTTCTTTTTCATCCTTTGACAATGTATTTTATATCCGTGACTTAGGCATTAGCCATTGACTCATTCGTTCGATCGAATGAATTGAGCGTCATGGCGACTCCTCCATCCACCAATTCACGCTTGCTCGACGTCGCGGTCGACCATTTCGGTCGGTTGGGGCTGGAAGGTGCGAGCACGCGCGCCATTGCGCGCGATGCCGACACATTGATGTCGTCGATCACCTATCACTTTGGCGGCAAATCGGGGCTGTACCTTGCGGCGGCCGATCACATTGCCGCTAATATGCACACCCAAATCGCCCCCACGCTTGAACGGGCGGCAGCGCTTTGCGGCGATGATGGCGATATCGACGCGGCACGTGCAGCCATTCAAGCGATCATCGGCGGGATGACAATGGTGATGCTGCACGATGATACCGCAGCCGAGTCGCGCTTCATCGTTCGTGAACAGGCTGAGCCGACCGAAGCGTTTACGCGCCTGTACAGCGGCGTCATGGGCCAGATGCTTGAACGCCTCAGCAAGTTGATCAAGCGCGTTGCCGACAACCGCCTGACCGAAACCCAATGCCGCGTCCGGGCCATGACCTTGGTCGGACAAGTCCTCGTCTTCCGCGTCGCGCGGGCCACCGTCATGACCGGGATGGGCTGGACCCATATCGGTCCGGAAGAAGCCGCGGTGATCGTCGAAACCATCACGGCAAATATCGACGCCATCCTTGATCAGTTGCAAGCCGGAGACCCTGCATGAACCGCCGCCGCATCGTTGGAATTATTGCGCTGGTCGCATTGCTCGTCACGGCATTTGTGACGCGCGGCTTTGGCGTGATCGGGGGCCGCGATGGCAGCGCGCTGACGCTGCACGGCAATGTTGATATCCGCCAGGTTGACCTGGGCTTTCGCGTATCGGGACGGATCGCAGCGATCCCATTTGAGGAAGGCGCCCATGTTGCCGCGGGCGATGTCCTTGCCAGCCTGGATCGCGCGCCGCTGCAGGACCAGCTGGACGCGGCGCAAGCGCAGATCGCGGTTGCGGGAGCGGAACTGGATAAGCGCCGCAACGGTAATCGGCCCCAGGATATTGCGCAGGCGCAGGCCAAGCTTGCCGAAGCGCAGGCAAACCTTGCCAGCGCACAGGAAGATTATGATCGCCGGACAGAATTGTTGAAAACCGGTGCAGTCAGCCGGGCGCTGTTCGACGCCACCGCTGCCAAATTCCGGTCGGCGCAAGCCCAGGTCAATGCGGCGAAGCAGGCATTGTCGCTGCAACAGGCGGGCGCCCGGCGCGAGGATATTGATGCCGCCGCCGCCCAGCGCCAGCAGGCCGTCGCGCAGGCCGCCAAAGCCAGGACGGACCTGAACGACGCAAAACTTCGCGCGCCCAATGCCGGCACGATCCTGACGCGCGCGCGGGAGCCCGGCGCCATCGTGCAACCCGGCGAAACCGTGATGACCCTGACGATCGACCGACCAATGCGGGTCCGTGCCTATATTCCAGAGCCCGATCTGAGCCGTATTTCGCCGGGCATGGCGGTGACCGTGAAGACCGACGGCAATGACAAGCTTTACCACGGTACGATCGGCAGCATTGCGCCCACCGCCGAATTCACGCCCAAAACCGTGCAGACCGAAGCGCTGCGCACCGATCTCGTTTACCGCGTCCGGATCATCGTTACCGACCCCGACGACGCCTTGCGCCAGGGCGCCCCGGTCACCGTGTCGATCCCGAACGCTCGCCGGCAAGCGAAGAACTGACATGGCCGATGCGGTAGCTACCGCTTACGCGCTGACCAAGCGTTTTGCCGGGCAGGAGACGGCGGCGCTGGACGGCGTGTCGATCAACATCGAGCCAGGCAAAATGACCGGGCTGGTCGGGCCGGACGGCGCGGGCAAGACAACGCTGATCCGCATTCTCGCCGGGCTGATTGATCCAGATGCAGGCGAGGCAATGGTCTTCGGGCGACCGGCAACCGACACCGATCGCAGCATGATTGGCTATATGCCACAACGCTTTGGCCTTTATGAAGATTTGACGGTAATCGAGAATCTGCGGCTCTACGCCGATCTTCGCGGGCTGCCGCCGAGCGAACACGAGACAAATTTCGACCGGCTGCTCGATTTCACGGACCTGAAGCGCTTTACCAACCGGCTGGCCGGCAAGCTTTCCGGCGGGATGAAGCAGAAACTGGGCCTCGCCTGCGCGATGGTGCGTGCCCCCAGATTGCTGCTGCTCGACGAGCCCGGGGTGGGTGTCGATCCCGTTTCGCGCCGTGAACTTTGGCAAATGGTAAAGGATCTGGCGGGTGATGGCATCGGCGTGCTCTGGTCGACGGCGTATCTGGATGAAGCTGAAAAATGCGACACCGTTACGCTGTTGAGCGAAGGGAAGCGGCTGTATGACGGTTCGCCGCAGGCGCTGACCGACAGGATCAGCGACCGGATCGTCAGGATCATGGTGGGCGGCGAAGGCCGGCGGGTTATCCTGCGCCACGCACTCGACGATCCGGCGATCATCGACGGCACGGTACAGGGCCATGCGCTGCGACTGATGCTCCGGGCCGATACCCCCGCCCCTCCACCGCAATCGTTCGGCCTTGGTGCGGACGCCAAGATTGAGATGATCGCGCCCCGCTTTGAAGATGCGTTCATTGATTTGCTTGGCGGCGGCCCATCGGGAACGTCGCAGCTGGCGGAACATTATCGGCAAATCCCCAGGACCGACACGCCGGCCATCGTGGCAGACGGGCTGACGCGGCGGTTTGGCGATTTCACGGCTGCCGATCACATCAGCTTTGCGGTGCCGCGCGGACAGATATTCGGGCTGCTTGGCCCCAATGGCGCCGGCAAATCGACGACCTTCAAAATGCTCTGTGGGTTGCTGACGCCGAGCGAAGGCAATGGATCGGTCGCGGGGTTCGATCTGCGGCACGCCAAGGCAGATGCCCGCCAGTCGCTGGGGTATATGGCGCAGAAATTTTCGCTCTACGGCGACTTGTCGGTCCGGCAGAATCTGAACTTCTTTGCCGGCACTTATGGCCTGAAGAACGGCGCTGCGCGCGAGGCGATTGAGCGGGTGATAGAGACTTTTCACCTGCAGCGGTATCTGAGGGACAATGCCGGGACGATGCCGCTTGGCTTCAAGCAGCGGCTGGCGCTGGCCTGCGCCGTGCTACACCAGCCGCCCGTGCTGTTCCTCGACGAGCCCACCTCGGGCGTGGACCCGATCGTTCGTCGCGAATTCTGGGCCCACATCAACGGTCTGGTTGAAAAAGGGGTAACCGTGCTCGTCACCACCCATTTTATGGACGAAGCCGAATATTGCGACCGGGCGACGCTTATCTACCGCGCGCGGCAGATCGCCACCGGCACCCCCGACGAACTGAAAGCAATGGCCGGCGGGGCCGACGCGACGATGGAGGATGCCTTTATCGCGCTGATCGAAGCGTCCGACCTGCAAGGCGAAGCAGCATGAGCGACCCGTTCAATCGCCGACGCTTTGCCGCGATGCTGACCAAGGAGACCCGGCAGATCGCCAGGGATCCATCAACCTTCCTGATCGCGTTCGTCCTGCCCATGCTGTTGCTGTTTCTGTTCGGGTACGGGGTGAACCTGGATACCGCGCGGAGCCGGGTCGGACTGTCGCTACAGGATGAAAGCGAGGCGGCAAGGAGCCTGGCGGGCGATTTTCAACAATCCCGCTGGTTTGACGTGCAGGCGACAGGCTCCGTCAGCGAATTATCGACCGCCATGGTCGCGGGGCGAATACGCGGCATCATTGTCATTCCCAATGGGTTTGGCCGGCAAGTCGCCAAGGGTGGCGGCGACATTCAAATTCTCACCGACGGATCAATGCCCAACACCGCCAGCTTTGTCGGCGCCTATGCTGAAGGTGTCCGCGCGACATGGGCAGCCGCGCGCGCGGACGATCGCGGGATGACAAAAGCACCGCCCATCCAGACCGCGCCGCGCTTCTGGTTCAACCCCGAACTCAAAAGCCGATACTTCCTTGTTCCAGGGTCTATCGCTGTGGTGATGACCATGGTGGGGACGTTGCTGACGTCGCTGGTCATCGCGCGCGAATGGGAACGCGGTACTCTGGAAGCGATCATGGCAACCCCGGTTGGCATGGCCGAATTCATCGCGACCAAAGTTGTGCCCTATTTTCTGCTGGCGCTGATTTCGATGACATTGTGCGCGGTGATCGCGATCACTGTGTTCGGGGTGCCGTTTCGCGGATCACCCTTTGCGTTGCTGGTCATTGCCAGCGCGTTTCTTTTTCCCGCGCTCGGCCAGGGTTTGCTGATCTCGGCAGCGACCAAGAACCAGTTTGTCGCCAGTCAGGTCGCCCTGCTGTCGGCCTTCCTGCCAACGATGCTGCTGTCGGGTTTCTTGTTTGAGATTAGTTCGATGCCCAAGCCCATTCAGGCGATCACCTATCTGGTTCCGTCGCGCTACCTGATCCCGCAGCTGCAGACCGTCTTTATCGCGGGCGACGACTGGAGTCTGTTCCTGCCCAATATCGCCGCGCTGATCGGCTTTGGCATGCTGTTCTTCGTGCTCGCCGTGCGGGCGACCAAACGGAGGATTGCCTGATGACCGCGCTGTTCGGCCCGCGCCTCGCCGCGATCATCATCAAGGAACTTTGGGCGGTGCTGCGCGATCCGCGCTCGCGCATTTCGCTGATCCTGCCGCCGTTGATCCAGTTGCTCGTCTTTGGTTATGCCTCGACGCTGGAAGTGAAGAACGTGACCATCGGCGTTCTCGACCGTGACGGCGGCCAGTGGAGCCATGAGATTATTCAGCGCGTCGCGGGCAGCCCGAATGTCAAGCGCATCGTCCGGCTCGATTCTGACGCGGCATTGGCCAATGCGATCAATACGCAGCAAGTGATTGCGGCACTGCGGTTTGATTCGCACTTTTCCGCCGATGTCAGCACCGGGCGCGGCGCGGTCCTGGGCGCGGTATTCGATGGCCGCAAATCCAACGCGGCGCAGATCGTGGGCGGCTATGTCGACCGCATCGTCGCCGGCGTTGCCGCCGATATCCACGTCGCCCGACCGCCACCGACCCCGGGCAGTTCCAGCGTCACCTACTGGTTCAACCCCAACCTTGATTATCTGTGGTTTACGATCCCGTCGCTGGTGGTGATCATTTCGCTGGTCTCGTCGACGTCGGTGGTCTCGCAATCGGTCGCGCGCGAAAAGGAACTGGGCACCTATGATCAGCTGATGGTCAGCCCATTTCGCGTGTGGGAAATCCTGGCCGGGAAAATGGTGCCGCCGGTGCTGATCGGCATGGCCAATGCGACGCTGTATCTGGTCGTGAACCCGTTCATATTTGGCGTTCCGTTCCGTGGATCACTGCTGGTCTTCTATCCTTCGCTGGTTGTCTTCCTGCTGGCGATGTCGGGGATTGGCATGCTGGTGTCGGTGGTCGCGAACACCCAGCAGCAGGCGTTTCTTGGCATGTTTGCGCTTACCGTGCCGGTGTTCCTGCTATCGGGATATGCGGCGCCGATCGACAATATCCCGCCGTTCCTCCAGCTCGTTGCCGAGGCCAACCCGGCCAAGCATTTTCTGATCGTGACCGAAGGCGTGTTCCTGAAGGGCATGCCCGCCGCCGACGTTTTCGCCAATAGCTGGCCGATGCTGGTGATCGCTGTCGTCACCATTGCCGCCGCCTCCTATTTATTCCGTTCGCGCCTGGAGTAGCCCGATGCGCCGCCTTTTCCCCGTCTCGCTGACCCTGCCCTTGCTGGCTGCCGCCTGCGCAGTCGGCCCGGATTATCATCGCCCGGCGGTGCCGGGAGAGACCGGCAGCTGGTTATCGCCAGCCAACAGCAAGGCCGCCGACCTGGCACCCTGGAGCGCCCTTGGCGATCCTGTGCTCAGCGACCTGATCACGAAAGCCGTTGCCGGCAATTTCGACATTGCCGAAGCAGAAGCCAGATTGCGTGAGGTGCGCGCGCAGCGGGGTGTCGTCCGCGCCAAGGCTTTGCCGAATGCCGCCCTCAACGGATCGGCGCAGCAGACCCAAACCAGCGTGAACGGCCAGTTTCCGGCGGCGAACATTCCTTTTTATGATCGCAATTTCTCGTTGTTCGATGCGGGCTTTGACGCATCATGGGAAATTGATCTGTGGGGTGGCCAGCGCCGGGCAGTCCAATCAGCCGACCGACAGATCGACGCTGCCCGAGCCCGCGCGGTTGATGTCAGATTGCAAACGGTGGCCGAAGTTGTGCGCGCCTATGCACAATTGCGCGGCGCACAGGCTTTGCTGGCCAGCACGCGCGCCGATGCGCAAATCGCAGCGGAGACTGCCGCCATCGTTCGCCAGCGCTATCAGGCCGGCGAGGCGGCGCGCTTTGACGATAGTCGGGCTGAAGAACAGGCGCGCACCGCGGCCGCCGCCATACCTGAATATGAAGCCGATCAGCGCGCCGCCGCGTTCAGACTTGCGGTCCTGACCGGGCGTCCACCCGAAGCCGTCACAGACCTTATCGATAACGCCGCGGCGCTCCCCAATTTGCCCGCCAATGTCGCAATTGGTGTCCGGGCGGATATGCTGCGGCGCCGACCCGATATCCGGGCCGCCGAGGCCGATCTGGCCGCAGCCACCGCCAATGTCGCCGTCGAGACCGCCAATCTTTATCCAAAACTGAGCCTGACGGGCAGTTTCAGCCAGCAGTCCCGGCAACCCGGTGATCTCGTTTCGGGCAACAGCTTTGGCTTCTCCGTCGGCCCCCGGCTCAACTGGGCAATTTTCGATGCGGGGCGGGTGCGCGCGCAAATTCGCGCGGCCGATGCGCGCGCCGATCAGGCGGCCGCGCGCTACACCAAGGCGGTGCTGACTGCTCTGGCCGACAGTGAAACCGCGATCAATCGCTACGCGGCCGCGACCCAGGCCGTTGCCGAACGCGATGCGGCGCGCCTTGCCAGCCAGACGTCGCTTGATCTCGCCCGCCAGCGATATCGCCTTGGCGAGGACGATCTGCTCGCGCTGCTCCAGGCCCAGTCCGCCTTCACTCATGCCGACAGGGCGGCGGCACAAGCGCATGAGGCAGCCCTTCAGGCCTATGCAACGCTGGTGAAGGCGCTGGGCGGCGGGTGGCAGGAAATGCCGGCTTCGGGGGGATAAATCCTTGCCAGCGCCGCCTTGCAGCGCGGCCCAAGGCTCGATACGCTTGCGCGATGATTTTTCGCCCAACCGCGTTCGTCATTGCCCTGCTTTGCGCATCGTCCGCGCCTGCAACCGCGCAATCTGATCTTGCTCCGCGCCTTAAGGCAGGCGCTGGACGCGTGACGATTACGCGTGACGATTGGGGCATCGCGCATGTCCATGGCCATACCGATGCCGATGCGGTGTTCGGCATGATCTATGCGCAGGCGGAAGACGACTTTAATCGGATCGAGACCAACTATCTGGTGTCGCTGGGCCGTCTGGCCGAGGCAGAAGGTGACAAGGCGATCTGGCAGGATCTGCGCCAACGGCTCTACATCGATCCCGTCGATCTGAAGCGCCAATATGCCACTAGCCCGATCTGGCTGAAGGCCCTGATGAACGCCTGGGCAGATGGGCTGAATTACTATCTTGCCACCCACCGCGACGTGCATCCGCGCGTGATCACGCATTTCGAACCCTGGATGGCGCTCAGTTTTTCCGAAGGCAGCATCGGCGGCGATATTGAACGCATCGACGAGCAAGGTCTGAAGGGCTTTTACGGGGCGCGGCGGGTCGCGATGCTCACCCCGACCAACCGCCGGGTGTACATCGAGCCGACCGGGTCAAACGGCATCGCGATTGCACCCGGCAACACCAAAGGCGGCCACGCCCTGCTGCTGATCAACCCGCACACCAGTTTTTTCTTCCGATCCGAACTCCAGATGACCAGCGACCAGGGGTTGAATGCCTATGGGGCGGCCACCTGGGGGCAATTTTTTATCTATCAGGGCTTCAATGCGCAGGCCGGCTGGATGCACACGTCCAGTGGCGTCGATGTTGTCGATGAATTTCTGGAAACGATCGTCGATCGGGGCGGGAAAAAATATTATCGCTATGGGCAAGCGTTACGCCCGGTTTCCAGCAAGCAGATTACGCTGAAATATCGGGCATCCGACGGCAGTCTCGCCAGCCGCAGCTTCACCACCTACGCAACCCATCACGGTCCTATCGTCCGCGCGGCAGGGGATAAATGGGTCGCCTTTGCGCTGATGAACAGACCAGTCGCGGCGCTACAGCAAAGCTTTTTACGGACCAAGGCGAGCGACTATGCAAGCTTCATGAAAGTCGCCGCACTCAAGGCCAATTCGTCCAACAACACGCTATTCGCCGACAGCAAGGGAACGATCGCCTATCTGCATCCGCAATTCGTGCCCAAACGCAGCAATGCGTTCGATTACCGCAGTCCCGTTGACGGCAGCGATCCCGCCACGGACTGGCGCGGTCTGACTCCGCTTGCCGATCTGCCGCAGGTCGTCAGCCCAACGATTGGCTGGGTGATGAATACCAACGACTGGCCCTGGTCTGCGGCGGGGCCGGAAAGCCCCAAGCGTGAAGCATTTCCGCGCTACATGGACACCGCCGGGGAAAATCCGCGCGGGCTGCACGCGGCCCGCGTGCTGACCGGCAAACATGATTTCACGATCGAAGGGCTTCGGGCCGCTGCCTATGATCCCTATCTGACGGCGTTCGCCCCGCTGGTGCCCGCGCTGATCACGGCCTGGGACGCGTTGCCGGATAATGACCCGCTTAAGGAAAAGCTGCGCGCGCCGGTTGCCACGCTGCGCAACTGGAATTTTGAATGGGGAGCATCGTCGGTCGCCACCTCGCTCGCAGTATATTGGGGAGAGGCGCTCTGGGGCGACACGGCAGATGATCTGCTGACCGAAACCGCCGGCATGGCGCGATATGACCATATGCTGGCGGTGGCGCCGGCCGTGAAGCTGACGGCATTGTCCGAAGCCGTTGACCGCCTGACCACGGATTTCGGAACATGGCAGACGCCGTGGGGCGAGATAAACCGGTTTCAGCGCAACAATGCGGCGATCGTGCAAAAGTTTGATGATGAAAAAGCGAGTATTCCGGTCCCGTTTACCTCTGCGCAATGGGGGTCGCTCGCCTCCTTTGGCGTGCGGCACTATCCCGGGGTGAAGCGGCTCTATGGTACCAGCGGCAACAGTTTCGTCGCGATCGTCGAATTCGGACCGCGGGTAAAGGCGCGCGCCGTCACAGCGGGCGGGGAAAGCGGCAATCCGTCGTCACCGCACTTCAACGATCAGGCAGCGCGCTATGCATCCGGCGATTTGCGCAATGTCTATTTTTACCCTGATGAGCTGCAGGGTCATATCGCGCGCACTTACCACCCAGGGGAATAACATGACGGCCGTTGATGCGAACCCTCTGGTACCCGATGCCAGCAAAGTAACCCTTCCTGCCCGGCCAGAGGCCGTTCGCATGTCGCCGCACGACACCGCCGTGGTCGTGATCGACATGCAAAACGCCTATGCCAGCGAGGGTGGCTATGTCGATCTGGCAGGGTTCGACATTACCGGCGCAGCCAGCACGATCGACAAGATTGCCACCGTCCTGCAAACCGCGCGGGCAGCGGGCGTTCAGGTCATCTATCTGCAGAATGGCTGGGATGCCGACTATGTTGAGGCGGGGGGGCCGGGATCTCCCAACTGGCACAAATCCAACGCGCTAAAGACGATGAGAGCGCGGCCCGAACTCAATGGCCAATTGCTGGCGCGGGGCGGCTGGGACTATGCCTTGGTCGACGCGCTGGCGCCGCACCCGGGCGATATTTCGCTTCACAAGACGCGCTATTCGGCGTTTTTCAATTCACAGCTTGATTCAACGCTGCGGTCGCGCGGCATTCGTCATATCGTTTTCGTCGGCATCGCGACAAATGTGTGCGTGGAAAGCACGCTGCGCGACGGGTTTCACCTCGAATATTTCGGTGTGATGCTGGAAGATGCGACGCATCATCTGGGGCCACCGGCAATGCAGGAAGCGACGGTGTACAATGTCGAAAAATTCTTTGGCTGGGTGTCGACGGTTGCCGATTTCTGCGGCACCTTTGGCCAGGTACCGCAAAAACAAGGATAGCTGACGTGCCCTTTACCCCCATTAATCCACCGCAGTTTCCGACCCCGATTGCCCCCTATTCGGCCGGCGCCAAGGCGGGGAATACGGTGTACGTCTCGGGCGTCTTGGCGCTCGGCGAGGGCGGGACAGTGCTCCATGTGGGCGATGCGGCGGCGCAGACACGCCACGTGCTCGACGTGATCAAGACCACGCTGGAAGCCGCCGGGGCAACCATGGCAGACGTGGCGATGAACCATATCTTTCTGAAGGACCTGGCCGATTATGCCGCCTTCAATGCGGTCTATGCCGAGTATTTCCCCGGTGCCAAGCCGGCGCGCTACTGCATCAAATGCGATCTGGTGAAGCCCGATTGCCTGGTCGAAATCGCCAGTGTGGCGCATATCGGCTGATGCCCCATGCCGCCGGGCTCTATTACGAGATCCACGGGGCCGATGACGCGCCACCGCTGATCCTGTCGTCGGGCCTGGGCGGTTCGGCGGGTTACTGGAAGCCCAACATTCCCGCGCTTGCCGAGCAGTACCGCGTCATTGCCTATGACCATCGCGGCACCGGGCGCAGCGACCGGGCGCTGCCCGATGTGGTGACGGTGGATGACTTCGCCGACGATATCATCGCGCTGATAGATGCGCTGGACATTGGACGAGCCAGCGTCATCGGCCATGCCGCCGGTGGCGTCGCCGGCCTCGCGCTGGCGAACAAGGCCGACAACCGACTTGGCAAGCTCATCGTCGTGAATGGCTGGATCAAGGCCGATCCGCACTTCCTGCGCTGTTTCGAGGCACGGCTCAACCTGTTGCGGTATGCCGGGGTCGAGGCGTTCCTGCGCGCGCAGCCCATCTTCCTTTATCCCGCCGAGTGGATTTCTGAACACTCGGCCGACCTTGATGCCGAACTGAGCCATCAACTGGCCGACTTTCCCGGTGCGGCAACGATGGAAAGGCGAATTGCTGCGCTCGCTGCGTTCGATGCAACGCAGTGGATCGGTAAGCTCACCGCACCTACGCTCGCCATTTTCTCGGGTGACGACATGCTGGTGCCGTGGAAATGCGGCGCGGCGCTCGCCGGTGCCAATCACCACATAAAACCATCCCACACATCCTGGGGCGGCCATGCGTGCAACGTCACCGATCCCGATACCTTCAACCGCCTCATCCTTGAATTTCTGGGGGAATAATCCATGCAAGTCGGCGTCTTCGTGCCCATCAACAACAATGGCTGGCTAATCAGCGAGAACGCGCCGCAGTACATGCCGAGCTTTGATCTCAACAAGGAGATCGCCCAGCGCGCCGAGAAATATGGCCTCGATTTCCTGCTCTCGATGATCAAGCTGCGCGGCTTTGGCGGCAAGACCGAGTTCTGGGAATATGGGCTGGAAAGCTTCACCCTGATGGCGGGCCTTGCCGCCGTCACCGAGAAGATCAAAATCTATGCGACCTGCCCCACGCTGATCATCCCGCCCGCCTTTGCCGCGCGAATGTGCAATACGATCGATTCGATCAGCCATGGCCGGTTTGGCCTCAATCTGATCACCGGCTGGCAAAAGCCCGAATATAGCCAGATGGGGCTGTGGCCGGGTGAGGACCATTTCCGCAACCGGTACAAGATGCTCGACGAATATGCGCATATCCTGCGCGAACTCTGGGAAACCGGGCGCAGCGATTTCAGGGGCGATTATTACCAGATGGACGACTGTCTGGTCCGCCCCAAGCCCACTGGCGACATGAAGATCATCTGCGCGGGGTCATCAGACGACGGCCTCGCCTTTTCGGCGCAATGGGCGGATTATGCCTTTTGCCTTGGCAAGGGTGTCAACACGCCGACCGCCTTTGCCTTCAACAATGAACGCCTCGCCGCGGCGACCGCCAAAACCGGACGCGACGTCTCGGTATTCGTGCTCGTCATGGTCATCGCGGCTGAAACCGATGAGGCAGCGATGGCGAAATGGAAATCCTATAATGACGGCGTCGATCACGCCGCCATTTCCTGGCTTGCCGATCAGGGGGCGGCCGACAAGGTCAACGCCACCACCAATGTGCGCCAGCTCGCTGCGCCCGAAGGTGCCGTCAACATCAACATGGGAACGCTCGTCGGCAGCTATGCCAGCATCGCGCGGATGCTGGATGAAATGGCCGCCGTGCCCAATACCGGCGGCGTCCTGCTGACCTTCGACGATTTTATCGAGGGGGTAGAGGCGTTCGGCCAGCACATTCAGCCCTTGATGAAGAGTCGCGGCAATTGAGCGTTCAACGCCCCCTTCCCTCCCCGTTCTGGCGCGAACGCGGCGGCAATCAATCGATCGGTAACGCGCGCGCACCGATAATAGCTTTCGCAACCATATGCCGCTAATGCCCGGCGCCATGGCGCGCGTGAAGACACACCCTTTCTATTCGATCCATCGCCATGAACTGGTGCGGGTTGCCGCGTGCACGCCGCCCGCGACGGTGGGCGATCCGGCCGCCAATGCGCGCGCCGCGATCGATCTGGCGCGCAAGGCCGATGCCCAGGCGGTTGATCTGCTGGTCTATCCCGAACTCAACCTGTCTTCCTATGCGATCGATGATCTGCACATGCAGGCGGCGCAGCACATCGCGACCGAGCAAGCGATTGCCGCACTGGTCAAGGCGAGCAGCAAGCTGCGCACCGTCCTGGTTGTGGGCGCCGCCATCCCGCGCAACGGGCGGCTCTATAATTGCGCGATGGCCATCACGCGCGGGCGCATTCTGGGCGTGGTGCCAAAATCCTTTCTGCCCAATTACCGCGAATTCTATGAAAAACGCTGGTTCGCCAGCGGCCATGGCCTGACCGGCCTGAGCATCGAGCTTGCGGGCCAGACCGTGCCGTTTGGCACCGACCTGATTTTCTCGGCAACCGACTTGCCGTCGCTGATCTTCCACATCGAAATCTGCGAAGATTTCTGGTCGCCCACCCCACCGTCGACCAGGGGCGCGCTGGCCGGCGCCCTGATCTGCTGCAACTTGTCGGCCTCCCCCAGCCTGATCGGCAAGGGCCGCGACCGGGCGATGCTGGCTGCGGCGCAATCATCGCGCGCGATATGCGGCTATGTCTTTTCCGCGAGCGGCCCGGGCGAAAGCACCACCGATCTGGTGTGGGACGGCCAGGGCCTGATCCATGAAAACGGACAGCTGCTCGCCGAATCCCAGCGCTTCCGCTGCGAGACCGATATGATCGTCGCCGACGTGGACGCGGGCCGACTGAAGAACGAACGGATGCGCAACGGCACGTTCAACGACGCCGCGGCCTTTGCCGGCCACCCCGAAACGCAGTTCCGCCGCGTGGGTTTTGATCATAAGCCCGATTTCGCCGATGTCGGCCTGAAGCGCGATGTCCGCCGCTTTCCCTTTGTGCCCAGCAATGCCGAACGGCTCGATGCCGATTGCTACGAAGCCTTCAACATTCAGGTTGAAGGACTGATCAAGCGGATCGAATCGACCCGCGCGGAAAAACTGATCATCGGCGTTTCGGGCGGACTGGATTCCAGCCACGCGCTGATCGTTGCCGCCAAGGCAATGGATCGCATGAAGCGCCCGCGCGACGCGATTATGGGGTTCACCATGCCCGGTTTCGCGACCAGCGAAGGCACGCGCAGCAATGCCTGGAAGCTGATGCGCGCGCTGGGCGTGAATGGTGACGAAATCGACATCCGGCCCGCCGCGCAGCAATTGTTGAGCGACATCCGCCACCCCTATGCGGCCGGCGAAAAAATCTACGACGTGACCTTTGAAAACGTCCAGGCGGGGTTGCGCACCGATTATCTGTTCCGGCTGGCCAACCACCATAACGGGCTGGTGATCGGCACCGGGGATTTATCCGAACTGGCCCTGGGCTGGTGCACCTACGGCGTTGGCGATCAGATGAGCCACTATGCCGTCAACGCGGGCGTGCCCAAGACGCTGATCCAGTATCTGATCCGCTGGGCAATGGCGCATGATCAATTCGATGCCGCCACCGATCATGTGCTGATGGCGATTCTCGATACCGAAATCAGCCCCGAACTGGTCCCTGCGGATGCAGGCACCATACAGAGCACCGAAGCGCGCGTCGGCCCGTATGAACTGCATGATTTTTTCCTGAATCTGGTCGCACGCTGGGGCCTGCCGCCGTCAAAAATTGCTTTTTTGGCCTGGCATGCGTGGAAGGATTCGACCGCCGGCGATTGGCCCGCCGGCATAACCCCGGCCGCGCAACGCAGCTATGATCTGCCAACGATTGCAACATGGCTCGAAGCGTTCCTGTTCCGATTCTTCACGATCAGCCAGTTCAAACGATCGGCAATCCCCAACGGGCCAAAAGTATCGCCGGGCGGGGCGTTGTCGCCGCGCGGCGACTGGCGCGCGCCTTCAGACGGCACCGCAACCGCGTGGCTTGAGGAACTGAAGACCGGCCTGCCGCCCGGCTAATCCGGCGCGCGGACACCGCCAACTCCCCTTATCGCCATTCATGCGCAATTAGCATATTCTTGCGCTGTATTTGCAATATGTGCACAAATACATTGCAAACCGGGCTCCAGCACAGATTATCGCGAAGTGGCGTGTTGCCGAATTGTAAGGTCAATTTGACCTTCTTGTTCGCGGGAGATTTTTGTGACGTCGATGGCGACCTTCCGTGCCGCAACTGGGTACCGGCCGATCGATTCAGTTCGGTACCTGCAGCGGCCGACCATTGATCCGCATTTCCATGCTGAGACCGATATCTACCTGTATCGCCTGGCGAGTTCCGGCCAGGCCGGATCGATTACGACTGCGGAGCGAACCGGCGATGAGCCCGATTTGCTTTTCATGTCGCGCGGTGCGGGGGTACCCGCTTTTGGACATGTCGGCGGCGCCCGGTTCAAGCTGGCTGCCAATCGAGCCCATCGCGCGACATTCGTGCCCAGAGGCATAGATACGTCGGTAACATTCGGTGTTTCGGCCTATTCAACCAACCTGATGTTCCCCGCCGGATATCTCAGTTCTTTGGTCGCTGAGCAACGACCCCATGAATTTCAACCCGTGGTCTTCGCCGAGGATGAGCGGCTTTTTCAGTTAATCAGGATGCTGGACGCGGAAATTTCTGCACCGGGCTTTGCCTCGCGCCTGATGGTTGACGGATTGACGCGCTCGCTGGCAGCCTTGCTGGGCCGGGTTGATCTTCGCAAAACACGGTCTGAAGCCGATCGTGTTTACCTTTCACCAGCCAAATTGCGGCGCGTCATTGCTTTCATCGACGCGCATCTGGATGAGGAAATCACGCTGGCCGACTTGGCGAAGATAGCCGACCTTTCGGTGTTTCATTTTGCCCGGGTCTTCAAACGGGCGACAGGTTCCAGCCCATATCATTATGTTCGCGAACGACGCCTTGACCTAAGCCGGCAGCTGCTCGCGGATGGCCAGCTCCCCATTTGCGAACTGGCACTCGCCTGCGGATTCTCCAACCAATCGCACTTCACCTCCGCTTTCAGCCGCGCAATGGGGATGTCGCCGGGCCGTTACCGACTATTGATCCGGCAATGAGTCAGGTAATGGCGTTTTAGATCATTGCTGTCGCGGCTAAATTTTCCAACGATCTTGTTAGACCATAATGACCTCTGGCTGAAATTAGCCAGGTGCAACTTTGCCAGCCTTGAAGGTCGAGTGAATTTCTTTCCGGGTATTGCGATTTTTTGCGATTGTTCAGGGGAAGGGAATTGAAGACCGGAATGTAAATGGCGATGATGGGGCTTCGGTAATTGACCCGTTATGGGCGTTGCGTGCTGTTTGGCTGACGATGCATTGGACGAAAGGCAACAATGTTTATGCCAGGTGTCAGAGCAATTACGCAACCTGAAGCGGCATGCTCGGTCGATCGCGGGGAACCCCGCCAATTGCATGGCATTGAGTATATTCAGCATAAGGCAACCGGTATTGAGTTGTTTCGCCTTCCATGGGTGAGCTCGCCGGCCGAAATGCAGACTGCGGTTCGGACCGATTCCAGTCCCGACATGATAATTGTTTCGCGTGGTTCGGGTCGTGCCGCGCATGGGAAAATGGCAGGATCGCGATTTACTGTTGCGCCGTCGACCGCCGTGCGCGCAACCTTTGCGCCACATGGTGCCGACAGTTACATCGTCTACAGCCCGTCGTCGCATACGGTGGGTGTAAGTTTTCCGGACACATTCCTGGCCCAGCTCGTGACCGAGATCGCGCCGACAAAATATTTCGATCCGATTTTGTTTCAACCAGATACCCGGCTGGTTCAGCTCACCCAGATGATCCAGGCAGAGATTATCGCGCCCGGATTTGCGTCGGAAATGCTGATCGAAGGCGTTTGCCGCGCCATGGCTGTCGGCTTTTTGCGGTACGATCATCAAACAGTTCGCGCCGAAGCGGAACGGATCTGGCTACCGCCGTGGAAGTTAAAGCGGGTCCTTGATTTTATTGACAGCAACTTAGACGAAGACGTCCGGTTGCAAGATTTGGCTGTGGTCGCGGGCTTGTCGCTCTTTCACTTCGTGCGCGTGTTCAAGCAGGCAACCGGGGTGACACCCTATCATTATGTGCGCGACCGACGGATTGAACGCAGCCGCGCGCTGTTGATCGACAGCAAGCTCGAGATTTCACAGCTCGCGCTAATGTGCGGATTTTCAAGTCAGTCCCATTTTACCGCAGCTTTTACAAAGGCGGTCGGTGTATCACCCGGCCGTTTCCGGCGTGAAAGCAGGGTTTAGGCGGCAATGGCGCGATCGCTCAGGGCATGAAAAACCATTTTCAAATTCTTGCTGTTTTCCTTCGTTAGGCGAAATCACCTTTACGCGTTCACCGGCTGACGCCGCATCACCTGCGCCGAAAACAGCGCCATTTCCGCGGCCTGTGGACTCAATTGCAGCAGCAGCAAATCGATCCCCGCATGCTCGCAGTCCTCGATCCGCTCGCGCAGTTGTTCGGGAGTGCCGATCAGATTGGGCCGCAGCCCGCAGTCGGAGACCGAATATTCGTGAATCTTCATCTCACGCTCAAGTTGGGTTCCCGATTTTGGCCAACAACATAGCGACAATTCGCCATCACAGTCGTTGCTGGTATAGTTTTCTTGACAGTTTTATTTGTCATTTATTGCTGACAAGTGATCGGCGGTAAGCGTCAATCTGTTGAAAAATGCCCCCGAAGCGGCATTAATTCGATCGGAACACCCATTCGCAAGCAGGATGCGCCGCAGAGCAATGCAAACAGCGAACTGCTATCATACCGACACCGGCTTCGTGCCAGTCGATGCGATGACCTACCGGCAACAGCCAAAGGCGAGCGCCTATAGCGATGCCGATACCGGCATCATCCTGTTCCAGGTGACCAATTATGGTTCGGCCGGCACGCAGACCAGTGCTTGTCGCCCTGTCGATGACCCCGATCTGCTGTTTTGGGGGCGCGGTACCGGCGGCGAGGTACATGGCAAGCTGGCTGGCACCAACTTTTGGGCGCCTCCCACGCGGGCCCAACGCATCAGCTTTACCCCGCGTGGCGTCGATTCAGAGGTGTCATTCAGCTCGTCCGCGCAAGCCAGCAACATCATGTTTCCCAAAGGGTTTCTGGCCAATTTGGTGTCGGAACAGAATGCTGGCGAAATGGTGCCATATTTGTTCCAGCAGAATGCCGATCTGTACCAGCTCGCGGCAATCCTCGAACGAGAGCTTGTGTCCCCAAGCTTTGCCGGGCGCCTTGTGATCGGCGGCGTGACCCAGGCGATTGCCGGGCTGCTGGCAAGGATCGATTCCGCAAGGGTGAATATAGAGGCTGATCGCATTTGCCTCCCACATTGGAAAGTACGGCGCCTATTCGACTATGTCGAAAGCAACCTCGACCAGACGATCAGTCTGGATGATCTGGCGCAAGTCGCGGAGTTGTCGCCGTTCCACTTTTCTCGGGTATTCAAACGCGAGACGGGCCTAAGCCCCTATAAATATGTTCGCGACCGCCGGCTGGAACGCAGCCGCGATTTGCTCGCCATGACCGACATGGGAATCGCTGAGCTGTCGCTAGCGTGCGGCTTTTCCAACCAGTCGCATTTCACAGCCGCATTCAGCCGCGCGATGGGTATTTCACCCGCTCGATTTCGCGAAACGCACAGGTGCTGATCCCACGCGTCAGGCCGCGACC
>JAIELC010000157.1 GCA_019753375.1 Sphingomonas sp.
GCAACGTTCGAAACAATCGGCGGACCGTTTGGAGGCGATGCCATCAACGCAACGCGTAATGGCAAGACGATGGACCTTGCCGACATCAAGGCCGAAATTACCAGACAGCAGGCGGCGAAGTCCGCGTTGGTGGCGGAGCGAGATGCCCTCAAATCAAGCGCGCAGGCCGGCGATAAACGTGAAGCCCGAATCGAGGCGCTCGACGGTCGGATCGACGATATCGGGAGCGATATTGGGGGATTAAAAACGGCCGAGGCCTTGAAAGAGGGCAAGGTTGCGGCCGTCGATGGCAATGTCAGAGTAAATACCGGGCTTCCGGCACTGAATGACCGGATCAAACATGCGCTGAAACAGCCCGATCTGTTCCTTTATAAGGTGCAATCGAACGCATATAAATTCAGTTGGTTGTTGGTTCCGATCTCATTGCCGTTCATCTGGCTCCTGTTCGCGTTTCGCCGCGATGTCGGGCCTTATGATCATGCCATTTTCGCGATTTATTCGTTGTCGGCGATGACGCTTGGCATCGTGGGGTTGAGCATCTTTGCCGCCATTGGCGTGCCTACAGCGGTCATCGGCTTGATCCTGATGTTCGGGCCGCCGCTCCACATGTACAAGCAATTGCGCGGTGCCTATCGGATCGGTCGATTTGCCGCCGCATGGCGAACCATTGCGCTGCTCGCCTCGGCTGGCCTGGCGACCATATTATTCCTGGTGGGCATTTTGGGGCTGGCGTCCTGATCGCAGCCTGCGCGCGCATCGTGCCCGCAGCGCGCCCGATCAAACAGGAACGACACCGCGGCGATGTGAGGATTTGATCAGGATCAGGCCAGGATCGGGCCAGGATCGGCATCGACGGCAGCCACGCATAAGGCAGCTGCCGTCCTGAGCCTTGCATCATCAACCTTGCGTCACGTCACGAACCTTGCGTCACGATCCTTGCGTCACGAACAATGCGTCGCGACCCGTAACCGCGCGTCAGGCCCCGGCTGGGCTTGGAGTCCCAAACGGACCCGTCGGGCGCCGCGTCTTGGGAATTGACGTCCCGGCCACGGGCGCAAGCGGCGCCTTTGGTCCGTCGTCGGGACGATCGATCTGCTCGCCCGCCGCCAGTCGCTTGATTTCGTCACCGGTCAGCGTTTCATATTCGAGCAGCGCATTCGCAACGACATGAAGCTGATCGATATGCGTGGTCAGCACATCGGTCGCACGCTTGTGTCCATCGTCGACGAGACGCTTAATCTCGCTGTCGATCAACAAGGCGGTTTCGTTCGACATATTGTGGCGCTGCGTCTGCGAATAGCCAAGGAAGGTTTCGCCCTGCTCTTCTTCATATTCGAGCGGTCCAAGCTTGTCGGACATGCCCCAGCGCATCACCATCGCGCGCGCAAGTTTGGTCGCTTGCTTGATGTCGCCGCTCGCGCCGGATGACACCTTGTCATAACCGAAGATCAGTTCTTCCGCGACGCGACCGCCCATCACCGTCGCCAGATCGGCATACATCTTGTCCCGGTGGTAGGAATAATTGTCGCGCTCCGGCATCGACACGACCATGCCAAGCGCACCCCCGCGCGGGATGATCGTGGCCTTGTGGATCGGGTCCGATGCGGGTTCATGGACGCGCACCAGCGCATGGCCTGCCTCATGATAGGCCGTCATCCGCTTTTCTTCGGGCGTCATGACCAGCGAGCGCCATTCGGTGCCCATGATCACGCGGTCCTTGGCCAGTTCAAACTGCGCCATCGCTACCAGACGCTTGCCCAGACGCGCGGCCATCAGTGCCGCTTCGTTCACCAGATTGGCGAGGTCGGCACCCGACATGCCCGGCGTTCCGCGCGCCAAGGTGCGCGCATCGACGTCGGGCGCCAAGGGCACCTTTTTCATATGAACTTCAAGGATCTTAACGCGGCCCTCAATATCGGGCAGCGGGACCGTCACTCGGCGATCAAACCGGCCTGGGCGCAGCAAGGCAGGGTCGAGCACATCGGGGCGGTTGGTCGCTGCAATGATGATGATGCCTTCATTGGCCTCAAACCCGTCCATCTCAACGAGCAACTGGTTGAGGGTCTGCTCACGCTCGTCATTGCCGTTGCCCAGCCCCGCACCGCGATGGCGACCGACCGCGTCGATTTCGTCGATGAAGACGATGCATGGCGCCGACTTCTTGGCCTGTTCAAACATGTCGCGCACGCGGCTGGCGCCGACGCCGACGAACATTTCGACAAAATCGGATCCCGAAATGGTGAAGAACGGCACGCCCGCTTCGCCCGCAATCGCGCGCGCCAGCAATGTCTTGCCGGTCCCCGGTGAGCCGACCAGCAGGGCGCCCTTGGGAATCTTGCCGCCGAGGCGCGCAAATTTGGTTGGGTCCTTCAGGAATTCGACGATTTCCTGCAGTTCCTCGCGCGCTTCGTCGATGCCGGCAACGTCGTCAAACGTCACCTTGCCTTCCTTTTGGGTCAGCATCCGGGCGCGCGATTTTCCAAATCCCATTGCGCCGGAGCCCGAGCCCTTTTGCATCTGGCGCAGCACGAAAAACGCAATGCCCAGAAACAGCATGAACGGCAGTGACTGGACCAGAATGACCTGCCAGATCGATGGACCATCTTCCGGGCGCGCATTGATCGTCACGCCCTTTTCCAGCAACCGATCGGTCAGCTGCGGGTCCTGCAACGCATAGGTGCGGAATTTTTCGCCGCTGGTCGTCGTCCCGGTAATCACATCGCCCGCGATATTGACGTCCTTCACGGTCCCTTCTTTGACCTTGCCGATGAAGGTTGAGTAGGGAACCATGTTGCTCGCGGTGCCCGTTTGCGCGGTACCGGCGAACAAGGTGAAGAAAAGCGCAAGCGCCACCAAAATACCGCCCCAGAGCATCAAGCTCTTGGTCCAGGGATTATTGCCCCCATTGTCTGGGCCCTGCTGCTTGTCGTTTTCGTTCATTGGCGATGGATACCTTTCCACCGTTCAAGATAAGCGCTGGAAGATTAATGGCAATGGAACAAGCGAACGATATCGTCGATCAGTGTGATCGACGGGCCGGAGCCTTGGAAAAGTGCCAGATTTTGCCCTTCGGGGTCACCAATATCCCCGCCTGCGTCGCTGATCTATGCTCAATAAGTGCTTGGAGCAGCGGTTCGACCGCCATTGATTCATGCCATTGTGGTGTCGTGATGCCGAGTCGGATACGCGCCTGAGAAATCGCCCGGCGCGCGAGTCGGCGGCGCATTTCCGGGTCCAGGTCATGCATGTCGACTGACAGGCCATTGGCTGTGGTCGTGGCCCGTTGCTGCCACAAGCCATCGAGATAGCCGGTCAGGCATCGCTCTGCTTCTGCAAGATGCGCGGCGCTGGCAGCGATCGCGACGGGATCGAGCCAGACATTGTCGGCCATCAGCTTGCGAAACCGTATGCGGTCAAAACGGTCGTCGTCATTGCTGGGATCATCGACAAAAGGCACCCCGAGGCCCTTGGCTAAAGCCCGCAACTCGGTGCGCCGCCAGCCAAGCAGCGGACGGACCACCAGCAGCGACGGCACCTCCCGCGATTCCTCGCGACGCGCGCGAATGGCAGCGAGGCCGGCGAGCCCCGAGCCCCGCGCCGCACGCATCAAGAATGTTTCAGCCTGATCATCGGCATGATGCGCGGTCAGCAATATCCGGGCACCTGCCGCCGTTGCCCAGCCTGCGAGCAGGCCGTACCTTACCATACGCGCATTCGCCTGAAGACTTGATCGGTCAATCGGGCTTGTGGGGGCAAGCGTTGCGTGCGCCACGCCAAGTTGAGCGCAATATGCCGCGACCATGGTTGCTTCATGGGCACTTTCGGCACGCAATTGATGATCTACCGTTGCTGCGATGACGCCACCGGGCAGGGCCGCATGGGCCAATGCCAGCATCGCCATGCTGTCGGGTCCGCCGGAAACAGCAAGCGCGATGACCTGTCCGGTATCGGGCCTCGCCCCGAGCGCCGCCGCCAGATCAGCTCCAAAGCGCGCGGCAAGCGCTGGATCAGGCGCGCGGACCGCCACGACTCATCTCATGAACATTTCAGGTCCGCACGCTGCTTCGCAACATCCGCGGTCATCGCTGCCGTGATTTTTGCGCCATACATATTGGTCAGCACGCCATAGGCTTTGCACACATCTTGCGTCGGCCGATTGAGCTTTTTGAGGGCCGCCGCGAGATAATAAACGCTATCGGCGGTGCGCTCGCCATCCGGGTTCTTCTTGTAATTGTCGTAAAAAGCCTGCGCAGCTTCCTTATATTTTCCTTCGTCCAAATAGCTGCGGCCGAGCAGGTTCTGCGCCCAGCTGGCGCGCCGATGCGCGGGGTATTTGGCCACAACGCTTTTGAGCTGCGTTTCAGCTTCAGGATAGAATTTCGCGTTCCAAAGCCTGAAGCCATAGACATAAAGGTCATCGGCAGGGTCGGTGGTAACGGGTGCTTCAATCGCCGATACCGCCTTGGCACGCGCCGTATCGACAGCAGGCGAAGACGGCGTGGTCGCCGGGCGCGTGGCAACAGAAGGCGTCGTCAACGCGCCCTCGGCCGGGCCCGATGTGATCGCGGCCGCTGGCGGCTGGCCGTTGCCAACCGTGCCATTGTCGAGTGCTTTCAACCGGGCATCGGTCGCCAGCTTGTACGCGGCAAAAGACTCCTCAAGCAGTTGCAGCCGATGCTGGCTGGTTTCCACTTGCCCCGTCAGGGTTGCCAATTGGCCCTCAATCGCATTCACGCGACCTTCCAGGTCGGCGACCGGGCTGCTCGCCGGCGAGCCTGCCAAAGGCTGATTCTGGTCCGGTGGCGCGATCTCAGGGGCAAAATATTCGCTATTGCCGCCCGGAAATACCTTGCGCTGCACGGCCCGCATCTCGCGCTCAAGACGGTCGACACGCGACTGAACCGTTGGCTGATCTGCCGCAGCGACTGGTCTGACCGGGACGGCCGCCAGAACCGCCATGCTTGCCATCGCCACCATCATCGTCCGTACACGCATGTTACTTTTCCCCTGGATCAGCATGATCGGCCGATCTCCCTGAATGATTCTTCGTCGCGCCAGCTTCACCGCTGCGGCAAATCGCCCTGGGGCGGCGCACCCGGTGTTGGTGCATCTGCGCTGGTATTTCTGTCCTGATCAGCCCGATCCCGGCCGACGGCTGTCGACTGCGCCGGATCTGTCTGTATCCGGTCAGCGGGCGTCCTTGTTGGCGTTCGAGCCGGTGCAGGGCGCGCGACCGCGCCGGGCAATGGTGGGGATGCTGTAAGCCCCGCCGTGCCGGGCGCTTCCTGCCCGCGCGCCAGCAGCGCTTCGGCACTGACCCCGACATCCTTGATCGCCCGCTCGCCGGTGCCAAGCGGGGCCACGATCGATCCGTTGACCGTCACCTTGAGCTGATCCGGCCGACCGACATTGACCATCGGACGGTCGGCATCGGCGGGGACGTCGACATGATCGCCGGGCTTGAGTTCGCCCTGAAACAGCGTCTTGCCCGCGCTATCATACAAGCGCAGCCACACCGTATCGGTCGCGGTCAGCGTTACCTGTGCGCCGGTCGACACCGCCGGCGCCGTGGCGGCGGGCACCGGCGCCGTTGCGACCGGGCTGGTGACGGGACTGGCGACCGGTGCCGGAGCCGCCGACGAACCGTCACCACGAAACCAGCTGGTACCATACCAGATGCCGACACCCATCAGCAGCAACACCGCCACCACCGAAACAACGGTGGTCAGCCCGCGCGGTGGCAGTCGCGACGGATCGGCGATCTCATACGGAATATATTCGGTCGGGCGCGGCGCCACATCGGCCTGCCCGCGCACTTCGCGCCCGATCGCCACTTCATCGGCCCCGACCGCGCGCGCATAGGCCTTGGCAAAGCCAACCGAATAGGTGGGCGACGGCAAGCCGGTATAATCGGAAATCTCAATGGCTTCGAGATGTCGCATCGGGATCCGCGTGCGCGCCGCGACATCAGCAAGTGTCAGGCCCTGCGATTCACGCGCGTCGCGCAATTTTTCCCCAGCGGTCTTTGGAAAAAGGGTCGCTTCCTCGCCGCCTTCGGGATCTGTCATGACTTTCTCCGGCATCGCGACCTCTTTTCGGCGATGTGCCAACAGCGCGCGCCTGATGTCAACGCATGGATAGCCGTTTTGGGCCCCGATCAGGTCAGTTCGACATTATTTTTCGTCGCCCAGTCGGTCAACGCCCCGCGCATGTCGCGTGGCGGGTGCGCCAGCAGCACGGCCATGTCCGCCATCAGCCGGTCGCGGTTGAGCGATCGGATCATTGCCTTGACCGGACCGACGGCGGCCGGCGTGATCGACAGGCGCTCAATCCCCAGGCCGATCAGCGCCATTGCCTCCAGCGTTCGCCCGCCCATTTCCCCACACACGCCCAGCTCGACGCCGGCGGCGCGGGTGGGCGCAACCACGCGGGCGATAAAGCGCAAGATCGATGGCGACAGCCAGTCATAGCGTTCCGCCAGCTTTGGATTGGCGCGGTCGGCGGCAAAGAGAAACTGGGTCAGATCGTTGGTCCCGATCGACAGGAAATCAAGATTGGGCAAAAGCAGATCGAGCGTTTCCGCCAGTGCCGGCACCTCGAGCATCGCCCCATAGCGGATTTGCGCGGGCAGTTTGCGGTTGCGCCCGGCCAGCCAAGTGCGCTGCGCTTCAAACAAGGTCCGGGCTTCGTCGAATTCCCACGGTTCGGAAACCATCGGAAACATGACATTCAGCGTGCGTCCGGCCGATGCTTCGATCAGCGCGCGCGCCTGCGCTTTCATCAACCCGTCGCGCTCAAGCGCCAGCCGGATCGCGCGCCAGCCCATTGCCGGGTTCTCTTCATCCTCGCTGTCCCCTTTCAGATAGGGAAGCGCCTTGTCACCGCCGATATCGACGGTCCGGAAAATGACTGGCCGATCGCCAGCCGCGTCCAGCACATCGCGGTACAGGCGCAACTGCCGTTCGCGCTGCGGCAAGGTTGCCGACACCAGAAACTGGAATTCGGTACGGAACAGGCCAATCCCGTCGGCCCCGGTCAGGTCAAGCGCGGCGACATCGTCGCGCAGACCGGCATTGACCATCAGGGTCAGGCGATGGCCATCAGCGGTTGTCGGCGGCGCCGCGCGCATCGCCGCGAACGACGCACGCCGACGCTGGCTGAGCAACAGCTTGCCTTCAAAGCTTTCCTCGATCGCGGGTGTCGGACGCACGAATGCCGTCCCGGCGGTAACGTCGAGCAGCAGCAGATCGCCCTCGGCGATTTCGCGGCGGACATCCTTGACCCGTCCCAGCACCGGCACGCCCATTGCTCGCGCGACGATCGTCACATGCGCGGTCAACGATCCTTCTTCGAGCACCACGCCCTTTAACCGGCGGCGGTCATATTCAAGCAGTTCGGCAGGTCCCAGATTGCGGGCGATCAGGATGGTGTCCTGCCGCAAGCCCATTTGCGCGGCCGTGCCCATCTGGCCCGACACGATCCGCAGCAGCCGGTTGGACAAGTCTTCCAGATCATGCATCCGGTCGGCCAGCAAGGCATCGTCGATCTGGCGCATCCGCATCCGGGTGCGCTGCTGGACGCGCTCGATCGCTGCTTCGGCGGTCAGCCCGCTATCGATCGCCTCGTTGATCCGCCGTGCCCAGCCTTCATCATAGGCAAACATCTTATAGGTCGCGATGACCTCTTCATGTTCCCCACCAACGCCGAATTCGGCCTGGCTGGTCATCCGATCAATCTGCTCGCGCATCTTGTCGAACGCGGCGTAGACGCGGTGGCGCTCGGCCTCGGTATCTTCGGCGACGGTATGTTCGATGGTAATGCGCGGCTGATGGAACACGGCAACGCCGCGCGCCATCCCGTCGACCAGCTTCAATCCTTCGATCCGCGTCGCGGCGGTCGATTGCGGACGGACGGCAGCGACACTTTGCCCGTCGATCAGTTCGGCATTGGCGATCAGCTCAGACAAGACCATCGCAACGGTCTGCAGCGCTTCGATCTCGACATCGTCATAGGGGTGCGGGTCGGCATGCTGGACGCACAGCACCCCGACCGATCGTTCGCGGCGGATGATCGGCACGCCGGCAAAGCTGTGGAATTTTTCTTCGCCGGTTTCAGGCTTATAGGCGAAATCAGGATGCGAGGCGGCTTCATCAAGGTTGAGCGTGTCGACATTCTTGGCAATCGTGCCGACCAGCCCCTCGCCCAGGGCAAGCTTGGTGACATGCACGGCCGCCTGATCCAGCCCGCGCGTCGCAAATAATTCGAGCACGCCGTCGCGGAGCAGATAAATCGAGCAAACTTCGCTGTTTAGCGCGGCGCCGATAATCTGGACCACGCTGTTGAGCTTGGCCTGCGCGGTGGTTCGCGATGCCATGACATCGTGCAGACGCACCAGAATTTCACGGGCAGAGGCAGCAGAGCTCGACGGCATGCAAATTCGCTAACAGAAAGCGTTAGCGGATGACAGCGCCCAGCGGCATTTTGGCGCGAATGCCGCCGTGACGCGGGCAAATTCGGTCGATAGTGCCTAGCGCCTGCGTCGTTTACGGGCATGCCGCGCCGGGGTGGCAGCGCGCGTTGCCTTTGTTACCGCGGGGCGCAGCGGCGGCGGTGCCGCAAACGGCGCGTCGAGATCATCCAGCGCCGCCGCCACGAACTGGCGGTAACTGGCCTCTGCGATCTTTTCTTCGGCGCGCTGGACCCGCTGCGCCGTTGTGCAGAAGTCGGCTTGCGCAAAGGGCTGGGCATAGTGATTGTACAGCCGGGTCATTGCGGAATCATACCCGTTGGATTTCGACCGGCCGCCATAATCGGCATAGGCAGCCTCCTGTGCCATCGCCAGCAGCGCATCGCGCTTGTGCAGCATCCGGTTATAGCCTGCGACCAGCGCGCTGCTGCCCGGCCCGCGACAAGCCAGCGCGGCGACGTTGAGTGCCACGCGCATATGCCAGATCTGGGACAGCGTGGCTGCCTTGGCCGACAAGGGAATGTCCGCCTTGTCCACGATCGGCGGGGCGGGCGGGGCTTTTGTTGCCTCTGCAACGGGCGCCCGGTGGGTCGCACATCCCGCCAGCACCAGTGCCAGCCCCATCGACGGCGCGGCGTATCGCCAATGGCGCATCCCCATTCCCCTGTCCCTTCTCCCTGGCCCATATCTCTGGCCCAAATCCCTGGCCCAGCCCCCAGACTTGGAGGGCATCATCTTGTTGATGGAAGCGTAGCGAGACCGGACGAATCCGCCCAGTCCGCTTTGCCGCAACCGGGGTGCAATTGGACGCAACCAACCAGCGAAAATGGCCGGGATCAGGCCGCGCGCTTCTCCAGCGCATGCGCGGCTTCGGCCATTAGCTGAGCGATAATGTCCGCCACCGGTTCTTCCCGGGTGACCATGCCAACCGACTGGCCCGCCATCAGGCTGCCATGCTCCACATCGCCCTCAATCACCGCGCGGCGCAGCGCGCCTGCCCAATAATGTTCGATCTGCAGCTGCGCTTCCCCCATATCGACGCGTCCCTCGTCAAGGGCTTGCGCGACGTCGCGCTGTTTCGCGGTGAACAATTCCGCACCGGCATTCTTCAGCGCGCGCACCGGGATCACCGGCAGGCGCGGATCAATCTGCACGCTGGCGATCGCATCACGGGCAGAGGCGCGGAAAAACGCCTTTTTGAAATTGGGATGCGCAATGCTTTCGGTCGCGCAGGCAAAGCGCGTCCCCAGCTGAACCCCCGCCGCGCCCATGTCCAGATAGCCCGAAATCATGTCACCCCGGCCAATGCCGCCCGCAACAAAGACCGGTACCTGATCGGCAACCTCGGGCAAAATCTCCTGCGCCAGCACGCTGGTCGCCACCGGGCCGATATGGCCGCCGGCTTCCATCCCTTCGACAACCAGCGCATCGACACCCGATCGGATGAGCTTTTTGGCGAGGCTCAGCGCGGGCGCAAAGCAGATTGCCTTCGCGCCGCCTGCCTTGATCGCATCAAGCGCCCCCGCAGGCGGAAGCCCGCCTGCCAGGACCACATGCGTCACGCTGTGGCGGGTGCAGACCGCGATCAGATCGGTCAATTGCGGGTGCATGGTGATCAGATTGACGCCAAACGGTTTATCGGTCCGCGCCTTGGTGGCGGTAATTTCCGCGTCGAGCAGCTCGGGCGACATGGCCCCGCACGCAATCAGCCCGAAGCCGCCAGCATTCGATACCGCCGCGACCAGATGGCGTTCGGACACCCATGACATGGCGCCGCAGATGATCGCGGTGGGCGACCCAAGGAAGTCGGCGCCGCGCGCCATCCGCCGTGCAAGGCGCTCCTGGCCGAGGGTCAAGCGGCTTCCTCCGCATCAAGGCCATAGGCGGTGTGCAGGACTCGCACCGCAAGTTCGGTTTCGTCCTCATCGATCAGCACGCTGACCTTGATCTCGCTGGTTGAGATGGCGAGGATGTTGATTCGCCGCGCGCCCAGCGTCGAAAACATGGTGCTGGCGACCCCGGCATGGCTGCGCATGCCGACACCGACCACCGAAATTTTGGCGACGCGCGTATCGTGCACCAGATCGGCAAAACCGATCTTCGCCTTGGCATTGGTGAGCAAGTCGATCGACCGGGCCAGGTCGGCGGACGGCACCGTGAAGGTAACGTCGGTCGATCCGGTCTGATGCGCGATATTCTGGATGATCATGTCAACATTGATCGCGCCTTCGGCCAGCGGTTCAAAAATGCTTGCCACCGCGCCCGGCAGGTCGGGCACATTGGTCAGCGTGATCTTCGCTTCATTCTTGTCATGCGCGATCCCGGTGATCAGCTGGCGTTCCATTTCGTCAATCTCCTCTTCGCCGACAATCATGGTGCCAGGCAGCGTATCCGCCATCGGGGCGTCGTCGCCGGTGAATGACGACAATACCTGAATGCGGACATTTTCCTTCATGGCCAGGCCAACCGACCGGGTCTGCAATACCTTGGCGCCGACGCTCGCCAGTTCGAGCATTTCCTCATAGGTCACCTGCCGAAGTTTGCGTGCGCGGGGGACGATGCGCGGGTCGGTGGTGTAGACACCGTCGACATCGGTGTAGATGTCGCACCGGTCCGCCTTCATGGCGGCGGCAACCGCAACCGCCGACGTATCCGATCCGCCGCGGCCCAATGTGGTGACACGTTCGCCTTCTGCCACGCCCTGAAAGCCCGGAATGACCGCCACTTCCCCCGATGCCAGCGACGCATTGAGCGCGTCGGTGTCGATGTCCTCGATCCGCGCCTTGGCAAAGGCGGCCGAGGTTCGGATGGGCAGTTGCCAGCCGAGCCAGCTGCGCGCAGGGACGCCGATTTCCTGCAGCGCAATTGCCAGCAGCCCGGACGTTATCTGCTCGCCCGCCGATACCACAACGTCATATTCGCGCGGATCGTAAAGCGCGCTGGCTTCCCGACAGAAATTGACCAGCCGGTCGGTCTCTCCGGCCATGGCGGAAACGACGACCGCAACCTGGTTGCCGGCCGCGACCTCGCGCTTGACGCGCGCGGCGACGCTACGAATGCGTTCGATGCCGGCCATCGACGTGCCGCCGAATTTCATCACGATACGGGCCATCGGTGGTACGCATTCCCCTTGGGTTGGGCGGGGGTGCCTGATAAGTGGCACCCATGGCAAAGGCAAGCGCACCCGCAACGACCATCAACCCGGCTGAGGCAGCCCATTTCGGCGCGCTCGCGCGCGACTGGTGGGATCCGCGGGGATCATCAGCCATGCTGCACCGGCTGAATCCCGCGCGGCTGCGCTATATTCGCGAGGCAATTGACGGGCACTGGCATGGCAGCAGCACGGCATTTGCGCCACTGGCCGGCAAGCGCGCGCTCGACGTCGGGTGTGGCGCGGGGTTGCTGTGCGAGCCACTCGCCCGGCTGGGTGCTGCAGTGACGGGACTGGATGCGGCCGCGGAAAATATCGCCGTGGCGCGTCTTCATGCGGAGCAATCGGGGCTGGCGATCGACTATCGCCACGGCAGCGTTGAACAGCTGCACGGGGAGACGTTTGATCTCGTCACCAGTCTGGAAGTGATCGAGCACGTGACCGATCCGGCCGCGTTTGTCGACGGACTGGCGGGGGCGCTGGCCGACGGCGGCCTAATGATCCTGTCCACCCCCAATCGCACCGCGCTGTCGCGCATCGCGCTGATCACGCTGGCCGAGGGGACCGGCCAGATCCCGCGCGGCACGCATGACTGGGACAAATTCCTTACCCCCGACGAGTTGACCGCCATGGTCGAGGCCGCCGGCCTGCGCGTCATCGATGTGCGCGGCCTGAGTTTCAACCCGGCGCGCGGGTTCCAGATCAGCGACAATACCAAACTCGATTATTTCGTGACGGCGGTGCAGGGATAGCATTGGGGATAGCATTGGGGGTAACATTGGCGACCACAGGGCGCCTGGGCGCGGGAATAGCGATTGGCTGCATCGTCGCGGTGGCGACAGGCATTGGCGCCGTGCTTCTCGCGCGCGGCCTATGGCCTGCCTATGCGGCGGCAGAGATCGGCAAGACCTACACCAATGCGATGCTGCTCACCCGGCTGGCGGCGGCGGCGGTCTGCATCGTGGCGGGTGCCAGCGCGACGACGCGCGTCGCCCGCGACTCCGGCCGGGCCGCAGGATGGCTGGGCAGCGTGTTTCTGGCGGTCTCGCTGCCGATCCATCTGTTTCGCGTCTGGGCCGACTATCCGCTTTGGTACCACCTCGCCTATCTGATCCCGCTGTTACCAGCGACGGCGATGGCGGGCCGCCTGGCTGCCCGCTTGTTCGGCTATGCCGGGGACCGCGCGCCATCCACCCAGTCGCTGGCCTAAGACGCCCGCCTGACCCGTCACCGGCAGGAGCGCTGCCAGCAACGCGCCCAGCGTCGCCTGCGGATCCGGCGGCCGTTTACGCCATGACGTTGCGGCCGCGCATAACCGTCGCGGTGTGCCCGACCATGGCCTTGACTGACTTTTCCTTGATCGTATCGACCATGATCCAGTCGTTTGATGCCTTGGTGGGGGTCAGCGTCAGCGCCATATAACCCCGCCGGCTGGTGTCGCACCATTTGAGTTCGGGGCTGGCCTTGATCAGGCCTTCCGCCACTGTCCTGGCATCGGCGGCAACCGCCGATTCATAGCCCGGCGAGGTGACGCTGTGCCCGGCGAATTCAACCCCGGCAGGCTTGCCGTCCTGGCCCAGATCATGCGCCCACGCATTATGGCTGTCGCCGGATATGGCGATCAGATTGGCGCCCATCGCCTGCGATGCCTTCAGGAAACGCGCGCGCGCCGCCGGATATCCGCCCCAGCTATCATAATTGAAGGGCAACCCGGCCTTCGCCGCCGCAATCCCCGCCAGCACAAAGGTCTTTGCCCGGGCGCCCGCATCGGGTGCCAGCCAGCTGACCGCATCGGCCGGCAGATACTGGTTGCCCATCACCGTGCCAAAGCCAACCACCTGCCATTTCTGCCCTGCCTTCACCGACGCGCGCATCGCGTGCGCCAGCCAGCTTTCCTGCTGCGTGCCCATCATCGACGATGCAGGGTCGAGCCAGACCGTGTCGCGAAATGTCGCCAGCGCCTTTTGCGTGTCAAACGCCTTGAACACGCCGGCAATGTCGGGCTGTTTGGTCCGGCCGAGCAGCCGCGTCTCGGTGCGGAACAGCGTGGCAAGTGTCCCAATTTCATAGGATTTCCAGGGCTCGTCCGAAACCGGCATCCATTCGCGGTAGACCTGCATGGCCGCCGCCCGGCGCACATTCCAGTCGCCTTCCTCGGCCGACTGGTGGTTTTCTGCACCCCCTTCCCAGCTGTCATTGGCGCTTTCATGGTCATCCCACTGGACGATCATCGGCACGCTTTGATGCAGCCGCTGGAGATCAGGATCGCTGCGATAGCTGGCATAGCGCAGCCGGTAATCGACAATATGGACAATCTCGTGTTCCGGTGCCGGAATCCGGTCGGCAATGGCATCCTTGGGTTCGGGATAATGGCCGCCCGCATATTCGTAGAAATAATCACCCAGATGGATGGCCAGATCGATATCGGTACGATTGTGCGCATGCGCATAGGCGTTGAAATAGCCGAACGGCATGTTTGAACAGGAAAAAATCGCCGCGCGGAAAGAGGCGACCGGCCCCACCGGCAATGTTCTGGTCTGCCCGACCGGTGAGAAGCTGCCATCGGGCGCGACAAAACGGTAAAAATAGGTCGTGGCCGGCTTCAGCCCGTCGACGGTGATCTTCGCGGTCCAGTCGCGCCACGGGCCGGTAACCTGCTGCCCGCCCGATACCACCTTGGCGAAATCCGCGGTCGGTGAGATTTCTGCCCGCAAATGCACGGAATCGCCGCTGGCCGGCACATAGCGCGTCCACAACAGCATCGAATCGGCGCCGGGTTCCCCGCTGGCCACACAATGGGTAAAGCCGCGTGCATCGGCCATGGTCATCGTCTGGGCAAAGCCGGGGATCGCAAACGCCCCAAGACCGAGCGATCCGGTCAACATAAAAGAACGACGGTCAATTCGCATGTTCATGACGGATCCCCTGGCATTGCAACCGGACGCCTACTGCGCGTTCGATATGGCTGCTTCGTGACAACGCGCAGCGCTTTTCCATCCGGCTTATTGCGCGCCGCAGACCGACCGGCAACGGCCCATGTTGTTCTGGTCGGTCTTGTGGTCAGCTTGGTGCTCGCGGTGCTCGCCATGGCGCGACCAATTGATCATGACGAGAGCCAATATGTCGCCGCGACGGTGCTGGCGCAGCACGGGCTTCCCTATCGCGACTTCGCCTATCTGCAAACGCCGCTGCAGCCGCTGTTGCTTGCGCCGATCGCGGCCGTGATGGCGACGTTCGTCTATCCGGGATTGCGCCTGCTGAATGCGCTGTTTGGCACCGTCATCCTGTTGTCGGTCTATGTCGCGGCACGCCGCGCCGGGGCATCGGTGCGAACCGCGTTCTTCGCTGCGGCCATGCTGGGGTGCTGCGATATCTTTTTGTTCAGCGTCGGTGTCGCGCGCAACGACGCGCTGCCCGCAATGTTGCTGGCGCTGGCCCTGGCGATGGCCCTGCACCGCCCAGAAGACGGCGGATCCCGGGACGATGGACAATCCCGGCGTGACGCTGCGCTGATTGGCCTGTTGCTGGCAGCCGCCACCGCCGCGAAAATATCCTATGCGTTGCCGGCCATTGCTTATGGCGGCTGGGCGCTGGCCAATCGCCGCGCTCGGCCGATTTGGGTCGCGCTGGGCGCGGTGCCGGTTGCGCTGTTCGTGCTGCGGCTGGCGGCCATGGCGCCCGACCAGTTTGTTTTTCAGGTCCTGACCTTTCCCAGCGCGGCGCCAGCCGAATGGTATCAGGCGACCGGGCGTGCAGCAAAGCTGACGCTGGGTTACAAAGTGCTGGATAGCGTGAAATTCCTGGCGCTGGGCCCTGCCTTGCTGGCGCTGGCGGTGGTTGCCCGCCACTGCCGGATTGCACCGGTAATGACACTGCTGGGTCTGCTGGTCGGCGCAGGTCTGGCTGCAGGCCTGATACCGTCACCCACCTGGCGCCAATATCTGCTGCCGATTCTACCCGCCTTGTTCGTCGCGTTGGCGGTAATCTGGGAACGGCAGGCGCCCGGCCGGATGATGCGGATTCTGGTGGTCATTTTTGCCTGCGCGGGCGTGGCGCCGACGATCGACGGGCTGCGTCTTGCCGGGCGTGATGGTCTGCCGATGATCACCGCGTTTCGCCACAGCATCGCCATTCGCCGGGTGATGGATTTGCAAGGGGTATCAGGCCCCGTCGCCACCCTGTCCCCCCAATATGTCCCCGCAACCGGCCGGACAATCGATCCCTATTTCGCCACCGGGCCGTTCTACTTTCGCAGCCATGGCCTGCTCGATCGCGCCGACGAAGGGCGTAATCGACTGGTCTCTGCCGACCATTTCAATATCGGGCAGCAGGCCATCGGCGCGATCATGGTGGGCGGGGAACGCAGTGTCAGGGGGCAGGATCGCCTCGACCTGGCTCTGGAGCGGCGCGCCATTGTGGCGGGCTGGCGCAAGGTAATCGTGCCGGACAGCCCTTTTTGCCTCTACCTGCCCGGCACGCCGCCCGCCAGATAATGGCTGTTCTGCGGTCAGACCGCCGGGGCAGCAGGGCGGCGGGGCGACAGGATGGCGGGCTGTTATCCGTCCTTCAACGGACCAAAGCCGGTCAGGATGCTGCGCAGATACTGGGCGCGGATATGGGTAACGGTAACGCCACTGCCGACATCCACCACCGCTGCGTCAAGCTTGGGCCGCGACATGCCGATGCGGCGGTTGCTGGGCACGCCGGCACCATCGACCCGGAAGTTGAACTTGTTCTTGCCATCGCGATCATGCGTAAAGAACAGCGCGTAGCGGCCCGGGTGCGGTACTTTGATGCAAACCTCGACATGGCCCGACGCGGGCATATCTGCCCAGACCCGCCTAAAGAATTTTTTCTGGGCGATCAGATCGCGGTCGTCCTTCAGGAAATCGGCATCGGTGGCGGGGTAAAGCTCCAGCTTTACCCTGCCTGTTCGATCCTTGAGGCCTGAAATATCGGCCAGAATCGCGGGCTCGTTGCCGATTTCACAAGCCGCGGCATCGCTGCCAATGGCGGCAATAGCCGGGACGGCCGCAACGGCGGGAACGATCAGCACCGCGCTGACGATCATCGCCAGCATTTTCGATTTCATTACCGGTTCCTCAACACATCGAGCACGCCAAACACGGCCATCAGCACCACATGGACCACCAGCGTGAGCGCTGCAGTCACCGCGACCAGATTCGCCGTTTGCTGTCCTTGCCCGATCAACAGGATGGCAAAGTTGGCGAAAAGAAGGTCTTTGTTCGGCACGAGCGGCAATCTTGAGGCAAGCATCCGCCCGGCGGACAGCAACAGCCACATGCCCAGCGATACAGCCGGCATGGCAAAATGCCACGCGACGGCCAGCATGACCGACGACACGACCAGTCGCAGGATGTGGATCAGAAAAATCCACCACAATAGCGGCCTCGCCAGCGAAAATACGCGCCGGGAAAAAATCAGGAACGGCAGCGAAATGGCAATGACCACCGCCGCCGAAGCGGCAAGGACCCTGAATTCATCAGGCCCGATGAGCCCATTGGCGAACGGCAGCGCCAGCAGAACGATCGCCAGCGTGACGACATTGCCGGCGATGGCGGACAGGATGCTGACGTCTTTCACCGCGCCAAAAGGTGCCGCCACCATCGTGGTGCGCTGGCGTGCCCAGGCGTAGAAATAGGCTTCCCCGGAATAGCCGACCAGAACATCGTTCGCGATCCGCTTTTTAGACAGCGCCGTCAGGCCTGATGCCGGGATTGCCCATAACCGCCGAAAAATCACATAGTCGCCGATCGGGCTCGCGGCGTACAGAACAGCAAAGGCCAGATAGAAAAACACACTGTCCGGCAGCGCCGTCGACAACCCCGCCACGCCGTGGACCAGCAATGCCCGCACGACGCCGATCGTCATTGCCAGGGTCAGGAAACCGCCGATGATCGTCGGCCACCGGCCTTTCATGACAGGCCCGTTGAGCATCGCTCCCGCGGCTGATGGCGTTTCGATGATCGGCGTGGTCACAATCAATCCTTGTTGTTGCGGGCGCCGTTGCGGGCGTTGTTGCGGGCAGCGCGTCGCCCCGCGCCATCGGTCATCAAAAACCGGTCGTCATCTGGGGCAGGTGGCGGCGTCGCGCAAGAAGCGAGCCCGTCCGCGCCGGTCACGCGGCGCTTTTAAGGTTCGATCGGCTTTGCGCGGTCAGGATGGGCGGCTGCGAAAGCCGGCAGCGCGGTTGCGGCGGCATCAGCGGCGATCAGGCGAGGAAAGGCATCAACCGGCACATTGAACCGTCGCGCATTATACATTTGTGGCACCAGGCAGATATCGGCAATCCCCGGACGATCCCCGCCCAGAAACGGGCCAGCACCATCCCTGTCTTCATTGCAAGCCATCAATTCGAGGGCGCGAAACCCGTCGGCGATCCAGTGCGCATACCAGGCATCGCGTCCGACCTGATCTGCGCCAAAGTCCGCGGATAACCGGTTCAGCACGCGCGTGTTGTTCAGGGGGTGAATGTCGGCCGCAATCACCAGCGCCATGGCCAGCGCCCGGGCCCGGGCAATGGGTTCCGCGGGGAAAAGCGGCGGATCGGGAAAGATACGGTCCAGATAATCGATGATCGCCATGCTTTGGGTCATGGGAACCCCGTCGACTTCCAGCGTCGGCACAAGCCCTTGCGGGTTGACCGCGAGATTGGCAGCGCTGCGCTGGTCGCCCTTGAGCAGATTAACCGACACCGTTTCAAACGGCACCTGTTTTAGCTGGAGCGCGATCCGGACCCGGTAGCTTGCCGACGAACGCCAATAGTCATGCAGGCGGATCATCAGGCACTCCGTCCGCTTTGCCACCGCGCTCGGCCAGTTCGGATTCGCGTTCCAGCGCGACCTTGATCATCGCCACCATGGGATCGGCGAGCGCCAGCCCGAACACGCCGAACAGCGTTGATGCCAGAATCTGCGATGACAAGGTGAGCGCGGGCGGCATATCAACCGTCCGCCGGGCGACCATCGGGATAACGACATAGCCATCAAAATTCTGGACGAGGAAATAGGTAAAGATCGCCCAGTAACCGGTGTTGATGCCGGCGCTGAACCCGACGGCCACCATCAGCACGCCGGTGACGATGGCCCCGATATTGGGGATGAACGCCAATATGCCTGCCAATATGCCCAGCAGCAGCGCCATCGGCACCCCGCCCAGCATCAGCATGATCCAGATCAGCACGCCTTCGACCAGCATGCCCAGCAACCGCCCCGCCAGCAACCGGCGCATCGTATAGGCCATCCGGTCGATCGTGATCGCAAATTCGCCACGCATGTCAGATGGCACCAGCCACTGCAGACCGCGTTCATACAGCCGCGGTTCCATGGCCACGAACAGCCCGATCACCAGCACCATCAGCAAGCTGGCCGCCGCCCCGACCGCAGAACTGACGAACGACGTCAACCGGCCGAATGATCCCAGGCCCTGTTGAACGATGCTGTTCACATCGGCCCGGCCCGGCATGAAGCCGTGTTCCGACGCCCAGCCAACCAGCTTGGCGCCCTGGATCTCCAGCGTCGCCCGAAGCTGGGCAAACTGATCGGCGACCTGCACGCCCGTCAGATACACGGTCCCGGCAATGAAACCGATGGTCAGGACCACCACGATCAGCAGGCGCCAGCCGCGGCCGATCGGCAGCACCCGACCCAGCAACCGCACCCCGCCATCGAGCATCGAGGCAAAGACAAGCCCCCCGAATATGATCAGCAGCGGCTGGATAAGCAGCACCACCAGCGCCATCGCGGCCGCCAGCCCGAGCCACACCGATGCGCGCTTCAGTTCCTGGCGAACCAACGGATCACGCAGCTCACTGGGCCCCGCACCACGATAGACAGGCAAATCGGGGTCGCTCATTTGACGGGAACGCGCTGCGCGTGCAGCGATCGGCCAGCACGCCCGTCGCGAAGCGCCCCCCACCAGCTCAACGGGCTCCAGCTTGCTTTGCCGTCAAACGAATGGGTGATGAATTCGGCACGCCCGCCCAGATTTTCCCAGGGCACCGGCCCGCCAAGTCCGCGCTCGGCGATCGAAAAACGGCTATCGGCGCTGCGATCGCGGTTGTCGCCCATCAGGAAGACTTGGTGGGCGGGAATGGTAATCGGCGGGCGATTGTCGCCATCGCTCAGCCCCAGTTCGACCGTGTCGTAGCTGCGGCCATTGGGCAGGGTTTCGGTGACCAGCGGCAATCGGCAGTGCCGGGTACCATCGCGCGCGACATACAACGCGCCGGGATATTGGCCCGGGTCACAGCTGACCCCGCCTTCGGACAGCGCGTCGCCGCCATAATTGGGAATGTCGACATAATGAACGGGGCCGCGCTTGATCGGGACGCCGTTCAGGATGACCACCCCATCGCGCACTTCCAGCCGGTCGCCGGGCAACCCGATCACGCGCTTGATATAGTCGGATCCAGATCCCGGCGGCACTGCGACAACAATGTCGCCGCGTTCGGGAAGCCGCCCCAGCAACCGCCCCTTGAAGAACGGCAAGACGTGAAAGGTCGGCGAAATATACGAATAGCCATAAGGATATTTGGTGACGATCAGGTGATCCCCCACCAACAAATCGGGCAGCATCGATTCGGAGGGAATGTAAAAGGGTTTGGCGATCAAGCTGTGAAAGCCCAGCACCGCCAATATCAGCCACAAAATACCCCGTGCCTCGGCCAACCAGTCGGTTCCGGCGGCGGGTGGTTTGGCGGCGTTTATCCCGTCGGCACTCAAGGCCAGATCCTTATTTGGCATTAACCTGTCCCGTCATGCAGCGGTTGCCGGCACTGCTTCAATCACTATCATCGCCTGTGCCCATGGATGATCGTCGGTGAGCGTCAGATGTACGACGGCGACGTGGCCCGGTGGTGTCAACGCGTCAAGTCTTGCTTTGGCACCGCCCGTCAGCGCGAGCGTCGGCGCTCCGGAACGCGCATTGACCACGCCGATATCCTTCATGAACACCCCGCGCTTGAACCCGGTGCCGACCGCCTTAGAAAAAGCTTCTTTGGCGGCGAAGCGTTTCGCCAGCGTGCCCGCCTTGGTAAAGGGTCGCGACGCGGCCTTGGCACGCTCGATATCGGTGAAAACGCGCTGTTCAAACCGCTCGCCGAAGTGGTCAAGCGACGCCTGAATTCGGTCGATATTACAAAGGTCGGACCCGATCGCGACGATCACCGCGCCGCATCCATGGCTGCGCGCATGGCCAGAACCGCCTGATCCAGCCCCATGAAGATCGCGTCGGCGATGATCGCGTGGCCGATGTTCAGCTCCCTGACGTGCGCAATCGCGGCAATCGGCGCAACATTGGCGGTGGTCAGCCCGTGACCCGCATGGATTTCCAGCCCGTTCCGGGCGCCCAGCGCCGCCGCTTCGGTCAAGCGCCGCAGTTCCTCTGCCTGGGCGGGGCCCTCCAGCTCGGCATAGCGGCCAGTGTGGAGCTCGATCACGGGCGCTCCAAGCCGGAGCACCGCATCAATCTGGCGCACATCGGGCTCGATAAACAGCGACACGCGGATATTTGCCGCCAGCAAGGCGCTGACCATCGGCGCCAGATGATCAAAATAGCCTGCCGCATCAAGCCCGCCTTCGGTGGTCCGTTCTTCGCGCTTTTCAGGAACGATGCAGGCCGCGTGCGGACGGTGACGCAGCGCAATGCCCAGCATTTCGTCGGTCGCCGCCATTTCCAGGTTGAGCGGAATGGCCAGTTCGGCGGAGAGCCGGGCAATATCGGCGTCGGTAATATGCCGGCGGTCTTCGCGCAGGTGCGCGGTGATGCCGTCTGCCCCCGCCTGCGCTGCGACCAGTGCCGCGCGGACCGGATCAGGATAGCCCGCCCCGCGCGCGTTGCGGACGGTGGCGACATGATCGATGTTGACGCCCAATCGGAGCGGCGCGGTCATGCGGCCACCCTGCTGCCGGGCTTGATTGCGGGAATGGCAGCCAGTTCGGGTGGCAGGTCGTCGGCGCCATAGGTTGGGACATCGAGCCGGATGAGCGGATAAAAGGGCACGCCCAGATCGGCGCTACCATTCGACCGGTCGACCAGGGCGGCCGCGGCAACAACCTTGCCCCCGGCGGCGTGGATCGCTGCAATGGCCTCCCGAGATGACAAGCCGGTGGTAACAACGTCTTCCATCATCAGCACGCGGGCGCCTGCATCAAGACGGAAGCCGCGGCGCAATTCAAAAGTGCCGGTGGGTCGTTCCAGAAACATCGCCGCTACGCCCAGCGCGCGCGCCATTTCATGCCCCGCGATCACCCCACCCATGGCGGGCGAGACCACAATGTCGATCGAGTCGCGCACCGCCATCGGCAAGGCACCGACCAACGCCGACGCCAAACGCGCGCCCCGCGCCGGATCCATCAACACCCGGGCGCATTGCAAGTAGCGGGAACTGTGCAATCCCGACGACAAAATAAAATGCCCTTCAAGCAAAGCCTGGGCGTCACGAAACTCGGCGAGCACTTGGTCTTCGGTCATTCGACGCCTGTGAATTTTTGGGCTATGGTCGCGCCTGATAGAATTGCAACATTACCCGTGCAACGCAAACGCAGCCAAAAAACTGTATTGCCGCGCTTGAGACCGGGGAGCACCATGCGTATAGGCCCCTGCAAAAGGCGTATCCCCGCCTAGGGCATCCGGGCCGCCGGCCGCCGCCAGATTTAGGGTGAAAAGAAGCAAGATGCGTAAATCAGGGTTGAAGTTGTTCATGCTCGCCGCCGGACTCGCGGTTGCAGGCGTCGGCGTCGCCGCCGAGCCGGCCGGCACGCCCCCCGCCGGCGTCACCGTTGCTGCACCGCAACAAAGCGCGACTCCCGCCGATGCCGGCACCTTGGCTGCGCCCGCCGCTGCTCCTGCCACTGCAGACACCAAAACTGTCGATCCTTTGCTGGCGCTTGATGGCGGCCCCTCGGTGCTGCCCGACGCAAGCGTCGGCCAGCCGATTGACAAGCATATCGGCCTGCAGAAACAATTTACGCCGACCGGCGAACGCGCCGCCTGGATGCACGACATTATTCTGGTCCCAACCATCACGATCATTTCGCTTTTCGTGCTGGGCCTGCTGCTTTGGGTGATGTTCCGGTATCGCCGCGCTGCCAATCCAGTGGCATCAAAGACGTCGCACAACACGATGATCGAAGTGATCTGGACGCTGGCCCCGGTCGTTATCCTTGTCTTCATCGCCATCCCATCGATCGGCCTGCTGCAGGCGCAGTTCAAGCCAGCCCCCGATAACGCCATCACGCTGAAGGCCATCGGCAATCAATGGTATTGGTCGTACGAATATCCCGACAATGGCGGGATTGAACTGACCGCCAACATGCTGAAGGAAAAGGGCGAACAAGCCGCAGGGGACCGATTCCGCACCGATGCCGACGGCCCGGCGCTGCTCGCGACCGACAACCGCGTCGTTCTGCCGGTTGGCGTTCCCGTCCGCCTGATCACCACCTCGGCCGACGTGATCCACAGCTGGGCGATGCCCGCTTTCTGGATCAAGCTCGACGCGATCCCGGGCCGGATTAACGAAACCAGCTTCACGATCGAAAAGCCCGGCGTGTATTTTGGCCAGTGTTCGGAATTGTGCGGCGCGCGCCATGGTTTCATGCCGATTACCGTCGTTGCGGTTGACAAAGCGACGTTTGACAAATGGGTTGTCGCCAAGGGCGGCACCGTGAAGGGCGCGGCGCCGGTCGCGGCCCCGGCTCCAGCCGAACCTGCCGCCGCCGGTGGCACTGCAAGCAATATTATTGATGCGCCGGCCAATGCCGCCGCCAGCACGGACAAGTAAATCATGACCGATACCGCCCTTTCCCCCGCCGCGTTTCAGGCGCACGGCGATCACGCGCATCACCATGATGCGGATCATAAGCCGGGCTTCTTTGCGCGTTGGTTCATGTCGACCAACCACAAGGATATCGGCACGCTGTATCTGATCTTCGCGATCGTCGCGGGGATTATCGGCGGAGGGATATCGGGCCTGATGCGGCTCGAATTGGCGCAACCGGGTATTCAGTATCTGCAGACCTGGGCCGCATTCCTGCCCGGCGGCGAACAGGGTCTCGACCATTCGCTCCACCTGTGGAACGTGCTGATCACCGCCCACGGCCTGATCATGGTCTTTTTCATGGTCATGCCCGCGATGATCGGTGGCTTTGGTAACTGGTTCGTACCGATCATGATCGGCGCGCCCGACATGGCCTTCC
>JAIELC010000104.1 GCA_019753375.1 Sphingomonas sp.
GGCGGCGTTCGGACTGGCGAAGATCGGAATGCCAGGCGACCGGCGTGCAGCCAAATCGATCGGCAAAGCGGCGCAGAAACGGTTCGGTCAGCGCGATTTCGGGGAGCAGGACAAGCGTCTGCCTGCCCGCCTTGATGGCGGCAGCGATCGCTTCGAAATAGACTTCGGTCTTGCCCGATCCGGTGACGCCGTCGAGCAGGAAAGGGTGGAATTGCTGCGCGGTCACTGCCCCGACCAGCGCATCGGCGGCGCGGCGCTGATCGGCGGACAGCGCCGGCGCGGCGTGATCGGGATCGGGAATCGGGAACGCGCCGTCAATTGCCACCTCGATCGCCTCGATCGCGCCCGCCTTTACCAGCCCACGGATCACGCCGTCGGAAACGCCCGCTGCCAGCGCCAGTTCACGGACCACACCCTGTCGGTCAGCGATCCGGTCCAGCGCCTGTTGACGCTGCGGGGTCAGCCGCGGCGGCACCAGCCCGGTGGCGCGGTATTCGGTCACGGTCCGCGCGCCTTCCAGCGCCGAGCTTGACGGCATCGCCATCCGTACCACCGACGCCGGGGGGCTGAGATAATAGCTGGCCGTCCATTCGATCAGGCGGCGCAGCGGCGCGGCAATCGGCGGGCTATCGACCACGCCGATCAGATTGCGCAGCCGGTTGTCGCCGACCTCGCCGGGGGACGGCATCCGGTCTTCCTCCCACACCACACCCAGCAACTGGCGTGGCCCCAGTGGTGCGATGACGATCGATCCCGGCGCGACCGTCATGCCCTGCGGCACGCGGTAGTCGAGCGGCCCCAGCGCGGAATTCATGATGATGACGCGGGCGCGGGATGACATGCCTTCCTTTATGGTGATTTGCCGCGCCCACGAAAGGGTGCGATTGCAGCCAGGATGCTATATACGGCCGGGCATAGCTGATTTGTGCAAGGGAGCCTCGCGATGTTGGTCATGATCCTTGGGTTGATGTTGGCGACTGAAGCCGCGGCGCAACCCTGCCCCGTCCAGCCGGTCCTGCCGCGCGGCTTTGCGGGCTGGACAGTGCCGGGCAACCGCCCCGGCATTGGCCGGCGCTTTGACGTGACCGGCGCGCGCGCTGTCGCCGGCGAAACGGCGCAGGAACGCGCGCGCGGCGGCAAGGCGCTGGTCGTGGAAATCACCGTGCCGCGCGCCGGCTCCTATGCGGTCGCGCTCAGCGATGCCGCATGGATTGACCTGGTCCGCGACGGCAAGACGCAGGCCGCAACCGGACATCAGCACGGCGATACGTGCAGCGGCATCCGCAAAATCGTGCGGTTTGATCTGCTGCCCGGGCAGTATCAGCTGCGACTTTCCGGCATCAAGGCTGACCGGATCGGGATCATCATCGCCGATCAATAGCGATTCCCAATCGGCGAAGGACGCGAATAAAGGGGGCGCTTCCCGCCGATCAGCGCACACTAGGACGGCTTTCATGACAATGACGCGGGCGCCGGATGGCAGGCCTTCCGTCATCGCGATGATGGGCGCCGCCGCGCACATCCGCGGCACGATTGTTCGCCCGATTTATGGTCGACCGATTTAGCTGTAACATGCCGCCCATTGGAAAGGCCGTGACATGGACGCGCAGGCGCAGCTTGATGGCTTTATCGACAAGTTCACGCCCGATGTCGCGGCGCTGACCCGTGCCTTGCTGGCCAGGGCGCGGGCGCAGCTGCCCGGCGCGACCATCCCGGTCTATGACAATTACAACGCGCTCGCCATCGGCTTTGGCGCGACCGACCGGGTGAAGGACGTTATCTTTTCGCTCGCCGTCATGCCGCGATGGGTCACCTTATGCTTCACCTGGGGCACGCGACTCGATGATCCCGCCGGCCTGCTTGGCGGCAGCGGCAACCAGGTCCGCCACCTGCGCCTGCACAGCGCGGATGCGTGGGACAGCCCCGACGTGCAGGCCTTTCTGGCACAGGCGCTGGCGCGCGCCGATCGGCCAATTGATCCCAACGATGCCGGCGGCCTCGTCATCAAATCAATTTCTGCCAAACAGCGACCGCGCCGCCCCGCCTAGGGGCTGTCATCCTGCGCTGGAATTTGCCATTGGGGCGCGACATCACCAGCGCTGGGTAGGATCAACCGCCATGAAGTTCTTCGTCGACACCGCCGATACCGCCGACATCCGCGATCTGGCCGAAAGCGGGCTGGTCGACGGGGTGACCACCAATCCGTCGCTGATCGCCAAATCGGGCCGCAATTTTCTTGAAGTCGTGCAGGAGATTTGCGGCATCGTTGATGGGCCGGTGTCGGCCGAAGTGGTGGCGCTCGACCATGCCGGCATGATGCGCGAAGCCGAAATCCTGCGCAAACTCGCGCCCAATGTCGCGGTCAAAGTGCCGCTGACGATCGACGGGCTCAAGACGTGCAAGGCGCTGACCAGCGACGGCACGATGGTCAACGTCACGTTGTGCTTTTCGGCCAATCAGGCCTTGCTTGCGGCCAAGGCGGGCGCAACCTTCATCTCCCCCTTTGTCGGCCGCCACGACGATGTCGGATTTGACGGCATGGACCTGATCCGCGACATCCGCCTGATTTACGACAATTACGCCTTCGACACCGAAATCCTGGTCGCCAGCGTCCGCCATCCGATCCACATTCTGGAAAGCGCGCGGATCGGCGCCGATGTCATGACCGCACCCCCCGCCGTCATCCGCCAGCTGGTCAAGCATCCGCTGACCGACAAGGGCATTGAAGGGTTCATGGCTGACTGGGCAAAGACCGGGCAATCCATCGGCTAAGGCGCGGCAAATCGACGGCCGGGCTTTTTTGGCGGGCGTATCCTACCCGATCCTCGCCAACTGATCCTGCATCGCCTAGCGTGGCGCCGTGCAACCCCTGCCGCAATCCTTTGCTGATCATCTGCGCCGCGACCGGCGGCGGTCGGTGCATACGGTGCGCGCCTATCAGGCGACGGCCGAACGGCTGATAGCGTTTCTGGGCGTGCATTGGGGGCAGGCAATCGATGCGGCCGCGCTCGGCAGGCTTTCGACCGCTGATCTGCGGGCGTTTCTTGCCTTTCGCCGCGCCGATGGCCTGTCCAACACGTCGGCCGCGCGGGAATTGTCGGCGGTGCGTGCCTTGCTTGGCTTTGCGAGCGGCGGCGACACTACCGGCCCCGCGATGAAGGGCCCGCGCGTGAAAAAGGGCATTCCGCGCCCGATCTCGCCCGATGAGGCGGTGGCGCTGGCTGATGACGTCGCGGAAAGCGCCGCCGAACCCTGGATTGCGGCGCGCGACCTTGCGGTATTATTGCTGCTTTACGGCGCGGGGCTGCGGATCGGTGAGGCGGTCGGGCTGACCGGGGCCATCCTGCCGCTTGGCGAAACGATCACCGTGACCGGCAAGCGCGACAAGACCCGTATTGTCCCGTTGCTCCCGCCGGTCCGCGCCGCGATTGAGGATTATGCGCGCCTGACGCCCTGGCCGATCAACCGTGCCGCGCCCCTGTTTCGCGGCGCAAAGGGGGGTGAACTGGCGCCCGCGATTATCCGCCGGTCGGTGCAGGCGGCGCGGGCGCGGCTTGGCCTGGGCGAACGCACCACGCCGCATGCGCTTCGCCACAGCTTCGCCACCCATTTGCTGGGTCGTGGCGCGGACCTGCGGTCGCTGCAGGAATTGCTGGGCCATGCGAGCTTAAGCTCGACCCAGATCTACACGCAGGTCGATGCCGCGCATTTGCTTGATGTGTACCGCAACGCGCACCCCAGAGCGTAATCGCTGGCTGTTCAGGGCGGCTCTGCGGCGCGACCCGGCCCAATGGTCCGCGACCAGGATCAGGGCGCTATTGCAAGACCGGGGTTTCAACCTTGTGCAGATTGTCAAAAAAGGCCGACAAAGCCCGGGTAATGGCCGTCGCACTTTCCTCCACTTGGTTCGCGTCCGAGCGAACCTGATGTGCCCAGCCTTCTACCCGTTCGGCGGCCATCGTTACGTCGGCCACGCGGCCGCCAACAATATTCAGGTCCGATGCGGCGCCGGTGACGTTGCGATTGATCACGTCGCCGCTCTGCGCCTGTTCATCGATGGTGACGGCCAGCACGTCGGAACCGCGGGCGATTTCGCTGATGCTGTCGCCGATCCGCATCAGGCTGTCGGCGGCCTGGCGCGCGGCATCCTGCATCATGGCAATCTTCTCCGCCACTTCATCGGCGGCATTTGCTGACTGATCGGCCAGGGTTTTCACTTCGCTGGCAACGACCGAAAATCCCTTGCCCGCTTCGCCGACGCGCGCGGCTTCAATGGTCGCGTTCAGCGCCAGCAGGTTGGTCTGTTTGGCAATGCCGCCGATCACGTCGACGATGTTGCCCACGGTCATCGCGTTGCGCTGAACCAGCGCCATTTGATCCGCCAGCACCGCCACTTCGGTTGTGGCCTTCGCCGTCAGGTCGGCAGACAGGCGCGTACTTTTGCTCGACTGGCCGATCGCCGTCATGAATTGCGATGTCGCGATGGCAATGTCGGCGGCCCCGTGAACGGCCCTCGCGACCGCATCGCGCACTTCCTCCAGCTCTTGTTTGGCTCGCGCCGAGTGACCGGTAAGCTCACCGGACGTGCCCGAGAGATGGAGCGCCGACCGCCGCAATCGCTCGATTTCCTCTGCGATATGGCGCTCCAGGTTGCTGGCAGAAATACTGATCGCGCGGTTGTGGGCGGCTTCGGCTTCCTCGGCTTCGCGTTCGGCCTTTGCCCGGTCGATGGCGCGCCTTGCCTCGAGCCGTTCCTGCTCGGCGGTTGCTGCCTGAAGCCGGGCGCGGTCAGCCACCGATGTCCGAAATACCTCGATCGCGCGGGCCATGCGGCCAAGTTCGTCCTGCCGATCAACATGCGGGGTGCGCCCGTCGGTGTCCCCCCCGGCAATCCGGCCCATTTCGGCCTCGATGTCGGCAAGCGGCTGAACCACCGACCGTCGCACGATCATCAGCGTGGCAATCGCCGCAAGCGAGAACAGAACCGCGCTGGCAAGCAGGCTGATGACAAAGGCCTGAAGCTCAAGGTCGCGGCTGCGCGCCAGCAGCCGGCTAACAAGGGCATCCTGATCGGCGATCAGGGCATCGGCGATCGTCGATGCCATCCGTTCATTGGGGCGGACCTGGCTGCGAAAGCGGTCAAGGGCTGCAGTCCGGTCGCCCTTCGCCGCAGCCATCGCCGCTTCGGCCAGCCGCTGAAGCACCATGGCCTGGCTCTGGAGATACACCGCGCGGCGCCTGCCGCCGCCAAAGCCCGGGTTGTGGACAAGGTCCACCAGCAGTTTGCGCATGTCCTTTGACCGATTTTCAAATTTGCCATGAATGATGGCAAGTTCGTCGCGGTCCTTCTCAATCATCAGGTTGAGCGCATCGCGCTGGAGCGACCGACTGAGTGACCGCACCTCCACCAGATCCAAATGCACCAATTGGCTGCGATCCAGCGCGGCGCGCGCCGTTTGTAGCCGGCGCCCGGTACCAAGGCTGACCACCCCGAGCAGGGCAACCAGACCCAGCATCAGCAGGACCGGAACCATCAGTCGCGCGACCACGCTGCGCGCCCAGAATGTTGTGGCGATCTTAACCATATCAGGCGGCTGCTAAATAGATTTTCTTAACAGCATATGACAGTATTGCTGGCTTTCTGCAGGCGAGCCGGGCGGATTGAAACACTGCAGCAAATCGTCATCAAGTGATGATCTCGTAAAAAGGTTCAACGATCGGGCATCCTACCAATATCTTCGGGCAACATATTGCAAAGCCGAGGGCATTGTTCAGTTGGTACAGAAAAGGCGATGTCGCCATAAGCGGTAATGACTCGAGCACCTATCTGGGTTAGCGGGAGACGATGTTGACGATTGATAATCTTGTTCCTGCCCGGCGTCCCGAAAGCGATCTCAAAGGTCGGTGGGGTGTCTTTTCGGTCGGGAATGACCGGTGGATGCCGCTGGTCTATAATTCCGAACGCGAAGCCGCCGAGGCGATACGGATTATCACCAACGCGCTGGCCGACAAAAAGGGGCGATCGCGCTAATTGCGGTGACAGCATCGGCGTATCCGTCAGGCGGTGCACTGGCCTTTGCGCGAGCCGAGTTCAGTGGCAGCGGGCAGGGCAAGCGGGCAGGGTTAGCGGGCGGGGTTAGCGGGTAGCGCCGGCGGGTCGGGCAAGCCATGATGCCGCTGTCCTACAACCAGCCTTTTGTGTCAGGCTTACTCTCCGCTCTTTGACACTATTGACCAAGCTACCAGCCCTCGTTTGGCGGCCGTTGCAATTTTTTTGCGCGACATCGCGTTGGGGGGGATTGCCCGAAACTCTGCGGTTTTTGCCCTAACTTTCGCCTAACCTTCGGCCAACTTTTGGCCGGCATCGTTGGCGCCGGTTCGCTGCCGGATCGCTGAGAACGCAGGATCGCTGAAAATCCCGGATCGCTGAAAATGGACGTCAGCCCGCCAGGGCAGCCAGCGCCGGCCATTGCCGGACGATCGTCCCCAGGTCGAAATATTCGCGCCACACCGCGATTTTGCCGCTTTCGATGACGAACACGCCGGTGACGGGCAATTCGACCCAGCCGGTGTCGATCAGATGCCGGTCGAGCCGCTCTGTAAACACGATATTCCCATCAACAGCAGTGCGCACAATCCGGAATTCATTCTCGATCGTCGGCGCGAAAAACGGTTCGAGCACGCTGCGCACGCCCGCCGGCCCGGTGACGCTGCCCATCGGCAAATTGGTATATTCGCAATCGTCGGTGAACCATTGCAGCGCGCTGTCGTAATCCTTGACGGCCATCGCGTCGGTCATCGACGTAACAATGTCGATCGGGGTCAGCGCAGACATAGCGTGTCTCCATGTAGCATATGCTACATTTCAACTAGCGGATACCGCCGCCCGCCGCAAGCCTAACCAGCAGCGCCGATCTTTGCCTCGATCGCGTCCCAGATCATGCCGGCAACGTCGGTCCCGTCGAACGTGCTGATCGCAACGATGCCGGTCGGTGATGTTACGTTGATTTCGGTCAGCCATTTGCCGCCGATCACATCGATTCCGACAAATAACAGGCCGCGTTTCTTCAGTTCGGGGCCAAGCACGGCGCAAATTTCGCGTTCCTCGGCCGTCAGCTCGGTCTTTACGGCTGATCCCCCGACCGCGAGGTTGGAACGGATTTCGCCCTCGCCGGGCAACCGGTTGATCGCACCCGCGACGACACCGTCGACCAGCACGATGCGTTTGTCGCCCTTGGCCACGTCGGGCAGAAACGCCTGAACCATGTGCGGCTCGCGCCATGCGGTATTGAAGACTTCGATCAGCGCCGACAGATTGGCGCCGTCGCTGCCCACCTTGAAGATCGCCTTGCCGCCATTGCCGTGCAGCGGCTTGATGACGATTTCGCCATGGGTCGCCAGAAAGGCGCGCGCTTCATCCAGGCTGCGCGTGACAAGGGTGGGCGGCATGAAGCGCGCATAGTCGAGCACGAACATTTTTTCCGGGGCGTTGCGGACACTGGCTGGATCATTGACCACCAGGGTCCGATGCGCGATCCGCTCGAGCAGATGCGTGGCGGTGATATAGCCCAGATCAAAAGGAGGGTCCTGCCGCATCAGGACGACATCGACGTCATCGCCCAGATCGAGCCGGACCGGATCGCCAAAGCGGTAATGGTCACCGGCTACCGGCTGGACCGTAACGGGATGCGCGCTGGTCCAGACATGCCCGTCCGAATAGTTCAGATCCTCGGCCAGATAGTGAAACAGCCGGTGTCCGCGCGCCTGCGCGGCCAGCATCAGGGCAAAGCTCGAATCCCCGGCGATGTTGATCGATTCGATAGGGTCCATCTGGACAGCGACGGTCAGGGTCACGCTCTTCTCCCGGTTGCGTCCGCCATGTAGGGTGCGCGGGGCGCGCTGTCAGCCCATCCACGCATTCTCAATATGTCGGGGCCGCGCACCGGGCGCGATCAGGACGACGTCGACGCGAATATCTTCGCCTGCGGTCGCATAACGCGGCATCAGCACTTCGGCCGCCGCCGCCACCCGGGCCAGTCGCCGTTCATCGATGGCAAGGTCCAGCTCGGCCGCCGACGCGCGCGTCTTTACCTCAATAAAGGCGATCAGATTGCCGCGCCTGGCGACCAGATCGACTTCGCCTGCCGGCGTGCGGACGCGCTGATCCAGGATACGCCAGCCCTTCAATCTTAGCCACCATGCGGCCAGCCGCTCACCGCGTCGGCCGCGGGCCTCGGCCGCTTGGCGGGCGCCAGTCATCGCTTCATCGCCAGCGCACGGGCATAAAGCACCTTGCGATCAAGCCCCAGCTTCTTGGCTACTTCACCCGCCGCTTGCGACACCGTCAGGCGTGTCAGCGCTTCGGCCAGCGCGGCGTCGGCATCGTCCTTGCTGGCCGGTTCGGGGGCGCCGGGCGGACCGATGACGATCACGATTTCGCCCTTGGGGGGCGTGTCGGCATAGCGGGCGGCAAGCTGAACGAGCGTCCCGGTAACGGCTTCTTCAAACCGTTTGGTGATCTCCCGCGTGACCGCCGCTTCGCGATCGCCCAGCCCGTCCGCCAGCGCCGTCAGGGTAGCCGACAGCCGGGGCCCGGATTCGTAAAAAATCAAGGTCGCCCGAACATCGGCCACTTCGGCGATGGTGCTGCTCCGGGCGCCTTGCTTGGCGGGCAGGAAACCCATGAACAGAAATCGGTCGGTCGGCAGCCCGGCCAGCGTGAGCGCAGCAATTGCGGCGCAGGGGCCGGGGATGGTGACGACCAGATGCCCGGCGGCGCGGGCGTCGCGGACCAGCTTGTACCCGGGATCGGAAATCAGCGGCGTCCCGGCGTCGGATACCAGCGCGACCGCCTCGGTGCCCATTCGGGCAATCAATCCGGGGCGGACCTGTTCGGCATTATGGTCATGATAGGGAACCATTTGCCGCTTTGATCCGATATGCTGCATGAGCTTGGCCGTCACGCGCGTGTCTTCGACCGCGATTACGGCCGCGCGAGAAAGAATGTCGGCGGCACGCGGCGAAAGATCGCCAAGATTGCCGATCGGTGTGGCAACTATATAGAGACCGGGCGAGAGTTCGGCGTACATTGGGGACCGTCATGACAGAGGCTATGGGTAAACCGCAACGTATTGTCGTTTGGACAAGACGATTGATTGTCATGGGCCTCGCAGCGGCGTTGTCGGCGTGCGCGACGGTCGTGCCCCAGGGAACGCCGGGCGCCGCCGGGCCACAGCCGGTGCGCCCGACCCAGGTTACGCCGCCAAAAATCGATGCGGGCATCCCGCAGGATGTCTCGCGCCAGCGCGTCGCGCTGCTGGTGCCGTTGTCGGGCAGCAATGCCGGGGTTGGGCAAAGTCTGGCCAATGCGACCCAGCTGGCAGTCCTCGACAGCCGCAGCGACCGCCTGCGCATCACCAGTTATGACACCAATCAGGGCGCCGCCGCTGCTGCCCAAAAGGCCCTTGCCGATGGCAACAAGCTGATCCTTGGCCCGTTGCTCGCAGACGATGTGCGCGCCGTTGCGCCGATCGCCCGGCGGGCGGGCGTGCCGGTCATCACCTTTTCCAACGACTCGGCGGTGGCGGGCAATGGCACCTATCTGCTCGGCTATTCACCCGGCCAGTCGATTGCGCGGGTGGTCGATTACGCGCGAAGCAAGGGCATGACAAATTTCGCCGGGCTCGTTCCGAACGGCCTGTATGGCGACCGCGCCTCAACCGCGTTCCTGCGCGCGGTCGAGCAGGCGGGCGGACAGGTCCTCTCGCTCCAGACCTATGACCGCGCACCCGGTGCGCTGACCGGCGCGATCAACCGGCTGGCCAAAAACGCGCCCTATCAGGCGGTGCTGGTGGCCGACAGTGGATCGGTGGCCGCAACCGCCGTTCCAATCTTGCGCAAAAATGGCGGCGGGAATGCCGAAATTCTGGGGACCGAATTGTGGAACTCGGAAAGCGCGATCACCAGTGCGCCGGCGCTGACCGGGGCGTGGTTCGCCAGCGTGTCCGATTCGCTCTACCGCCAATATGCCGCCAAATACCGGGCACGCTTCGGCACGGCACCCTATCGCTTGTCGAGCCTTGGCTATGATGCGGTACTGCTGACCGTCAGGATCATGCGCGATTGGGCGATCGGTGCGCCCTTTCCCGAAGCGCGCCTGCGCGATGCCGGCGGATTTGCCGGCATCGACGGGGCCTTCCGTTTCGGCCGCGATGGCGTCGCCGAACGCGCGCTGGAAGTGCAGGAGATCCGGCCGGGCGCAACCGTTACCGTATCTCCGGCGCCAACGGGATTTGCGGGACAGTAATCAGGCCGGGGCAAGCGCCGCGAGGACAGCGTTGAGGACCGGCATGCCCGCCTCGGTGACGACCAGCCGGGTGCCCGTCAATGTGATCAGCCCTTCGCGTTGCAGCACCAGCACAGCGGCCTGATCAACCACGCGCTCGACAGGCCGCTGACCAAGGACGGCAAGACGCGCCAGATCAATGCCCTCGCGCATCCTCAACCCCATGAGCAATGCTTCGGTCATGCGCATTTCGGGGCTCAGCGCTTCCTGATGGTCGATGCCGTGGTGCCGGGCGGCGATCGCGGTCAGCCAGTTTTCCGGCTTTTTGTGGCGCACCGTTGCTGAACCATTGCGCCGACCATGCGCGCCGGGCCCAATGCCGACATAGTCGTTCATCCGCCAATAGGTCAGATTGTGCCGGCTTTCTGCGCCGTGCCGGGCGTGGTTGGAGATTTCATAGGCGGGCAACCCGGCGGCGGCGGTCATTGCCCGGGTGGCGGCAAAAAGATCGGCAGCGGTGTCGTCATCGGGGATTGTCAGTCGGCCGGCGGCAGCTTCGGTCGCAAAACGCGTGCCGGGCTCGATCGTCAGTTGATAGAGCGACAGATGCTCGGTCCCGAATCCGATCGCGCGGGCGAGCTCTGCTTCCCAAGCCGGCATCGACTGGTTGGGGCGGGCATAGATAAGGTCGACGCTGACACGGCTGAACGTGCGTTGCGCGGTTTCAAGCGCGGCCAGCCCTTCGTCAACATTATGCGCGCGCCCCAGAAACTTCAGTGCCGCATCCTCCAACGCCTGCAGCCCCAGCGACACGCGATTGACCCCGGCTGCGGCCAGATCGGCAAAGCGTGCCGCTTCGACCGAGGACGGATTGGCCTCCAGCGTGATCTCGCAACCCGCGGCCAGCCCCCATGTCTTGTCCGCCGCCGCGATTACCGCCGCAACCGTTGCCGGCGGCATCAGCGAGGGGGTACCTCCGCCAAAGAAGATCGACGCAACGGGGCGTCCTGCCGTCTGCAACGCTTCATGCGCCAGATCGATCAGCAATGCATTTCGCCATTGCGCCTGGTCCACGGTCGCGCGGACATGGCTGTTGAAATCGCAATAGGGGCATTTCGACACACAAAATGGCCAATGGACGTAAAGGGCGAGCGGTTCAGTCACCGATGCGCTGTGGCGCCCGGCGCGCGGCTGTGCAACTGTTGCGATACCTTTGGCGCGAACCGGCGCAATTATGACCAACGGAGGAGCGGATGACGGTTTCGGTAATCCTGACGGTGGTGGGCAGCGATCGGCCCGGCCTGACCCACAAGCTGGCCGAAGCGGTCCATGCGGCGGGGGGCAATTGGCTGGAAAGCCAGCTGGTGCGCCTGGGGGGCAAATATGTCGGCGCCGTTCTGGTTGAAATTGCTGAACAAGATACGGCGCGACTTGAATCGGCGGTCAACGCCATCGATCCCGGCATGCTCGCGGTCACCGTGATCGCTGCCGCCGCGGATGGCTCAGCCGATGGGCATCCGCTGGCGCTCGAACTGGTCGGCGCCGACCGGCCCGGCATTGTCCGGCAAGTTACCACGATATTGGCGGGTCTGAACGTCAATATCGAAGATTTCGACAGCGCGGTGGATGACGGCGCCTGGTCGGGGGAACGCATCTTTCGCGCCCGCGCGAGCCTGACGGTGCCGGTGGATATCGACCCCGATGCGGTGATCGCAGCGCTGGAGGCGATATCCGGTGACATGATGGTCGATCTGACCGTGGTGCCGGCAAGAATTGATGCATAGGGTCTTGCGGTCCGACGGGGTCGTCCCGACGGCCCGGCGCCACAGTGCCCCGGCGGTCGCGGGCGTCTTTATGAAAGCGCTCGCCAGGCAACATAGCCGGCCGTGGCCAGCACCATGACCGCGAAGGCGGATCGCGCCACTGCTGCCCGCGCCGCCAGCATTCGACCGACGGGGATGGCAACGATCGAACCCATCGCCCCGCCGCCGATGAGCGCTGTAAAGACCGCCCAATTGACAAGACCTGAGACAGCATAGCTTGCGCTGGTCGCGGCGCCGAACAGCGCGACCGACACCAATGACGATGCGGCGGCATTGGCCAGGGTCATGCCCGTGGCGGCCATAAGACCAGGCACGATCAGGAAGCCGCCACCAATGCCAAAAAACCCGGCCGCGAGGCCGGTCACTGCGCCCGCTGGAGCAAGCTTCAGGGTCAACGCTGTTGTCAGACGCACGCTGGCATTTCCGTCGGCCTTGCGCGGAATCAGCATTGATCCACCAACCAGTGCCATCGCAATCGCAAACCAAATCAACAGATGGCTGCCATCAAGCTGCTTGGCGACATGGGCGCCAATCAGCGAACCGGTCAGTCCGGCACCGCCAAATACCAGGGCGCATGGCCATTTGACGCGCCCGGCGCGCGCCTGAACAAGCAGGCCGACTGCGGCGTTAACCGCGACCGCCGCTGCCGAGGTTCCGATTGCGATGTGCGGATCGCGGACGCCGACGACATAGAGGAGCAGGGGCGTTGCCAGCACTGATCCGCCCCCGCCGAACACGGATAGCAAAAGGCCGATGATGGCCCCGCCAGCAATCGCTGCGGGATACGAGATGTCAGCGACATCCATACGCTAGATTGCAGCCGGGCGGTTCCACGGTAGAAGGGCAAGCACTTTTGCCATACCGCAGAATCCGCTGATGCCGGCAAAGGCAAGGCCGGCACCGACAAAGGCCGATAGGCCGAAGAACAACGGCGATACCAACCAACCAAGGACCACGCCAATCAGGACCAGCGATCCGGCCACGATCTGAACCTGCCGCATCATTTCCAGCGGCGCCTTGCGATTGGCCTCAACCGGCAGCCCGGCGCGCGCCCATTCGTCGAGCCCGCCCGACAGGACATAGGCATTGCCGCCAACCGGCCCAGCGAGCCGGTCTGCATTGGCAGCGGTCCGCATGCCCGACCGGCACATGAAGATGATATCGGTTTCAGCCATTTCGGGCACTGCGATCGCCTCAAAGCGCGAGAGCGGGCGCGACAAGGCCCCCGGGATATGCCGCCGGGCAAATTCATCGTCTTCGCGGATGTCGATCAGCAGGGCGTGCCCCTGGCGGACGCGCTGCTCGACCGCTTCAGGCTTGAGCGCGATCAGGGACTTGGACATTGGATGTCTCCACATCATCAGAACAGAAGATAGCCGCGAGCGTCTCCATGACTTGGGCAGCGGCGGGGTTCGAGATTCGGTAACGAATCGACAGGCCTTCGCGGCGCGTCGCAACCAGGCCGTCGCTGCGAAGAACGGCAAGGTGCTGCGACAATGCCGACTGCGAAATGCCGATCAGCGGCAGCAATTCTCCTACCGATCGCTCACTCGCCGACAATTGGCACATGATCATCAACCGTCGTTCGTTGGCGAGCGCCCTGAGCAGCCGCGCAGCCTGTGCAGCGCTGTCTTCGAATCGGGTGATGTCAAAGATGGCAAGATCGATCATGCATCAAATATATTCGTTGTATCTAAATTAGCAATAGCTTATATACGGCCAGATAGGAGCCGGATCATGAACCCTACCGTCCAGACTTTCTTTGATCCCGTCACGTTCACCGCGACCCATCTTGTGGTCGATGGCGGCACCGGCATGGCGGCAATCATTGATCCGGTGCTGGATTTTGAGCCCAAAGGCGGCACGCTATCGACGGCGTCCGCCGATGCTGTCCTGAAAGCCGTTGCCGATCAGGGGCTAACGTTGCGGTATATTCTGGAAACGCATGCCCATGCCGATCATTTATCGGCCGGGGATCATCTGCGTCGCCGGACAGGCGCGGCACTGGTCATCGGTGCGCATATTACCGACGTACAAAAGGTCTTTGCGCCACTGTTTGACGCGGACGACGTGGTACCCAACGGCAGCCAGTTTGATGTGCTGATGCAGGAAGGCGATACATTGCCGCTGGGGGATTTAACCATTTCCGTGCTGCATACGCCGGGCCACACGCCGGCGTGCATCACCTATCTGATCGGCGATGCCGCATTTGTCGGTGATACATTGTTCATGCCCGATTACGGCACCGCGCGGACCGACTTTCCAGGGGGCGATGCCCGGACACTCTATCGATCGATTCGGCGTATCTTGTCGCTCCCACCCGAAACGCGCCTCTTTGTGGGTCATGACTATCTGCCCGCGGGGCGCACCGATTACCGCTGGGAAACGACGGTGGCGGACGAAGCTGCGCACAACATTCATGCGCATGCCGGCGCGACTGAGGACAGCTTTGTCGTGATGCGTGAGGGACGCGATAAAACGCTTGCGCCGCCGACATTGATTCTGCCGTCGCTCCAGGTGAACATTCGCGCAGGAGCGCTGCCGGCGGCATCCCCGTCGGGGGCAATCTTTCTGAAGTTACCCGTGACAATCGTTTAGCTCGGCCACCGCTTACGAGGCGATCTGATTGGCAACCTCGGACGGAATAGAACCCAGGAAAATACATTAGAGCAATGTTTTATTACAGATCAGCAATTTTGTAGCAAAATATGGATTGTAACGTAACGTTGCCGGATTAATGGCGTCCGTATGTGAAGTAAAAGAGGCGTCAAAGTTTGGACTGCGGGTGGAACCTCACAATTACGTAAGGGGTTCCCATGAAGCTACGATATCTCCTCGCCTTGCCGCTTTGCGCCATTGCTGTCTCCGCACATGCTGAAGACACAGAGACGGCGCCGCCAGCCGACTTCACCGTAACTGGGGCCGCCGCGCTGGTCACCGATTACCGTTTTCGTGGCGTGTCGCAGTCGGACGAAGATTTCGCCTTGCAGGCCGGGGTCACGGTGTCGCACAAATCAGGGCTTTATGCCGGTGTCTGGGCTTCCAACCTGGCAGGTTGGGGAACGTTTGGCGGCCCAAACCTCGAACTCGATCTGATCGCGGGATATAAAACAGCGCTTGCCGGCGGCACGGTTGATGTCGGATTGACCTGGTACACCTATCCCGGTGGCGCCGATCAAACCGACTTTGCCGAACCCTATGTCAAGCTGAGCGGCACACTGGGCCCGGCCAGCTTGCTGGCGGGCGTTGCCTATGCGCCGCCGCAGCGCTCGCTTGGCAATTTCTCCAATACGCCGTTCAGTCGGGGGCAAAAGCAGGACAATGTCTATGTCTGGGGTGACGCGACGATCGGCATTCCCAAGACCCGCTTCACCACCCGCGCGCATATTGGCCATTCAAACGGTAACCCGGGCCTGGGGCCCAATGGCACCAGCGTGACGCCAACCGGCGAATATTGGGACTGGTCACTGGGTGCCGATTACACCCGTGGGCCATTTATATTTGGGGTCACCTACACCGACACCGACATTACAACCGCTGAGTCTGCCTATCTGCTGCCCAACTTTTCGTCGACCAAGGACGGATCGTCGATCGCCGGTCCGCAGGTCGTGTTTTCGGTAACTGTCGGTTTTTGATGAGCGGCGATTAATCGGTCCCCAGCCCGGTCGCGGACTGGGGACCATATCAAAGGCGTGTCGGCAAAAGGCCATGGGCCTTAATTGATCGGAATTGGTTTCATCGTGCGCTGAAATCGTGCGCTGAAATCGTGCGCTAAAAACGGGCGTTAAAAAACGGCGGCGACGAGCTTTGCGAAGGCGGCAGCGCGGTGGTTGCTGGCCTGTTTTTCTGCAAAGCTCATTTCAGCAAAAGTGCGCGTCTCGCCTTCGGGAACAAACACCGGGTCATAGCCAAAGCCCATGTCACCGCGCGGCGGCCAGACAAGGTTGCCGTCGATGCGCCCTTCGAACCATTCGACATGACCATCGGGCCAGGCGAGGGCGAGCGTCGAGACAAAATGGGCAGATCGGCTGATGTCGGGACCAAGCGCGGCAAGTTTTTCCTCGACCTTGGTCATCGCCAGCATCCAGTCGCGCGTGCCGTTGCCGGTTTCCGCCCAGTTGGCCGTGTAAACGCCGGGATCACCCCCCAGGGCCTCGACGCACAATCCGCTGTCATCGGCCAAAGCGGGTAGTCCGGTCAGGTCGGCGGCCTGCAGCGCCTTCAGTTCGGCATTGGCCACGAACGTCGTGCCGGTCTCCTCTGGTTCGGGGAGGTCGAGCGCTGCAGCCGATACGGTTTCGATCCCATAGCGCGCCAACAGATCGGTCATCTCCCGCACCTTGCCGGCATTGTGGGTGGCAATCACTAGCTTGCCAGGGGCGAGCTTGCGGATTGCCTGGCGCGGGATCTCGGTCACCGCGCGACCGCCTTGGCTTGTGCCGCGAAAATGTCCGCACAGCCGATCCGGGCAAGCCGCAACAGGCGCAGCAAGGCTTCCTCGTCATAGGTCGCGCCCTCGGCGGTCGCTTGTGCTTCGGCGATATTGCCGTTTTCCAGCAAAACAAAATTGGCGTCGGCGTCGGCGTTTGAATCCTCGTCATAATCAAGGTCGAGCACCGGCGTGCCCTGAAAGATGCCACAGCTGATTGCGGCGACTTTCTGGCTCAGCGGGTCAGCGGTCAGCTTGCCTTCCGCCATCAATCCATCGATGGCGAGACGCAGCGCCACCCATGCCCCGGAAATTGATGCGGTGCGGGTCCCGCCGTCGGCCTGGATGACGTCACAATCGAGCGTGATCTGGCGCTCACCAAGCAGCTTCAGATCGGTTACCGCGCGGAGCGATCGGCCGATCAGCCGTTGAATCTCCTGGGTGCGGCCCGATTGCTTGCCCTTGGCCGCTTCGCGATTGCCGCGAGTGTGGGTGGCGCGCGGCAGCATGCCATATTCGGCGGTCACCCAGCCTTCGCCTTTGCCGCGCAGCCAGGGCGGGAGGCGTTCCTCAACGCTTGCCGTCACCAGCACCTTGGTGTCACCAAAGCCGATCAGCACGGAACCCTCGGCATGTTTGGTGAAGCGGGGTTCGATGCTGATCGCCCGCATTTGATCGGGGGCGCGGCCTGATGGGCGCATGGGAAGACTCCTGAAAATGGTTCGCGGGCTGCCTAGTCTTTCACTTCGGGTCGCGCCAGCCTAGATAAATGCGCATGAACGTTCCCCCCATCATCGAACTGACCGACCGGGCGCGCGATGTCTTTCGAACCGTGGTGGAAAGCTATCTCGATTCGGGCGCGCCAATCGGATCGCGAACGATTTCGAAATTGTCGGGCCTCAACCTGTCGCCCGCCTCGATCCGCAATGTCATGCAGGATCTGGAGGAGCTCGGGCTGCTCGCGTCACCGCATACCAGCGCTGGCCGGTTGCCGACCGATAGCGGCCTCAGGTTGTTCGTCGATGGCATGATGCAGGCGATGGAGCCAAGCCAGGAAGAGCGCGCCGCCATCGAATCACGCGTCTCGCAGGTCGGGCCGGTCGAAGAGGCGATCGCGGCAACCACCGCTGCCTTGTCGGGCCTGTCGGCCTGCGCAGGGTTGGTGTTTGTGCCGAAGCGCGAACTTGTGCTGCGCCAGGTAGGGTTCGTGCCGCTATCCGATCATCAGGCGCTGGCGGTGCTGGTGGCAGAGGATGGATCGGTTGAAAACCGGGTCATCGATCTGCCGACCGGCGTCAGCGCCTCATCGCTGACCGAAGCCAGCAATTACATGAGCGCGATGTTGAGCGGCCTGACGCTGAGCGAAGCGCGCGCCCGCATCGACCGCGAGATTGCGGCCGAACGCGCGGCACTGGACGGGGCGGCACGCGCGCTCATCGAACGCGGCCTTGCGGTATGGAGCGAAGACAATAATCGCCGCCCGGTCCTGATCGTGCGCGGCCAGGGCCGGCTGATCGATGCGGCAGCGGCAGAGGATCTGGAAAGAGTGAGAGATTTGCTCGATGACCTTGAAGGCAAGCAGGAGATTGCCCAATTGCTCGATAGCGCGCGCGAGGGGAATGCCACCCGCATTTTCATCGGCGCGGAAAACAAGCTGTTTGCGCTGTCGGGATCGTCCGTCATCGCGCGGCCATTTCACGGGCTCGACGGGCGGGTCGTGGGCGTGGTCGGCGTGATTGGCCCGACCCGGTTGAACTATGCGCGGGTTGTGCCAATGGTGGATTTCACCGCTGCGACGCTGGCCCGCCTGATGTCGTGACGAAAAGGGATTGAAGTTGAACGCGATGACCCAGGACGAAAATATTGAAGCCGCGGCCGATGCCGGCATTGCCGAAGATGCGGCGCTGACCGATACAGCGCAGGACGACCGGATCGCTGCGCTGGAGGCGGAACTGGCCGACGCGAAGGCCGCGGTGCTTTATGCCCATGCCGAAGCACAAAATGTTCGCCGCCGGACTGAAAAAGAGGCGATCGACGCGCGCACCTATGCAGTGACCAGCTTTGCGCGCGACCTGCTGTCGGTGTCGGACAATCTGTCGCGTGCGCTGGCTGCCATCCCTGATGAGATGCGTGCCGATGACAAGATGAAGGGGCTGGTTGCCGGGCTGGAAGCGACGGGTCGAGAGCTCGACAGCGTGTTTCAGCGCCACGGCATCACCCGGATCGTCGCCTTGGGTGACATGCTGGACCCCAACCGCCACCAGGCAATGCTGGAAATCCCGAACGATGCGGCGCCGGGAACAATCGTTCAGGAAATGCAGGCGGGTTATATGATCAAGGACAGGCTGTTGCGCCCGTCGATGGTGGCCGTCGCAAAACAACCGGAGTAACCGTTATGCCGCGTCCCGACCCGCAACGATCCGGTAAGCTGCCCCGTCCCCGTCCCGGCAGCCGCGCCGCGCCACCGTCACCGCGGCTTGCACGGGCGGTCGAGCGGATCGGGTTCAGGCTTGGCCGGGACTTGCGGCTGATCCTGCTGAGCGCCGCGGCCCGGCGCATCGGCAAGCGCGGTTCGGATAATCTGGAAGGCGAAGCCAGCCCGGTTGTGCCTGATCGCCCGCGCAATTTATCCGGCGGGGCGGCGGCGGCACTGGAGTTCGACGATTAGGCTGGGCTAAGGGACCTGCATGAATCCCAATCTCTCCACCGACCGCGCGACGTTCGTCACCCATCTTGAATGTTCGATGACGGGGGAGCGTTTTGAGGCGGACCGCCTGCACGGCCTGTCCAATGTCGGACGGCCGCTGCTGGTCCGCTATGATCTGGACATGGTCCGCGCGACCACACCGCGCGCGCTGGTGGAGGCGCGGCCGACCGATCTGTGGCGGTGGCGCGAATTGCTGCCGGTGCGCCACACCGATAATATCGTCAGCCTGGGCGAAATCGAAACGCCGTTGATCCCCATTCCGGTCGCTGGCGGGCCCAGGGTGCTGGTCAAGGATGAAGGGCGCTTGCCGACCGGATCGTTCAAGGCGCGCGGCCTGGTGATGGCGGTCAGCATGGCAAAGGAACTGGGCGTCAAGCGGATTGCGATGCCCACCAACGGCAATGCGGGGGCGGCGCTGGCGGCCTATGCCACACGCTGCGGCATTGAAACGATCGTTTTCTGTCCCGACGACACGCCAGAAATCAACGTCCGCGAAATTGCGCTGCAAGGGGCGCGGGTCTACCGCGTCAATGGGCTGATCGATGATTGCGGGGCGATCGTCGCCAAGGGCGCGGCCGAAGGGCGCTGGTTCGATTTTTCGACGCTCAAGGAACCTTACCGCATCGAAGGCAAAAAGACGATGGGGCTGGAACTGGCTGCCCAATTCCATTGGAAGCTGCCCGATGCGATCTTTTATCCCACGGGGGGCGGTACCGGCCTGATCGGCATGTGGAAAGCCTTTGATGAGCTTGAAAAGCTCGGCTGGATCGGGCCCGAACGCCCGCGCATGTACGCGGTGCAGTCATCGGGCTGCGCGCCCATCGTCAGGGCGTTCGAAGCGGGCGAGGAGCATGCCGAACGCTGGGAAGATGCCGCGACCATCGCCGCCGGCATCCGGGTACCCCGCGCCGTCGGGGACTTCCTGATTTTGCGCGCGGTGCGGGAATCGGGCGGCAAGGCGTTGGCGGTCGGTGATCCGGCGATCATCAAGGCCGTGGAACAATGCGCGCGCAAGGAAGGATTGCTGCTGTGCCCCGAAGGCGGCGCAACGCTGGCGGCATATCGTCAGGCGCTCAACACCGGGCTGGTCGATGAGGATGAAACGGCGGTGTTGTTCAACTGTGCAACCGGGTTGAAATACCCGATGCCCGCCGCAAACGATGCCATCGACAAGGACGGGCTGATCGACTTCGACAGTTTATAGGGTTAATTTGATCAGCCCCCGCAGCCGATCACGCCTGGCGCGCCGCGCGCATAGCCGCGTCGGTCAACCTGGGTCGTAGACGCAAAAAACTGGCTTGTCCGCTTTCGCCCCAAAGTCTGTCATCCTCCCTCTCCCGTCGGGAGAGGGTTGCGCAGACTTGGCTCGCGCTTCTTCAGCGCGGGCCTAGTCGGAGCTGGGTGAGGGGATCGCCCTCTCGATGGCGCGGAACACCCTCATCCAACCTTCGCTAGGCAGCAGGCTGCCAAGCTGCGGTATCCTTCTCCCTTCAGGGAGAAGGGACAATGTCCGCTTCCCACCCAATGTCGGTCATAGGCGTTGGATTGAACTGGTTTTAATAGCAGACGGGCAGCAATCGCCCAGTAGCGGACCCTACGACGCTCCCTTTTTGGTCGGAGCGACCAACGTAGATATCTGGCCAGCAGCGGTCGAAAGTAGAGCAGCGGGGAAGGCGAGTCCGGCGAGAAGGAATAGACCAACGACCAAGAGCGGACCGGTTCCCGAGTTTAGCAGCATCACTGGAAGCTGCGCGAATATTATGATCAAACCGGCCGACCATCCCCACAAGCGTAGCCAGAAGCCGCTTACGACGGAAGCCGCTAACGCGACGGGGTACCATTTGGTCAAGAAGTCGGCAGCGTCCCAAGGCTCGTTGGCACCGGTCACGTCACAGACCATTTGCCAGTAGAGCAACGCAAAGGCGGAAATTGTCACCAAAAGGACCGAGCGAAAGAGCATCTTGTTACCTTCTCACGCCGAAGCGGGCTCCACAAGTCTTGCTTCGCAGTCGAGCGGTTAGGTCCGCTAACCACCACAATACGACCTTCAGCACGCCAAACTGCTTCGCCAACAGCGGACAGGCCGGAAACGCCCACTTGCGGACGTACGGTTTTAGCGCTTTTTCGGCCACCACCAAAACCTAACGATAGTGTCGCTCTTGCCGAAACCTACGCCAAAGTCAGCGTGATCCGCCGATATATCCTTAACCGCTTCTAAGAGATGCGAAATATCCTCCGGTCTAAGGGGCATGGCAAAAACATCGGCGGCAAAGCCGATAGAGCCGGTTCCATCAAGGTCGTTACCAAGACGGAGTTTCGCGGGAACATCAAGCCGAAGGTCGTGATCACCAAAAATGCGGTCTGCTCCAACCTCTTGGGGATCAAATACCGATATGGTGCGATGAGCAGGTTCTGTCTCACTGGAAAGTATGTTGAGTAACTTAATCAGGCTTGCACAGCCAATCCCATCTGCCGTGAAGTGCCAACCACCATACATCCTCGGGGCCTTGCGGTAACGCCAAAGGCTAACACGCCCTTCCTGCCTCCATGACCTCCATGAAATAAGTGCTTCCTCCATCATTGCATGGTAGCAGACGAACGTCCGTTTTCCACCAATCCCGGCCGTTGATGGGTTCACCACCCAATCTGCTGCGCTGCGCCCGCCTTTCCCCGTCCCAATCCGGGTTCGGTGCGCTAGCGGCCAAAGGGCAATAGCGCTTCATAGTTGGCAATTGGCGGCTTGCCGTCCAGTCTGACACCGCGCCGGGACAGGAACGCGTGGCGGACGATTTCGGCCTGTTGTTCGATACCGTATCGCTCAAATGGTTTTCCAGCCACGATGTCATAGCCATAACGGGCAAAGGGAAGGCGGCGGAACGGCAGAAAAATGCCCGACTGATGCTGCCAGACATGCGTCATTTCGTGGAGGAACAACCCCTGCGCATCGCGGTCTGCCTGCGCAAAATCGGCGCAATAGCGGCATCCCGCCGGATGAAAATGGATGTTGCCGGTGGGCGCCATCACCGTGTCGCGCGGCTGAAAGAACGCCCATTTGCGCTGGATGATTTTTACCCGGGCATAATCAATCGCCGCCCCAAACATTGTTCGGGCAAGCCCGACCTCGTCGTTGGTCAGCGGCCGCGCGGTCATGTCAGCCCTTGGGCGCTGGGGCACCCGCCGCGATTACCGGCGCGTCGATCTGAATGCGCAGATTATCGGAAAACGTGAACACGAGCGGCAAAGTGTCGCCAACCTTGATCGACGGATTCACATCATACAGCATGACATGTTTACCGCCCGGCGCGAAATCCACCTTTCCCCCGGCGGGAAGGGTGACCGTGCGAACCGGGGCCATGGAGGCGGTGCTGCCCGATGTCATGCTTTCGTGCAGTTCGGTCTTGATCACCGCCGGCGAGGTGACGCTGACCAGCGTGGCGTCCGCCGGTCCCCCATGCAGCGTGAAATAGGCCACCGCCGGGTGGTCCTTGACTGCCGATAAACGGACCCATCCTTTGTCCGCGTAGATTTCCCTTGGCTGCTGGCAACTCGCCAGCGTCAGGGCAATTGCCGCAATCGGCAACAGGGTTACGGACGAATAACGCATCATTTCGCTCCCAAAGGGGGATTTCATTGCGACATTCTAAGTAGGCTGCAATCTTGCGACAAGCAAAAGCCCCCCTATATCGCCCCTATTGAACCGGCCGTGCCTCTTTGAGGGCGGCCATAAACGTAAAACCATATAGGGGCCGAAGAGGACCATGGCTAAAGTAATCGGAATTGATCTGGGGACCACCAACAGCTGTGTTGCAGTGATGGAGGGTGGCAAGCCCAAGGTAATCGAAAACGCAGAAGGCGCGCGGACTACGCCGTCGATCGTCGCCTTCGCCAAGGATGGCGAACGGCTGATCGGCCAGCCTGCCAAGCGTCAGGCAGTCACCAATCCCGACAACACCGTGTTTGCGGTAAAGCGCCTGATTGGTCGCCGTTTCGATGATCCGATTACCAAGAAGGACACCGAACTGGTGCCCTATGCCATTGCCAAGGGCCCGAACGGCGACGCCTGGGTCAATGCGGGTGGTGAAGATTACAGCCCTGCGCAGATCAGCGCGTTCATCTTGCAGAAGATGAAGGAAACCGCCGAGAGTTATCTGGGCGAAACCGTGTCGCAAGCCGTGATCACCGTGCCTGCTTATTTCAACGACGCACAGCGCCAGGCCACCAAGGACGCCGGCAAGATTGCCGGTCTTGACGTGTTGCGCATCATCAACGAACCGACGGCGGCGGCGCTGGCGTACGGCCTCGACAAGCAGGACGGCAAGACGATTGCGGTCTATGACCTTGGCGGCGGTACGTTCGACATTTCGATCCTTGAAATCGGCGATGGCGTTTTCGAAGTGAAAGCGACCAACGGCGATACGTTCCTGGGGGGCGAAGATTTCGACAACAAGCTGCTCAACTTCCTCGCCGCCGACTTCCAGAAGGCCGAAGGCATTGATCTGACCAAGGACAAGCTGGCGCTTCAGCGTTTGAAGGAAGCGGCAGAA
>JAIELC010000101.1 GCA_019753375.1 Sphingomonas sp.
CGCGAGCTTGGCTCCGGGAATGGTCACTTCCCGCATCGCCAGATTGGGGTCGGGATAGCGTACATGCAGATCACTGACCGGTGCGCCGGTATCGTTGACCAGATCGTACCGCCCAACGGCCTCCATCCGCTTTTCGCGGGGATATAAATCAACCTTCAAGGTGATTGCCGTGGTCGAAGGCTGCTTCACATTTTCGTATTTCAGATATTTCTTTTCATAGTCAGCCAGCATGACCTGACGATCGTCGCTGGTCAGATAGGGATTCAGGATGTTGGTGTTGTAGAAGATGAACCCGCCCGTGGTGACGGCGACAATGAGCCCCACAGCGAGCAGAATCCCCGGCCCACCGGCCAGTCGACGACCCATCAGTTTCATCCGCGATCGCAGCGGCACATCGGTACCTCGCCGCCAAAGCAGATGCGCCAGGACCGCCAGCACCAACGCAAAGCCAGCCCAGTATAGACGCAACCACCAGGCGGCGGCGCCGCCAACATTGTCTGCGTTCATATCCGACAGCTGCACACTGCCCGTGCCCGCCAGCGGATAGTTATATAAGGGGTGCTGGAATCCGACGTTGCTCAACGTAATCTGCGCGACGAACAGCACCACCATGACGGCCCAACCGACATATTTATTTGGGCTCAGCCCCTGAACAAAAATGGCGAGGACGGCGAGCAGGATCATATCGAGGGTTAGCGGGACCAGATACCAGGCGAAATACTGGCCCAATTCGACATTGGTCTGACCGCGCGCCAGCTGGATCAGCACGGCTCCGACCATCGAGATGACGACGGTTCCGAACAATACAGCCGACAACGCCAAAGTCTTGGGGATCAGATAGGCCCAGTTCGGCAATGAGGTCGCATCGATAATCTCGTGCATTTTGCGATCACGGTCGCGCCAGACGAGTTCGCCAGCGTAATAAATCGCAATGATCACCGGGATGATCGCAAAGGTGCCAAACAAGATCTGGATAACGGCGAAGGTCAATGGATGCGCCGCTGTCCCATAAATCTGGTTGGCGAATAGCAGGCCGCCGCTGGCGTTGAGCAGCCCAACCAGCATCAGGACGAAAAAGGCGGGGCTTTTGAAAACCTGTGCCATCTCGAACCGGATACGCGTGATCAGGCGCGCGCCGCTTGCCTTGTCGGGTTGGGTCGGCGGCAATGTCGCGACCAGCATAGGCTCGACGCGGGCGAGTTTTGCCTCGCGCTTGGCCAATCGCTTCAACTTGCGCTTCGACGCGCCTGCCTCGCTGAAGCTGAACCGCGAATAAGCAAAGGCCAGCGTCGCCAGCGACACCAGAAACCATCCCGCGCGATTGGCCAGCAACATGCCGTCAATTGGCGGTGTCAGGGTATTGGCATCGGCGGCCGTCCAATACCGGGTAACCGTGCCAAAGGCCGCAATCCCGAACGGTTCGAAATAACCGATCCATTCGCGCAGATCAGGCTGGGTCCGGGCAAAGCTGTTCAGCGCGATATAGACAACCAAAAAGACGACCACGCCGACATAGGAATACATCATCGATCGGGTCATGGTGGCGACGGCGAAGAAGATCGCCGACGTCAGCAAAATATCGGGCAGCGCGAGCGCAAAATACGCGTAAAGATAATAGGAAGCCCGGTTTGGCCCAACCGTTTCAGGATCGAGCCAAGGCATGTGCGATCCGATCCAGATCGCTGCCGGCACGACCAGAAACGCGACGGCCGCAGCCAGGAACGCACCGACAAAGCGCGCCATCAGGTAATCGAACTTGCTGACGCGCGTGGACCGGACCATGGGCCCAAAGCCACTTTCGTCATCGCGCACAATGACATTGGCGACAAATGCCGTCGTCACAAACATATAGAAAATCGACCAGACCAGATGCACTTGAGCAATCGCGGCGGGCGCATTCTTGTGAATGTTGCCCCCACTGCCAATCTGGATCTGCGAGACGGTGGTCGCACCAAATGTCATCAGGAAGAACAGGATCGAAACAACCCAGAATACCGGGTTGCGGAACTGATAGCGGAGCTCAAACGCGGCGATTTTTCCAAACATCGACCGCCCCTTATGCAGCTTGAGCAGCGGGTGCGCGGCGGCTGCGGGCAAGCGTGGAGAAATACACATCCTCCAGCCCGCCATCGACGGCATCGAAGCCATTGCCGGGATCATTGTCGGCAAGCACATGGATAATCGTCTTGCCCGCAAACAACCGGGTCGAAATCACCTCAAATCGCGTGGAATATTCGGCGAGCTGATCCCGCTCGATCGTCTTTGCCCAGACCGTACCGCGTGACCGCGTGATCAGATCCAGGGGCGCGCCCTCCAGCTGGATCTTGCCGCCCGCCAGCACCGCCATGCGCGGGCACAGATCGGCAACGTCGTCGACAATATGCGTCGACAGGATGATCACGACCTGGTCGCCGATTTCCGCCAGAAGGTTGAGGAAGCGGTTGCGCTCTTCGGGGTCGAGTCCAGCCGTCGGCTCGTCCACGATGATCAGCTCGGGGTTACCGATCAGCGCCTGGGCGATGCCGAAACGCTGCCGCATCCCGCCGGAAAAGCCGGCAATCGCCTTTTTGCGCACGTTCCACAGGTTGGTCTGGTTGAGCAGCGTTTCAACCGTCTCCTTGCGCTCCCGCGCCGACGCGACGCCCTTGAGTACGGCCATGTGATCGAGCATGTCATACGCCGAAACGCGCGGATACACGCCGAAATCCTGTGGCAGATAGCCCAATGTTTTGCGCAGTTGCTCCGGCTCTTTCAACACGTCGATGCTGCCAAAGCTGATCGAGCCCGATGTCGGCGTCTGCAGCGTCGCAACGGTGCGCATCAGCGTCGATTTGCCGGCACCATTGGGTCCAAGCAGACCGAACATGCCCTTCGGGACGGTAAGGGTCACGTCATCAAGGGCGCGCGTGCCATTGCCATAAACATGCGTCACATTGTTTAGCTGAAGCATTGTTATTTCCTCGTCGACCGCCGAAGCGCTGATGGTGTGTTAATACAGTATATCGGAATAGCAGAGGCGCCAAGCCCCTAGTTTCTTGCCGCAATATCGAGCCGTTGCAGGGCCGTGCCGATCGCATACACGCGCGTCCCCTGCGGCGTTTTCACAAAGCGGAACTTGTTGGCGGCGCGCGCAATCGGTGCGGGAACGAACGTCTTGCCGCCATCGCTTGTCTCGAAACCGCCCACCGTTGTCCCAACCCAGCCATGGGTTGCGTCGATAAATCCGATGCCAAGCTCAACCGCCTTGCCATTATTGACCAGCGGCAGCTCGTTCCAGGTTCGACCCCCATCGACTGTCTTGACGATGTATTTCTGGGTCGCGGATTCGTCATAGCTCATCACGGTGGCATAACCGGTGCGGGCATCGACAAACGAAGCCTTCCAGATCAGTTCAGCCGGGCGTTTGCTTTTATAGACCTCGGTCCAGCTTTTGCCGCCATCGGTGGTCCGGAGGATCAAAGCATTGCCCGTCGCCGCATCCCGGCTCGACGCAGCAAAAATCAGCCCGGTCTGCTCGTCGAAAAACTTCACGTCGAGGATCATGCCCGCCTTGTCGCTCAGGTCGGTTACTGTCCAGGTATCGCCGCCATCGACCGATCGGATCATTCCGGTCGGGCCGCCCACCCGGCCCGCGGCGGTAATGATGGTCCGCGGCACCAACTTGCCCTGATAAATACGGCTCGTTCGCACAATGTCGATCGCGCAAATGCCCGCCACAGTCTTGCCGCCCAGGTCTACAGGCTGCCACGTCACGCCACCATCGTCGGTCCGATAGAGCGGTGTCGTGTCGGTGACGCCCGGATAATAATCGGTGCCGATATTGCCGATGAACCCGGTTTTGGCGTCGACAAAACCAACCGCGCGGATGAATGTGCCGGGTCTGGAAGCAACCTTTTCCCAGTGCTCCCCGCCGTCGCTGGTGGCGAACAAATCGCCCTTGCCGGTGCCATACCAGCCATGGTCGGCGTCGGCGAAGCTGACGTCATCGCGCTTGCCCGGATAGGGCTCGGTGGTCAGCGTACGCCAGCTGCCGGCGGCGATGGACGAAGCAGCCACCACAGGCGCGCTGGGGTCCTGCGCCATCACCAGACCAGTACACCAGCCCAATACCAGTACAACCGATCCCGTCAGCAGCTTGGTCTTGGTCATCATCTGCGTCCCCCGCGTCATTGCTCAGCGCCTGGCGCAGTCGCCGTTGCGGGTCGCAACCGGAACCATTGCAAGAAGCGCGGGCGTGATGGCGAGCAAGACGACACCCGTTGTCGGATCACCGCCGACAAAGCTCAGGTACAAACCGACCAGCGCCACGAACCCGGTCGTGATGCCAATCAGCGTCGCCGTCATGCCTGCTGAGATCCTGCCGCTCAAGTCACCCTCCCACGTGTCATTCACGCATGACGAAATGTCATGCAAGGCTGACATACTTATGCGCAGGAGATGCGACGATGTCAAGCGACCCTGTCACACCGCACGAAATAGCGATTATTCAGCTCTTGAAACCGATTCTGCGGTGCGTGCCGTCGCAATAGGGCTTGCTGGCCGATCCGCCGCACCGGCACAGCCGGGCCGACGTCACCTTGTCAAAGGTTCGCCCGGTCCCGGCGCATAGTTCCAGATTGCCCGAAACAACCAAGGGTCCGTCGATTTCGGGGCTGATCGCCAGCGGCCCGTTCCTGACTGCCAGCGGCTGAAATTCACGCGTCGCCGGTTCGCCAGTCGCCTGAAATTCAATGTCATGATGGCTACCGTCGCAGAATGGCTTGTTCATCGATGCGCCGCACCGGCACAAGGTGGCCCGGTAGCCAATCGGTTTGCCGTCCAGCAGGATGTCCGCCCGGACGCCCACCGGGCCGTTCTCGCGCACCTGAACCAGATTGACCGGCGGCGGTCCTTCTTCGGGGCCCCCATCATGGCGGCGATATTGAATAGCCCCCGACGGGCACATATGCGCGACCGTCACCAGGCCTTCGGTCGTCGTCGCGTCTGGATCGATCCACGGCCCCACGACGTTGGCTTTAAAGACATCGGGCTGCGACAGCACGCAGTGGCGCGCGTGAATGCAACGTTTCGCCTCGAACACCAGATCGACCGACTGACCGGGGATCAGCTCTGCGCCGTCGCCTGCCGCGATTGGCTCGGGCGGCGTCCTGTCGACCGTTGGAGGAGGGATGACAGGAACGGGCGCGGATGTCGCAAGCCGGTCTGCAATGGTCACACGCGCCAACCGATCGGCAAGACGATTGAGCGAGGCCGCCGTTGTCGTGGCCAATGGCGTGATATCGGTGTCCGTCCCTCCAACCAAGGTTGTACGATCGGCAATGTCGCGCAACCGCTCCACCAGCACCGGGATTGCGCCGGGCTCTGGCGGCAACGCGGCCATCGACCGCAAGGTCGCAAAGCTGAGGCCGGCCGAGCAGCCCGGCGCATCGGCATTGGCAGGCAGCATTGTCAGTCGTTCCGCAATCGGCGTGACGATACGCATCAACTCGATACCCGCATCGACCAACCCACGCTGGGCCGCGGCATCGACCCCCGCATAGCTCAGCGCAAGGCATCGAACCGAATGGTTGTAGATGGCGTTGCCGATATCCATCAGACTGGCAGCAGGCTCCAGATTCACCCAGAGTTTGCCTTCAGGCAAGGGTGGCCGCCGCATCACCGGATTGTTCGCGGCTGGGCGCCCGGGGACAAAATCCGGCCTTGCGGCCTGCAGCGCCTGATATTCATCGCGAATGTTCAGGAACCGCTGATAATGCGACCGCTCTTCACCCGCAGCTGATCCTTCGCCTTGCCGGACGATCGCGTCGATGGCTTCGCAGGCAGTCTTGACGCAGCGAACCACGGTCAGATTCGGCAATGATACGATATTGGGGCTGATTTGATGGCCCGGATCGCCAACAAACAGCGCGTCTTCTCCCAGCGTGGCCGCCAGCCCACTGATACCATCCTCAATCGATGCATAAAGCTGGCCGACCGTCGCGTAATCGATCGTCGCCTGCATCAAACGATCGGGAGCCATGGCCCGGACATAGCGATGCGCCGGCTCAAAGCCTTCTCCGTCAGGCATTTCGATGTTTTCAGGACGCTCCAGATAGATAAAATGATCAAGCGTCTGGGCATTGAACGGCGCCAGGCGCACGACAACACCCGCCGGATGGTAGCCGGGGGCGATTGGAAAATTCTGGCGGCCAAAATGTGCGGGCGCGCCAAGCGCCGACAAGATGTTCGACACAATCGCCAGATGCGCCATTTCCTCGATCGCGACATCGAGTATTTCGCCGCGCCAACGCCGGATTGCGGCCAGTTCCGCCTCGGTCACGCCCTCTGACACATGGTCCTTCAGGCTGAACATGGCATACAGGTAGCAGCACATCAGGTTGTGCTCGATCTCGGCCGCTTCGAACAAGATGCCCCATAGCTGCTCGCGCGACGCCGGAACGGGGCGCTTGTCGGTCATGCGAGATACTCCTTTAAGGTTTGGCGGCGGTCACCCTGTCGTCATTGTCGTCTGTTCGGCGAACGGGGTTGGGCGCATCTTCCCAACCGCCCCCCAATGCCTTGAACAAACTGATCTGCGCGTCAGCGACGGCGGCATCGGATTGTGCCCGTGCCGCGCGCGCGTCGGCCCGGTCGCGTTCGGCCTGGATCAACTGCAAAAAGCTGTCCGCGCCCGCTTCAAAACGGAGCCGAGACAAGCGCGCAGCTTCGCCACTGGCACGTTCTGCGCGTGCCAGCGCCGCGTTGCTATCCAGTGCGCCTGCATAACGCGCCAAGGCCTGTTCTGTCTCTTTCAGCGCGTTGAGAACGGCGCCGTCAAACCGCGCGAGGCTGGCCGCGGTCGTCGCTTTGGCTTCGCGGACCCGTGCCCTTGCGACGGTCTGATTGGGCAGGTTCCAGCTGATCAGCGGGCCGAAGGAATATCGCACCGATGTTGGCTCTCCCAGCTTGCTGAACTGAGTGGCATTTTGGCCGACACTGCCCAGCAGCGAGATCTTGGGATAAAGTTCGGCAATCGCGACGCCAATGCGCGCGGTATCCGCCGCCAGCGAACGCTCGGCGGCACGCACATCCGGCCGCCGGGCGATCAGCGCCGCGCCATCGCCGCTGGGCAAGGGATCGTTCAGACGTGGCGGCGTGGTGCACCGCGCTGCATCCGCATCGATTACCTCCGGCGGACGACCGGTCAACGTTGCCAGTGCGAACAGGGCTGCCTTGCGCTCTGCTTCAAACCCCGGAATCTGCGCCTCGGTCTGCGCCAGCAAGACATCGGCGCGCTCAACATCGCGTTGGGTGCCACGGCCTGCGTCAGACAGCGCCTTGGTGAGCGAGAAGGTCTTCGATTGCAGACCGGCCGTGTCGCGTGCCACCGAAAGCTGCGCGGCATTGCTGCACGCGGTGACATAGGCGCGCGCAGTTTCCGCCGCCACCGACACGCGGGCGGCATCCAGTTGCGCGCGCGATGCTTCATAGTCGCCGCGCGCGGCCTGAATTGCACGGGTTACGCCGCCGAACAGATCAAGTTCGTACGAAACATCGAATCCGCTCTGAAACAGGTCGAACCGAAAGGTGCGGATTGCCCCGCCCGTTCCGCCAAACGCCGCCGCGCTGGAGCTGTTCGATTGCTGTCGCTGATACTGCCCGGACAGATCGGTCGATGGCAGACGGGCGCCTTTCTGCTCGCTCAGCGCGGCCCGGGCACGTTGGAGATTGGCGGCGGCCTCGCGAATATCGGTATTATGCGTCAGCGCCTCGGCCACCAGCCGGTCAAGCACCGGGTCATGGTAAAGGTGCCACCAGCTTCCCGCTACCGGCGTATCGGCAATCGCCGCGCTACCAGCCTCGGCCAAACGGCCCGCAGCCGCTTTGGGCGTATCGGGGCGTTGATATTTCGGGCCGACGACGCACGCGCCCAGCGGGAGCGTCAGCGCAGCCAGCATCAGGATGGATCGTGCGCGGATCATGCTGATGGCTCCTCGATCGCATCGGTCGCAGGCGCGCCGCGGCGGCGCTTCAGCCAGGCAGAGACCCGGTCCCCGCCCTTCCGGCTGATGACATAGAAGCTTGGCGTGAACAGCAGACCAAAGGTTGTCACCCCAATCATGCCAAAAAACACCGCCACACCCAGCGCACGGCGCATCTCCGCGCCCGGCCCCGACCCGATCACCAGCGGCAACGTGCCAAGAATGAACGCGATTGACGTCATTAAAATCGGGCGAAGTCGTTGGGCAGCGGCGTGTTTGGCTGCTTCGCGCAGCTCCATGCCAGCATCTTCATTCGCCTTCGCGAATTCGACGATCAGAATGGCGTTCTTGGCCGCCAGGCCAATCAGCACGACCAGCCCGATCTGCGTCAGGATGTTATTGTCCATGCCCATCAGATTGACCCCGACAATCGCCGCCAACAGGCACATCGGTACGATCAGGATCACCGCGAAGGGCAGCACCAGGCTTTCATAATTGGCCGCAAGCAGCAGGAACACGAACAGGACGGCCAGACCGAAAACCAGCGTTCCGGTATTCCCCGCCTTTTGCTGTTCGAACGCCAGTTCGGTCCATTCAAAGGTCATGCCCGCCGGCAAGGTTTCGCTGGCAATCTTGGCCATCGTTTTCAGCGACTGACCCGATGAATAACCGCGCGCTGTATCACCCTGCAATTCGGCGGACGGGTAAAGGTTATAGCGGACCACCCGGTAAGGGCCACTGTCGTTCTTGAGCGTCAACACCGCATCAAGCGGCACCATCGCGCCCGATGCCGATCGTGTCTTCAGCCTACCGACGTCGGAAATTTCGTCGCGATAGGGTGCATCTGCCTGCGCCGTCACGCGGTACGTTCGACCCAGGAAATTAAAGTCGTTGATATAGGTCGAACCCAGATAGGTCCCGAGTGTGTGAAATATGTTCTGGACAGGCACCCCCAGCTGCTCCGCGCGCTGCCGGTCGATATCGGCATAAAGGCGGGGGGTGCGCACGTTGAACGTCGTGAACGTGCTGGTGATGCCCGGCGTCTGATTGGCCTTGATCATCATCGCAAAGGCCGCGCCCTCCAGCGCTGGATAGCCCTGATTCTGTCGATCCTCGATCAGCATCTTCCAGCCGCCGCCGGTGCCAATGCCGCGAACGGGCGGTGGCGGGATAACCAGCAGCACCCCGTCGGTGATCGGTCCGAATGCCTGACGGAGTTCGTTGGCGACCGCATCGGCCCCCTTGCGGTCGCTATGCGGCTTCAGGGCGACGAACATCGCACCGGCATTCGGCGCATTGGTGAAGGTCGCACCGTCCAGCCCCGCAAAGGCAACGGTGCCGACGGTTGCCGGGTTTTTCAGCGCAATTGCCTGCGCCCGCTGCATCACATCGGTGGTGCGCTGCAGGGACGCGCCTGGCGGCAATTGCGCCGCCACAATCAGATACCCCTGATCCTGCGCCGGAATAAAGCCGGTGGGCGTTACCGTGAACCGCCAGCCTGCCAACCCGATCAAGACGGCGTAGCAAATGGCAATCACCCCAAGCGTGCGGACCGCGCGGGCTGTAAAGCTGCCATAGCGCTCGCTCAGGCGATCAAACCCACCATTGAACCAGCGTGCAAACCGCGTGCCGAGGCCCGCGATGCCCGATGGCTGCCTGGCAGCTTCGCCTTCCGCTTTGGGCTTGAGCAACAAGGCGGCCAGTGCCGGCGACAAGGTTAGTGACACAAACGCCGAAATTGCGGTTGCCGACACGATGGTCAGCGCGAATTGCTGATAAAATTGCCCCGAGATGCCGGGGATAAAGCTGGTCGGGATAAAGACACCGCACAGCACCAGCGCAATCGCGATCAACGCGCCCGAAACCTCGTCCATTGTCTCATGCGCGGCCTGTTTCGGAGAAAGGCCCTTTTCTGCCATCAGCCGTTCGATGTTCTCGACCACAACGATGGCGTCGTCGACGACAATGCCGATGGCCAGCACCATGCCGAACAGCGACAGGTTGTTGATGGAAAAACCGAATGCCGCCAGCACCGCGAAAGAGCCGACCAGCGACACCGGAATGGCCACGATCGGGATAATCGCCGCGCGCCAGCTTTGCAGGAACAACAGCACGACCAACGCGACAAGGATCAGCGCCTCGAACAACGTGTTCTGCACTTCCTCGATCGACGCCTGAATATATTCGGTGGGATTATAGGGTATCTTGTACGTCATCCCCCTGGGGAAGCTCAGCGCCGCGTGCTCGATTTCGCTGCGCACCGCATTGGCGGTGGTCAGCGCGTTCGATCCCGGCAGCTGGGTAATGCAGACCGTCGTGGTCGGCTGGTTCGAAAAGAACGGGTTGATGCCGTAATCCTGCGCGCCAAGCTCGATCCGGGATACATCGCGCAACCGCGTCAGCTGTCCCTGATCACCGCGCTTGATGATGATTTCGCCAAACTGATCCGGGCTGGTCAGCCGCCCTTCGGTCTGAATGCCCAGCTGGAACGCGGTTCCGCCGCGATTGAACGGCGGCTGGCCAATCGAACCAACCGCAACCTGCGCATTTTGCGACCGCACCGCGCTGGTAATTTCATCGACGGTCAGATTGCGCGCGGCAGCCAGATCAGGATCAATCCAGACGCGCATATTGTAATCGCGTGCGCCGAAAATGCGGGCCCCGCCCACACCCGGAATCCGGCTGAGACGATCAATAATCTGGGTCGTCGCATAGTTGGAAATATATTGCTGACTCAGTGATTTGTCGGGCGAGAATAGGGTCGAACACAGCAAGATATCCGGTGAATTCTTGCGCACCGTCACGCCAATCTGGCGTACATCTTCGGGCAGGCGCGGTTCGGCGGTCGAAACGCGGTTCTGCACCAGCACCTGTGCCTGATCGACGTTGGTGCCCTGTTTGAACGTGACGGTGATGGCAAGCGAACCATCGCCCGTCGACGACGACGACATGTAGATCATGTCCTCGACACCGTTGATCGATTCTTCCAGCGGCGCGGCCACGGTTTCTGCCAGCGTCTCGGCGGTTGCCCCTGGATAGGTCGCGTTGACGACCACCGTCGGTGGCGCGATTTCGGGATATTGCGCGACCGGCAGACCCGGATAGGCAACCAACCCGAACACAACGATCAGGATCGACAGCACCGCCGCAAAGATCGGCCGGTCGATGAAAAAATGGGGAAAGCGCATCGCCCTATTTCGCCGGAATGGCTTCGGCCGACGGTGGTGTCGACAAAGGCTCTGATCCCGGCGAGGTGTTGGCAGCGCGGGGGGTCAACTTGCTCACGATCGCCTTCACCGGCATGCCCGGCTGCAACCTGGTCAGGCCATTGATCACCACCCTGTCGGTCGGCACAATTCCCTCTCGAACCACCCGCAGCCCTTCCACCGGCGGGCCGGTCACGACGGGGCGTGGCGCAACCTTGCCATCCTGACCAACCACATAGACAAGCTTGCGGGTCTGATCGGTAATGATCGCTTCATCCGGCACCAGCATGGCATGATATGTTCCGGACCCCAGCAATCGTGCCCGGCCAAATAGCCCGGGGGTCAGAAACCCGTCGGGGTTGGCAACGACGGCATGCGCCCGAATCGTCCCTGAATTGGGATCAATCGCATTGTCGACAAAATCCATCCGGCCGTGCCACCGATAGCCGCTTTCATCGGCAAGCTGAATCTCGATGGGATTAGGGGTGTCGCGCGATGAGCGTCGTTCGCCATTTTTGTCCTGGCGCAGATATTTGAGATAGAAGGATTCGGCGCCGTCAAACGAAAACCAGATGGGATCGGTTGATACCACCCGCGTAAGGACCGTTGTTCCTTCGGACACAAGATTGCCCTGACTCACCCGGCGATCGGAGACCCGACCCGTGATCGGCGACCGCACCATCGTGAAGCCAAGGTTCAGCGAGGCCGTCGACACAGCGGCCCGGCCTGCCTGAACATCCGCCTCCGCCGACCGTGCCGCGGCTTGTTTGGTTTCAAACTCTTCCTTGCTGATGGCGGTAGCTTCCAGCAGCGTCTTGGCGCGGGCAAGCTCCGTCTGGGCATTGACCATCGCGGCGCGCGCCTTGGCCAACTGCGCCTCGGCCTGAGCAAGCGCCGCCTGATAGGGTCGCTGATCGATGATGAATAGCGGCTGCCCCTTGCTGACCCGCTGCCCGTCGGAAAACAAGACGCGGTCGATCTGACCAGAAACGCGCGGACGCAGCTCTACGTCCTGGATCGCTTCAAACCGGCCAATATACTCGTCCCAATCGACAATATCGCGCTGGAGCGGATTGGCGACCGTAACTTGAGTGGGTGGCGGCGGCGGCGGTGCGGTTTGCGAACACGCCGCCACGAAAAGGGTCGAACAACCGACGCCGAACCGAATGCCAAATGCCGGGTACCTGATCATCTCGCCCCCTGAAGTGCAAACCGAATCGGGCACTAGGCGACGAGCCCGGCTAATTACGGCACCTTTGAACAACTATGAATTGTGAATGCGACAACTATATTGCAAGGGGTACATTGCACGAACGTACGCTTTTTTGGTCAGAAACTTCGCTCCCGGTCTTTTTGCCCGCATTGCCACGGATGCATTGATCGCCCAGACATTTGCCATCCGACCCGAATGGAACTTGCAATAAGGGGACCCGACGCGTGATTTATATTGTTATAAACTCGGCGGCGATCTTGGCCGCGACGCTCGCAGGGTTGCTGGTCGGTTTCGTCTATCTGCGCGTCGCAGGACTGGCATGGCGGCGCCCGGGGACCGCTCTTGCAGCGTTGATCGCCGAATTCTGGCTGGCCGCCATCCTCGCCGGTGCACTCATTCTTGCCCCTGCCAAGGCCGATCCCTGGACAATGGCGATCGGCAGTGCAGTTGTTATCTGGATCGGCTTCGTCGTCCCGACGACCGTTGTTACCCAGTCCGCGCGCCAGGCCAGGACGGGGGCGATTGCGCTCGATTGTCTCCACTGGCTGGTGGTGATGGTTGTTCAGGCTCTGGTACTGAAAAGCATCGGACTGATTCCGCCGCCCGCCTGACCCGTCAGGCTGCGAAACCGACGATACTTGCCCTCGCCCGCTAATCCCGCGAAACGAACCTCAACAAGTTTGGGGAGACGAATCAATGTCGATCATGTCGGACCGCTGGATCCGCGAGCAGGCGCTGGGAACCAGCATGATCGAGCCGTTCGTCGAAAGCCAAAAGCGCGATGGCTGCATCAGCTACGGTTTGTCGTCCTATGGCTATGACGCGCGGGTATCCGACGAGTTCAAGATCTTTACCAACGTCGACAGCGCGATTGTCGACCCCAAGAATTTCGATGCAAACAGCTTTGTCGACCGCAAGACGGATGTCTGCGTGATTCCACCCAACAGCTTTGCGCTGGCGCGAACAGTGGAATATTTCAGGGTGCCGCGCGACGTGCTGGTTATCTGCCTTGGCAAATCGACCTATGCGCGCTGCGGCATCATCGTCAATGTGACCCCGCTGGAACCCGGCTGGGAAGGCCATGTCACCTTGGAATTTTCCAATACCACGCCGCTGCCGGCACGCATTTATGCGAACGAGGGCGCGTGCCAATTCCTGTTCCTGCAGGGCAACGAGCCATGCGAGACGAGCTATGCTGATCGAGCGGGAAAATATATGGGCCAGCGCGGCGTCACCCTGCCAAAGCTTTAGGGCCGATTTGCGGGGCTATTGAGTCGTCCGGTGAAACGTCCGGCCGAAAGGCGTCCCTCCCGACCGTCCGCCTTACCCACCCTTAGCGGGCGGTAACCTGAAAGCGACCGATCCGCGCAAGACCGGCTGCCGCCAGGTCATGTGACCACATGCTTTTATCGGCGGCCAGATCGAGCAGATCATTGGGACGCGACATGACGTCATTGTAGAGCGCGCGCGCTTCGCTCAGCCGTCCCTGGTGGACATAAACTGCCGCCAGATTGATCGCGAGGTCGGCGTCGGCCGGAAACTGCTTCATTTCTTGGGTCAGAAGCTTTTCGGCGGCGGCGTAATCGCCGCGCGCAATTTCGTTATACCCATTTGTATCATCACTTGTTGCGTGCGCCGTGGCGGTGACACCCAGCGCGGCTACAACAATCAACGCGCGTGTGAATGTGCGCATAATCCTTCTCCTTACCAGCACCTTCCGGGTTGGAAGGTTTCATTTTTATGACACAAACGTGTCACTTTTGTGTAACCAAGGCAAGGGAATTTACAAAATACGCCTAATTCACTACGAAACCACGATAATTTCAGACTTCCCAAAGGTCTGGAGCGGGATTTTGCTTCGCCCATCGATACCAGATTGGCATGATATCAACGCGGTACGAGACGTCCGCATTCGCGCGAAAGAGAGCGCAAGGCTCCTGTCAAATCAGCGCTGGATGATGCCGATCGCCGGACCCAGCCGCCCACAACCAAGCGACCGATCAACCGCAATGGCCCGTGGAACACGATCGCAACGGGCCGGATAAACAGCGCCAGATCAAATGGGCGGACAGTGACCATGGTCAAAAAAAAGGCGGCCCCAAAGGACCGCCCATTGAATTCATGCTGCGACGCTTCGATCAGAAGTCGCGCGCATATTGCTCGTTACCAACAAACCCAAGCTTGCTGACGCCCGACCGTTTGACCACCGCGAGCACGCGATCGACGACTTCGTAACGCGCCTTCGGATCCGGCTGGAAATGCAGCTCGGGCTCAGGGTTCAGCTGGGTCGTCTGATCAAGGAACTGGCGCAGCGTCAGATCGTCGACCTGCGTCCCATTCCACGTAACGACACCAGTCGGGTCAATCGAGATGGTGTTCTTGTCAGGCTCAACCGGCGGCTGAACCTGATTGGGGTTGTTCTGTGGCAGGTCGACCTTGACCGCATGGGTCTGGACCGGGATCGTGATGATGAACATGATGAGGAGCACGAGCATAACGTCGATCAACGGCGTCGTGTTCATTTCCATCATCGGCTCGCCATCATCGGTGCCGCCGCTCATAGACATATCAAGTTACTCCTGAATCGATTCTTGGTCGCTCAAATGGACCGATCAACCGCCGCCGGGGGCCGGTTGCGAGATAAAGCCCACTTTCACGAAACCAGCGCGCTGCATCGTGTAAATGGTGCCGCCGACGCAGTGATAAGGCGTGTCGATATCGGCACGAATATGCACTTCCGGCAGCTCAAGATCCGGGTTGCCAACGCCACCCTGACGCTCGATTTCCTTCTTGAGCTTTTCAACGGCGCGGTCGAGCAACTCTTCGTTGGTCACCTTGCTCATGTTCCAGTACACTTCGCACGTGTCCGACCCATCGGGCGCACCGCGAACCGAGAGCGACACATTCTCAGGTTTTGTCGTCGTCGGATCGTACACCACCTCTGGCAGCGTGACCTTGACGTTCTGAATCACGACCGGGACCGCGATCAGAAAGATGATGAGCAACACCAACATGACGTCGACCAACGGCGTCGTATTGATATCCGACATCGGCTTTTCGATGGATGAATCACCACCAACACTTATCGCCATCGCGAACTATCCTATCTGCATTCCAGCCGCCGCCCAGGGCAACGGCAGTATCAGAAAAGCCGCGGGGCCAGACCAGATGGTCCCATCGCCCCGCTGCTTTCCAAAGTCGTCAAATCAGGCGGCGCTTGCAGGCGCTTTGGCGGGCGCTGCCTTGGCAGGAGCACCGCGATTTGGTGCAACGGGACGAACTGCGCCACCCGATGCCAGATAGCCAAGCACGTCGTTCGAAAACGCCGACAGGTCTTCGGCGATCGACTTGTTGCGACGCTGCAGCCAGTTATAGGCAAGCACTGCCGGCACCGCGACGACCAGACCGAGCGCGGTCATGATCAACGCTTCACCGACCGGGCCCGCGACCTTGTCGATCGATGCCTGACCTGCGGCGCCGATGGCAATCAGCGCGCGGTAGATACCAAGCACCGTGCCGAACAGTCCGATGAACGGCGCCGTCGCGCCAACCGTCGCCAAAAAGGCAAGGCCGGCACCCAGCTGCGAATTGATCTGCGCTTCCGAGCGGGCCAGCGATCCGTGCAGCCAGTCATGCGCTTCGACGGGATCAGTCAGCTTGCTGTGCTGATCCTGTGCGGCAATGCCGTCATCCACAATCTGCTTGTACGCCGAGTTCTTTTCCAGCTTGGCAGCGGCTTCGCGCAGGCTGTTGGCGCTCCAGAAGCTGGCGCGGACGCGCTTGCCCTGGGCAATCACCTTGTTCTGTTCGAACAATTTGGTGAACAGAATGTAGAGCGACACGAACAGGAAGAGGGCAAGCGTGATTGCCACAGCGTACGAAATTACGCCGCCCTGGTTCAGTGCGTTGAAAAAGCCATATTGTTCAGCAGCCGACTTGGCGCCTGCCCCGGCTGCGAGAATGGTGGTGAGCATTTCGGTTTTTTCCTCGTCAAAATCATTAAGCTGAAAAATTTGTCCGCCGACGCGTCTCGGTTACCCGGGGCGCGTCGGCGACACTGCCGTCGTTATTCGTCCTTAAGCACCCAGCGCACGGCGGGAATCCTGACCTGCGATTCGATCGGCTTGCCATTTTCGTCAAGCGCCGGCTTGTACCGCCCAAAGCGCTTGGCGAGACGACAGGTCGTCTCATCGAGGTCGGCGTTTCCGCTCGACGCGGTTACCCGACAATCCGCAACCTTACCGTCGGCGCCTACTGACAAGGCGACACTGACGCGCCCCTGCACCCCGGCGCGCTTTGCAGCAGGTGGGTAAAATTCGTCAGAAAACCAATCAGCAGGGTTGCCCCGGGCCTGCGCCTGCTGCGCAAGCCGAGGCGCGGGAGGCGCTGGCGGCGGTGCGGGCGGTGCCGGTGGCGCCGGCACATAGGGCGGTGCGGTTGGCTGCGTGCTGATCGTCACCTGTGGCGGCGATTGAGTGACCACCATCGGCGGCGGCGACACCACGGGAGGCGGTTGCAGCGGCTGATCCGGTGGTGGTGGCGGCGGTGGCTCGTCTGGCGGCGGCGGCGGCGGCGGCGCGACGTCAAACGTGTTCAGCTTTTCGGCCACCTTCTTGACGTAATTATACGCAAGACCAGTGACGAATGCATAGCCGAGGGCAGCCTGAAGCGCAGCGACGATGACGATCGCTACGATACGGTTGCCGCTGTTATTGCGGTCTGCATAGGCCATTCAGGTACGAAACTCCCATGTCTTCTGGCATTGTCTTATGGCATTTTATCCACACCAGCCAATCCGTAGGGTCAGATCGCTGATAGGTAGCAATGAGCCAATGTATCTTAACTCATTCTTCAAGTCTCTATCGCCCCGCTTTGACGGACGCAAACGCTTTGTCGGGCGCAACAATCGTACAATCGGGACGTGGCAGAATTATTTCTGTATAAAAATGGATCGATCGCGTAACGCAGAATGCATGTTGCGCGTTCCGCATTTCATTATTTTATCCGGTATTTCGGCGATTTTCTGGGCGCCGGGTTCGGTAGCAAAGGAATCTCCTGAGGCGCGCCCGAAACGGGTAACCGAGGCACCCGCGCCACCGCCCAATTATGCCGACATCGCTGATCTTGTGGTGAAATCGCCGATGATCGTTGATGCAACGATTCGCTCTTCAAAGCAGCTCAAAGGGGTCGACGCGCCGGGCGTTCCGGCCGGTTCTGTGCGGTTCTTGGTCAGTGCCGATGTCATCAGCCTGTTGCGCGGTACCGATGCGATCCCGTCGCAGATACGCTATATTGTCGACAGCGGGCTTGATGCGCAGGGCCGTCCGCCAAAGCTGCGTAAGGCCCATGTCTTGCTGTTTGCCCGGCCAGTTTCGGGCGCCGCGAATCAGGTTCAGCTGACGGGGAACGGTGCGCAGCGCGTCTGGTCACCCGCACTCGACGCTCTGACGCGCACGATAACATCTGATTTGGTCAAACCCGATGCGCCGCCCGTTATCACCGGCATCGGCAATGCCTTTCATGTCCCCGGATCGCTGCCCGGCGAGGGCGAAACACAGATATTCCTGACCACGGCCGATAATCGCCCCGAATCACTCAACGTCATTCGCCGCCCTGGCGAAATGCCAATCTGGGCGGTTGCGCAAAGCGAGATCATCGATGAGGCAAGCGCACCGCCGCAGCGCAACACGCTGTTATGGTACCGCCTTGCCTGCTTTTTGCCGCGGCAACTGCCCGCACGCAGCCTTGCCGCGGACGACGCGAACAGTGCCGCCGCCGCGCGCGCCGATTATCAGTATGTGCTGGATGCGCTGGGTCCCTGCGGCCGGACCACGCAGGCTGCGGGCAACTAGGCCAGGTGGCTAGCGGCGATGCCGCGTCAGCGTCATGCCGATCGATTCGCCGTTTTCGGAAATCGCGAGTTTGATGATCTTCACCGTGACCGACTGGACGCGCCGGTCCTGGACGAACAATGTTTCACAGATATGGTCGGCGACCCCTTCGATCAGGGTGAAGTGGACGCCGGATGGAAGACCAGTGGTTGCCGCATTTTTCAGGTCGAGATAGTTTTTTGACGCTCCCAGCCGGGTGTCAGGGGCAAAATGGTCGGGACAGTCGAGCTCGACGGTGATCGACATACGCAGCGGCTGCGGCAAATGGGTCTCTTCGGAATAGATCCCCGTCAGCACCGATACGTCGATATCATGAACCTCTAGCAATAGTCGGTCGTTCAAAATGCAAAGCCCTTTTTCCAACGGGCGCGCCATAGCAGGTTAGTCGCACAGGAAAAGCGCCATCCGACAATCGTCGTTGTGTGGCCCGGCGTCGCCCATAGCCGACCGTCGATCGCGCCTGCTGCCGATCAGCCACCGATTCGGCTTGTGTTCAGGCGCATCCGGGCTAAGGGGCGGCGCCCTGGCAATATCGTCGGCCATCCCGCCAAACCAAGGACAACGGTGAAAACAGCGTCGATCACAATTGTTCCGATAAGGGATATTGATGCCAGCACGGTGGAGCATCTGCTCGACCGTGCGTTCGGGGCTGATCGGCATCTGCGCACCGCATATCGGATTCGCGAAGGCATGGCCGCAATCGCCGAGCTGTCGTTCGCCGCGATCGACCCGAATGGACGGTTGCTGGGTACAATTCAGTGCTGGCCGATCGCCCTTCATCTGGACAATGGACCATCAGTCCCGATGGTGATGGTCGGTCCGATCGCGGTCGAGCCAACACTCCAGCGCGCGGGTATCGGCAAGCTCCTTACCCGGACCACGCTTGGCGCCGCCGACGCGAGCGGCTCGGACCCGCTGATGCTGATTGGCGATCCGGAATATTATGGCAGGTTTTTTGGCTTCACGGCCGAGGCCACCCACGCCTGGCAGGCGCCGGGGCCGGTTGAACGACATCGACTGCTTGCCCGCGGGGCGAACATCCCTGCGCTGCCCGGCATGCTGGGGCCAAGGGTCGCCGTAGCGGCCTGATGCTTTACCAACGGGCATCGCTGCCCTAGGCAAAATGCATGCCCATGGAACCGCTGCCCGATCTGACGACATTGTCGCTGGCCGACATTGCGAGATTGGCCCAGCAAAACAAATTACCCCCCGTCGAGCGCTGGAATCCGGTCCATTGTGGCCATAGCGGCATGCGGATTGCGCGCGACGGCACCTGGTTTCATGACGGATCGCCAATTGGCCGGATCAATATGATCCGATTATTCTCGACGGTGCTGCGCCGTGAAGCGGATGGGAGCCATGTGCTGGTCACCCCGGTTGAAAAACTCGATATTGATGTCGACGATGCGCCCTTCGTGGCAACGTCGCTGAAGGCAGCAGGGTCCGGCCCCGACGCGACCCTGGTCTTCCAATTGAATACGGGCGACCTGGTTACTGCCGGGGAAGACCATCGCCTTCGGTTCGTCAGTGGCGCCGATGGCCCTCGCCCCTATCTCCACGTGCGCGGCGGGATGGAGGCGCTGATCGCCCGGCCGGTTTATTACGAGCTGGCCGATATCGCGCTGGCGGGCGACGATGACCCCGTCGGCGTCTGGAGCAACGGATCGTTTTTCGCGCTGGAACCTGCCGCGTGACGTTGGCAAATCGCCTGCGCACGGCGCTGGAGGACGGCGCGCGCGACGCCGTCCCCGTTCTGGCGGGGGATCATGTGGACCTTTCCACCCTGCCTATCGATGATATGAAGCCTGCCGCCGTGCTGGTCCCGGTCACCGATCGGGCGGATCCCGGCGTTATTCTGACGCAACGGACCGATACGATGCGCCGCCATGCCGGTCAGGTCGCGTTTCCCGGCGGTCGCATCGACCCCGATGACGATGGACCGATCGCGGCGGCGCTGCGCGAGGCGGAAGAGGAAATTGATCTGCCACGCGGGCGCGTCCACGTCATCGGCACCACCGATGTCTATCGCACCGTCACCGGCTTCGACGTCACACCGGTGATCGGCGTTGTACCACCCGATCTTGTCCTGACCCCCAGCGCGGCCGAGGTTGCCGATGTGTTCGAGGTGCCGCTCGCCTGGCTGTTCGATGTCGCGAACCACAAGCGGGTAAGCCGCATGTGGGAGGGTCGCGAGCGGCATTATTATGAGATGATGTGGCAGGAACGGCGCATCTGGGGCGCGACGGCAGCAATGATCGTCAACCTCTCGGTCCGGCTGCGGGGGTTTGCATGATTCTGCCCGATGGTGTTTGGCGGCGCCGTTACGACCTCGCCGATCTTGCCGCTTTGCTGGGCGCAGCGGACGGGCTGACCCGGATGGTCGGTGGCGTGGTGCGCGACACGCTGCTTGGGTTTGATGCGGCGGATATCGATCTCGCCACGCGCCTGGCACCGACCGACGTGCTCGATCGGTTGCAGGCGGCTGGTATCAAGGCCGTGCCGACGGGTCTGGCCCATGGTACCGTGACTGCCGTCCTGCCGGGTGGCCCGGTTGAGATCACGACGTTGCGGCGCGATGTTTCAACCGACGGCCGGCATGCGACGGTCGCCTATACCGACGACTGGCGCGAAGACGCCGCACGGCGCGATTTCACGATCAACGCGCTCTATGCCGATTATCCGGGCGGCGACATTCACGATTATTTTGGCGGGGTTGCCGATCTGCAGGCGGGAATCGTGCGGTTCATCGGCGATCCGTACGAACGCATCGCCGAGGACCATCTGCGCATTTTACGCTTCTTTCGTTTCCATGCGCGCTTTGGCGACGTCCCCGATCCGGCAGGCCTTGCCGCGTGTTCGTCGCGCGCGCGCGACCTGATGGCGTTGTCGCGCGAACGGATTGCCGGCGAGTTGCTGAAGCTGCTGGTCGCCCCGCGTGCGCTGGCGGTCATTGAGACGATGATCGCACAGGGCATTTTTGCAGCGATGCTGCCTGAAATTTCCGCCAAAGGCGCGCAGGCGCTCGCCCATCTGGTGGCCCGCGAGGCTGAGCAGAACATCGCTCCAAGCGCAATCCGGCGACTCGCCGCGCTGATCCCGGCCGATCCCCATAGTGCCGACACGATTGCGGCGAGGTTGAAACTTTCAAAGGCGGATCGCAAACGCCTGGTCAGCGCCGTTCAGGCCCCCGGCGACCAGCCCCTGCAGGCCCTGGCCTACCGGATCGGCATTGAAGCGGCGATCGACCGTCATCTGATTTCAGGCAATGTCGATGTGGGACCAATCATCGGGTGGACGCCTCCCCGGCTGCCGATCAGCGGGGGTGCGCTGGTCGAACGCGGAATCGATAAAGGACCCCAGGTCGCCGAACTGCTTCGACATGTCGAAGATCAATGGATCGCGGAAGGATTTCCCGATGCAGCGCGCGTGGAGGCGATTTGCGACCAGATTGTTGATCAGGCGCGATGATCGACCATGAACTGATGGGCGCTTTCGGCCTCAAGCGGCGCTGAATAATAATAGCCCTGTCCCAGACTGCAGCCCAGCGCGGCGAGCGTCTGATTAAGCTCAGTCGTTTCGATCCCTTCGGCGCAAGTCCGCATCCCCAGCGCCTGCGCCAGCGACAGGATGGCCCGGACGATGGCGATCTTGTCGCGGTCCACCAGCATGCCTGTAACAAAGCTGCGATCGATCTTGAGCAGGTCGATTGGCAGTTTCTGCAGATAGGCAAGGCTTGAATAGCCGGTGCCGAAATCATCCATCGCCAGGGTCGTGCCCAGGGCCTTCAGCTCGCGCATCGTCCGCCCGATCGCGTCCCCCTCGCTGACAAGCGCACTTTCGGTAAGTTCCAGGGTGAATCGCGAGCCCGATATGCCGTGCGTCACCAACGCTTGTTCAACCTGCGCCGCAATGTCATCGCGCTGCAGCTGGATCGCCGACAGGTTGACGGTCAGGTCGACGCCACATGGCCCGCCGAAACGATGGTCCCAGTCGGCCAATGTCCGCGCGGCTTCATTAATGGCCCAGCGGCCCAGCGGCACGATCAGGCCCGATTCTTCGGCAACCTGAATGAATTCACCGGGTGGCACGTCGGCGCCGTTTTCATTCCGCCAGCGCGCCAACGCTTCAAACTTCATGATCTTGCCCGATCCCAGATCCCAGATCGGTTGATAGGCAAGGCGTAGCTGGTTGTTTTCAATCGCGCGGCGCAGTTCTGTTTCGACGCTGAATTGGCGGCGCGCCTGATCATGGGCGCGGCTTTGATAGCATTCGACGATACCGCTGGTCTTGGCACGCTTCACGGCGAACTGCGCATGGCGGACCAAATCCTCTGGTGTCTCGATATCGTCGGACCCAAAGGCGACCCCGATCGAACATGCGACACGGATTTCAAAATCAGACAATCGGAACGGCGCCGCCAGCGCATCCTGGATGCGCCTCGCGACTTTTTCGGCATCTTCGGGACCGTCGTCGAGCGTCATCAAAATGCCGAATTCGTCGCCCCCGGTGCGGGCAAGGGTGTCGCGGACGCGCAACGCGCCTTTCAAGCGACGTGCGACGGTGATCAGCAGTTCGTCCCCGGCGAGCGAACCCAAACAGGCATTGATACGGCTGAAGCGATCCAGATCGACGATCAGCACGGCGAATTGAGCGGGGTTGCTGGCGTTGGCATCCAGCATTGTTTCAAGCAGGTCGCTGAAGCCCGTTCGGTTGGGAAGCCCCGACAAGCTGTCGGTCATCATTTCGCGACGCAGATTACGTTCTGTGCGGCGCTCGACCGTCTGGTCCACCAGCGTCAACAAAAACCGCCCGCCCGACCGAATTTTCAGCCGCGCCAGCGAAACCAGATAGTGGCGCCGTTCAACGGCATCGCCCCATTGCCATTGGAAGTCCTGACTCAATCGGTCGCTGGCAAGAAAGGACCGGATCGTATCGCTCAATTGATAGACAATCGCGGAGCGCTTCGCCGCGGGGCCCAGACCGGTTGCTTCAAAGGCGCGGTTTGCGGCGATGAATTCAATCGCATCGCCGGAATCGATCATCAGCGCAGCCGGGATCGGCAAAAGCCCAATTGCCGCAATGCCAACCGGCGTGCGCGAATCCCGCGCCGACCGCATTGGCGGTAGCGGCGTGTCGCGCGGAGCCCCCGCTCCCACTTGGCGAAGAAAAGACAGCATTCGGGCGGATGTAGCAGCCGAATGTTAAATCGGTCTGAATTCGTCCAGACCGATTGTCGGCCCCCAAGCGGCGTTAAAACTTGTTATCGCGGGGAAATCCGGTTGGAGGCATTCGGCCAGCAGCACCGCGCGCTGCCCGCCAGGGTGCCAAATCGGTCTCGGTCCTGACCCGGCCGGAATCGCCCCCCATGGCCCAGCTGAGCCCCTGCGCAAAGACAAAGGCGATCGCATCGGCCAACCCACCGTCGCGGTAGCGCTGCAATTGCACGCCCTGCCCGCGCGCCAGCTCGGCCACTTCGCCCAGCGGAAAGACCAGCATCTTGCGGTTT
>JAIELC010000131.1 GCA_019753375.1 Sphingomonas sp.
GATCTGCGACATGGTCGACCGGGTTGATCCCTGGCCCGATGGCCGCAAGCGCCGTTCGCTGATCAGGTTCGTTGCCGACCGGCCGGGCCATGATCACCGCCAGGCGCTTGATCCTTCGCGCATGGAACGTGAACTAGGCTGGCGCGCGACGATCGATTTTCGCGACGGCCTTGCGGCGATGATCGAGTGCTACCGCGCAGAGACGGGCCGGGTCGCCGGTGGTGACCAGCTCCGGCAGGCTTGATGAACGGGCTGCCGGACTGTCCTAAAAGGTAATCAGGCGATCGGTGCCAAGATCGGCGAGGACGCCCATCAAGCCTCCCGCAACGACGCCCGGCACCAGCTGGTCAATGCCAATCCCGGCCTGAGCGAGCCCGGTCTGGCAGGCAATCAGCTCGACGCCGGTATCCTGGGCCATGACCAGCAGGTCCGCCCGACCGGGTTGACCTGCCGGCAAGGCAGGCGCCGGCGCGGTCGCGGGAATCAGCGCCGACACCGCTCCTTCATGCGCGTAGAGCCGCGTCCTGCCGCCAAGCGCCGCGTTGCTAATCGCCAGCGTGAGCGCCGCGCGCAGCCGGTCATCATCGGTGGCGACCAAAAGAATCGTCAGCCCCGTCATTGCGTGCCGCACCCCGGACAGCCGGGGTCCTTGGGCAGGGACAGGGTGCGAAACCGGAAATCGAGCGCGTCAACCATCAGCAACTGGCCTGCGGGATCGGTACCGAAGGGCACAATCGCCCGCAGTGCTTCAAGCGCCGCCAGACTGCCCATGATGCCGGTCATCGCGCCCAGCACGCCCTGATCGGCGCAGCTTGCCTCGTCGCGCGCCGGATCATTGCCAACGAGGCAGCGATAGCAGGGGAGGGTTGGCTCCCAGCCACGAAACACGGCCAGCTGGCCGTCAAACTGACCGACCGCCGCCGATACCAACGGTATGCGCGCGGCATGGGCGGCATCCGCGACGGCCAGCCGGGTCGCGAAATTGTCCGATCCGTCGATCAGAACATCGGCCCCCGCGATCAGCGCGGCCGCATTATCCGTGGTAATGCGCTGCTGATGCTGGGTGACCGCCACGTCGGGGTTTAGTCGTTCGACCGCCGCCGCTGCGGCACGGGCCTTGGCCGTGCCGATATCGGCGGTTACAAACACTGTTTGCCGCTGCAGGTTTGACCGATCGACCAGATCATCGTCGATAAGGGTCAGCCGGCCGACACCCGCCGCAGCTAGATAGTGAATCGCCGGCGATCCGATGCCGCCCGCCCCGATTATCGTGACGTTCGCCCGCCGGATCGCGATCTGCCCGGCGCCGCCAATTTCCTTCAGGACGATATGGCGGGCATAACGGTCAAGCTGTGTGTCGGATAACGTCATTGCGCCCAGGTAAAGATGATGCTGGTGCGGAACCACTGATCGGTTGTCGTCGCCCTGGGCACCAGATTGTCGCGGGCAAAGGCGCTGACGAGGCCCGCGCCATATTGCTCGATCGTGGGGCAGTTAATGGCATGCGGCACGGTAGCGCGGACTGCCCCATTCTTGTCGATCAGCACCGCGACGTCGAGCGTCAGCGCGTAACGCCCATCAACAGCCGCAGGACGCACGCAGCGGCCAGCGGCATATTCCTCGACGACAAACGCGGTCATCGGCTCGGTCATGTGCGGTTCGTCGAGATAGCGCAGTGGCCCCAGCACCGACCAGTCGGGCAATGGCGGCAAATCGGTCTGGGCGCCGAGCAGCGCGAGCAGGGTAGCAGCAAGGATCATGGTCAAGTGTGTTCTTTGTTGCCGCCTTATCATCCGATTATGGCGGTCCGTCTATCCTGTCGGCCGGCCGGGCTACACCCCCGTTGAACCAAATCCGCCAAGGCCGCGCGCGGTTTCGGTACTGAATTCGTCGACCAGTTCAAAGCCCGGGCGCAGAATCGGCAGAAAAACGAGCTGGGCGATGCGCTCACCGGGCTGGATCGTCAGCGGTTCGCTGCCCGGCGGGGTGCGCAGCCAGGCACTGATGAAAATCTGGTTGGCATAATCGGCGTCGATCGTTCCCACCGCCTGCCCCAGCACGAGGCCCTTTTTATGGCCCAGTCCCGAGCGCGCGAGCAGGAAAGCAACCATATTGGGGTCGTTCATCAACACGGCAATGCCCGATGGAATCAGGATGGCCGGCGCTTGCGGCTCCAGCGTTACCGGACCGTCGATGCACGCGTGCAAATCGATGCCGGCCGATTGGGGTGTCTGGTAGCGCGGCAATCCCCATTCGTGCAGCCGTGGGTCAAGAATTTTCAGCTCAAGCGTCGGTGTCAGATTGATCATGCCGGTGTCCTGCAGCGTATTCGGATCGCCTAGCGAGCGGTCCACCACGGGGCAAGCGCTGTCCTGGTTGCGCTCGCAGGCGGGATGACGCCGCTAGCGACGCAGGGCGTCTGCAATGCGATCGGCCAGCCGCGCGGCAACGGCGGCCTTGGGCAGCCGCGCCCAGCTTTCCACACCGTCGGCGGTAATAATGTGGATCGTATTGGCCTGTCCGCCCATCACATCGCCGGAAACATCGTTGGCGACAATCCAGTCGGCGCCCTTGCGAACGCGCTTTGCGGTGGCGTGTTCGATCAGCTGTTCGGTCTCTGCGGCAAAGCCAACCACCAGGCGCGGGCGATCGGGCCGCCGCGCAATCCCGGCCAGAATATCGGGGTTTTCGATCAGCGTGAGTGTCGGCGGCGCGCCGTTCCCCGCCTTTTTGATTTTCTGCGCGGCACCGGCGACACGCCAGTCGGCAACGGCGGCAACCATCACGGCCGCATCGGCCGGCATGGCGGCGTCAACCGCGGCAGCCATTTGTTGCGCGGTCTCGATGTCAATCCGGTCGACGCCCGCTGGCGTTTCCAGCGCAACCGGCCCAGCCACCAGCGTGACCCGCGCGCCGAGCGTTGCCAGCGCGCCGGCAATCGCAAATCCCTGGCGGCCGGAAGAACGGTTGGCAATGTATCGCACCGGATCGATCGGCTCATGCGTCGGTCCGGCAGTGACAATGACGTGAATGCCGGTCAGTCGCACCCGATCAGCCTAGCGCCGCTTTGATGGCCGCAAGGATGGCGTCTGGTTCGGGAAGACGCCCGGGGCCGAATTCACCACACGCCATCGGACCTTCATCGGGTTCCAGAATGGCAATGCCGTCGCTGCGCAATTGCGCGACATTGCGCTTCGTTGCCGGGTGCTGCCACATCCGGACATTCATCGCGGGCGCCGCGAGCACCGGCTTGTCAGTGGCGAGCAACAAGGTCGTCGCCAGATCATCGGCAATCCCCGCCGCCATTTTGGCCAGCAAATCGGCGGTGGCGGGGCAAATGACGACCAGATCGGCGTCGCGACTGAGCTGGATGTGGCCCATCTCGGTTTCATCCTTCAGATCCCACAAGCTGGTGTACACCGGCTGTTCGGACAGCGCCGCCAACGTCATCGGCGTAATGAAGTGCGCCCCGCCCGCCGTCAGGACGCATCGGACGCTGATACCGGATTTGCGGACCAGCCGGATCAGCTCGCACGCCTTATAGGCCGCGATGCCACCGCCGACGATCAACAGGATGCGTTTCACTGCCCATCTCCCGTCATTGCCCGTCCCCCAACGCCGTCTTTGTCACGATGACGCGGCGATGGTCGCCAAGACCCACGATCAGGTCGCGGAGCCCATCGATCGAAAAGGCAAGTCCGATCAGCGTAAAGGGCGCCACCATCAATCCCCAATAATAGGTATCGGTTCGACAGAACAGGCTGATCAGCAGCGCGTAGGCAGCAATGACGGCAAGCGCCCTGATTGCGGTTGGATCGCGCCAACTTGCCCAACCGAAAATGGCCAGCGCGACCAGCGTGACGCCCAGCAGTTCGGGCAAGGGCGCCAGCGCGGTCAGCAAGGTGACGGTTTTGGTGAAGAAGCCAAATCCCAGCATTCCGGACCAGCCCGGCCCGGCCGGATCGTCGGGGCGCACCACCAGCGACCATCCATAATAATGCGCCGCGACCGCGACCGACAGCAACCCCAGCGCTGCGCACCAGCCCAGCAATTCGCGTCTGTTGCCAGACATAAGGGCAGCGATCGCCATGATAATCGCATAAAGCGCGGCCGTTTCGCGGATCAGCATGGCGCACGCCGCCACGCCGATTGCCAACGTCCAGGCATCTTTGCGCCAAAGCGCGAGCGACAAGGTGACCAGCAGGCCAGCCCAGATTTCATGGAACGCCACCAGATCGGTGCGCAGGCAAATCAACAGCCCGCAACCCAGCAGGGCAAGCGCGATCATGCGCGGGGCCGGGCGGGGCAGTGCCGTGCGCAACCGCACGAACCAGGCAGCCATCGCCGCTGCTGCAAGGCAATAGATCAGCACAATCGTGACTTTATTGGGCAAAGCGGCCTGCAACAGCGCAAGGGTTGGCAAGCGCATGGTAACAAAGGGACGGACGGGATATCCATTTTGTCGCTGCGCTGACGATGCGACCGCATAGTAATTACCGCCCCCCCGGACGCCTGCGACGATCTGTTGGTAAAGCAGCACATCGGCGCGGTCGCTGGCCGCCGAGGCCGGATCATGGCTTACCACCGGCGGCCCGGGCGTGACGACCGCGCTTGCCGACGCGAGCAACAGCACGATCAAGGCAATAAGCCACAGTCGGGCCTGGGTACGCGTGATCCGGGCCAGCCGGCTGGGATTGGCAAGCCAAATCGGATCTGGCGTCCGCGCCATCAGCCCAGCATGGCCCAGGCGGCGGTCGCCCCGGCAATCGCCGCCAACACGGCAACGGCAAGATAGCGCCACCCCGAGCCCACCCGGACGACCGGGATTTCCCTGAGCGGTGGGGCAGGGGGCGCTCCCCCCGGCGTCGGGAAATGATATTCGATATTTCGGATCAGTTGCGGCAGCCTGGCCAGCGTCCGCATATCTTTGATGAGGTTGTCAGCCACATAGGCTTCAGGGCCCAGTTCGGTCCTGATCCATTCGCGGACAAAGGGCGCAGCGGTTTCCCACATATTGATATCAGGATCGAGCAAGGTCGCCACGCCCTCAACCATCACCATTGTTTTCTGCAGCAGCAGCAGATGCGGCTGCGTCTTCATGTCGAAATCGCGCGTGATATTGAACAGGCCGTCGAGCATGTTGCCCACTGACATGTCCTTGACGGGCATGCCGCGCATCGGTTCCCCGACGGCGCGCAGGGCGGTCGCGAACTCGGCGACATTATGGTGTGCGGGGACGTATCCCGCCTCGAAATGGATTTCGGCCACGCGCTTATAATTGCCGGTGATCAACCCATAGAGAATTTCGGCGAGCCAGACGCGGGCACGGCGGTCAATCCGGCCCATAATGCCAAAATCGATGGCGGCGATCCGGCTGCCGGGCAACGCGAACAAATTGCCCTGGTGCAGGTCGGCGTGAAAGAAACCTTCGGCAATGGCCTGACGCAGGAAGGCATGGACCAGCGTGTGCGCCAATTTGGTGGTATCATAGCCCGCCGCAATCAGCCCGTCGCGGTTCGACAATTTGATCCCGTCAATCCATTCGAGCGTCAGAACTTTGCCGGTCGTGCGTTGCCAATCTATGGTTGGCACAACGAAGTCGGGCTCCGCCGTCATCGCTTCGGCAAGTTCAGAGGCTGAGGCGGCCTCGCGGCGCAGGTCCAGTTCCCGCGCGGTCCAGCGCTTGAACGTCTCGATCACCAATCGCGGCTGGAGCCTTGCAAATTCGCCGCCCATCGTCTCGAGCTGCGCGGCGGCCCATTCATAGGTATCAATGGCGCGGGCAAATTCTTCCTCAACCCCGGGACGCAGCACTTTGACCGCGACCTGGCGGCCGTCGGTCGTCACGCCCTTGTGGACCTGAGCAATCGATGCTGCACCAACCGGCACCGGATCGATTGAGGCAAACAAATCGCTGATCGGCCTGCCCAGATCGCGTTCGATGGCGGGCCGAATGATGTCGAACGAGACGGGGGGTAGCGCATCCTGGAGCCGCAACAGATCCTGCGCCGCCGCATCGCCGATAATGTCGGGCCGCGTCGCAAGCGACTGGCCAAATTTGATCGCCGGGGGGCCAATCGCCTGCAATGCATCCGCATAGGCCGGCACCTGCGGGACGCGTGCGCCAAAGCGTAAGAGCCGCGCGAGACGCCGGACGGTCGCCGGCGTGTTCGGGTCACGTTCGATACCGCGAAGCGCGCCGTGACGCGCCAGCGTCCGGCCCCATTTCAATACGCGCCAAAGATGGACGACGGGGGCGGTCATGCCCGGCCCCCCCATAATCGCTGCATCAGATCTTCCAGCCGCTGTGGATCGCGACGAGGCCGCCCAGCATTGGCTCTACCCGGGTATTCACAAAGCCCGCATCGCCAATCATCGCCTCGAATGTCGGCATGTCCGGAAAGCGCCGGATTGATTCGATCAGATAGCGATAGCTGTCCTCGTCCTTGGCCAGCAATTGGCCTAGTTTGGGCACCAGCTTGTGCGAATAGCTGTCGTAAATCTGCGCAAAGCCCGGCCACAGGGTGGTCGAGAATTCCAGGCAGAAGAAACGCCCGCCGCGCCGAAGCACCCGGTGCGCCTCGCGCAGGGCAGCGGGAATATCAGTGACGTTCCGGATCCCGAAGGCAATCGTATACCCATCAAAGAATTTGTCCGGAAACTGCAGTGTTTCGGCATTGGCCTCGGTCCAGACCAGCCCGTCAATGCCGCGCTTCGCCGCGCGTTCCATCCCCACATCGAGCATCGCCGGGTTGATATCGGCGACGGTGATCGATGCGCCGGAAGGAACCATGCGAAACGCGATGTCGCCGGTGCCGCCCGCCATATCGAGGATCGCTTCCCCCTCACGAGGTTTTACCCGGCGAACGAACGTGTCCTTCCACAGCCGGTGCGCGCCCAGCGACATGGCATCGTTCATCAGGTCATAAGACCCCGCAACGCTGGCGAAAACGCCGCGCACACGCTGGGTCTTTTCTTCAGGGGCGACATCTTCGTAGCCGAAGGAAACGGTCTTGCTCATCGGGGCGCTCTAGCTTGGCCTTGTGGCGGGGGCAAACCCAACCTAGCTGCAAATGATCATGCCTGAACTTCCCGAAGTAGAAACTACCGTCCGTGGGCTGTCGCCGGTGCTCCTTGGGAGCAGGATCGCCACCGTCGACCTGCGCCGGCCCGATTTGCGTAAGCCGTTCCCGCAGGATCTGGGCCAGCGATTGACCGGGGCGACCGTCAGCGGGCTTGGGCGGCGCGCCAAATACGGGCTGATCGAAACCGATCGCGGCGACACCATGGTCTTTCACCTCGGGATGTCGGGGCGGTGGCGGGTCGATCCGAACACGATCTTGACGCACGATCATCTGATTCTCGAAACCGCGCAGGGGCGGCGGCTGGCGCTCAACGATCCGCGCCGATTTGGTTTTGTCGATCTGGTCGAAACTCGGGCGATCAACGATTATCCCGCTTTTGTCGTGATGGGGCCCGAGCCGCTGGGCCCGGATTTCAGCGCCCGCTATCTCAAATCGGCCCTCGCCGGGCGAGCCGCGCCGATCAAGGCGATGCTGCTCGACCAGCGACTCGTTGCGGGGCTGGGCAATATCTATGTGTGTGAAGCCCTGCACATGGCGGGTATTACCCCGTCGCGGGCCGCGGGCCGGCTCTCGGTCGCGCGGCTCGACCGCCTTGTCGATGCGGTGCGCGAGGTGCTGACTGCCGCCATTGAGGCGGGAGGGTCAAGCCTGCGCGATTATGTGCGGCCCGACGGCGAACTCGGCTATTTCTCGAAGCAGTGGCGCGTCTATGGCCGGGAGGGCGAGGCCTGCACCTGCGGTGGGGTTGTTGCCCGGCGGCCAGAAGGGGGACGGTCGACTTTCTGGTGCGGCACCTGCCAGCGTTGAAGATGTTGACCCGTGGCCCCAAGATGCGTATGGGCCTGCGCTTCCAAGGACGCGGGCGATCTGGTCTTCCACGTTCTTTCTTCAATTTTAAGGTTTAGAGGACGGCATGGCGAACACGCCACAGGCGAAAAAGCGTATTCGGCGGAACGACCGTCGTGCGGAAATCAACGGTAACCGCGTCGGCCGTATCCGGACCTTCGTGAAGAAGGCCGAATCGGCGCTCGAAGCGGGTGACAAGGCGGCGGCGACGGCAGCCATGGCGCAGGTCCAGCCCGAACTGGCACGTGGCGTTGCCAAGGGCGTGCTCCACAAGAACACGGCTTCGCGCAAATTCTCGCGCCTGACGAAGCGGCTTGCTGCGCTAGCCTGAGTCGATTCTACTGGTTTCAGGATCGCCCGTCGGGATATTCCCGGCGGGCTTTTTGTCGTGACGCGTCGGGACGCGTGCCCCGGCCGATGCGGCAGCGCACCAATTGAAGGTGCCGACATACCGAAGTCCTCAAAAGCTAGGATTCCCTGCGATTCGCATTCATTTCACTTTAGTGACAATAATATTACCGTGTAAAAATAACGATATAAAAGATTTTTTACGGATTTCCTTGGCGAATTTCGAGTCAATGGGGAATATTTCAGATTATTGACATTTCGAGGTCTTGATCGACTCGCCGATAGGCTCTTAATGGTTCTTCGCCGCGCCGATCACCGTCGTGCCGGGTTCATCGAATGATTCATCGTCAGGCGGGCGTCGTTCCGGCTGTGGGGGGATTTTGTCAGTATAAAATCAGGGCTGATACGCTCCATTGGGCGGTCGCGTGGAGAGAAAAAGCGTGCGGACGGGGGGAGAGGCAGATGATCGGACGGGCGAGCGCCAGCGGGCGTGGGCGCGTGTCCGGGCGCATTTGCGCGAATCGGCCGGCGTGCGATTGTTCGATCAATGGCTGAAGCCGCTGACGCTGGCGGAGGATGACGGCACTGAGTCGATCCGCCTGACCCTGCCGTCGGCGTTCATGACAAACTGGGTTCGCAACCATTATGCGGATCGGCTGCTGCACGAATTCCGCGCGCTGCTGCCCGAGGTGCGCAGTGTTTCCATCGAAACCGCTGCCGCCGTTCCGGCTCTGGAGGCATTGCGGGCCGATTCGACACAGGCAATTGCCAGCCCGCAGGCGCCAGCGGCAGCGGCGTCGTCGACCGCCGTCGCCCGACCCGATACCGCGAGCGCGCGCCCGGCCTTTGACCCGCGATTTTGCTTCAGTCGCTTCGTGGTCGATGCGTCAAACAAGGTGGCGTTCAATGCGGCACGCGCGCTGGCCGAGCCAGGGGTGCCACGCTTCAGCCCGCTGTTTCTCCACAGCAACACCGGCATGGGTAAAACCCATCTGATGCACGCAATCGGCGCTGCTTTTCTGGAGGCGTGCCCCGATGCGACGGCAATTTACATGCCGGCCGAACGGTTCATGTTCGAATTCGTCCAGGCACTGCGCGCGCGAGACACCCATGGCTTCAAAGCGCGGCTTCGCTCGGTTGATCTGCTGATGATCGATGACCTGCAGTTCATCGCCGGCAAGGACGCGACGCAGGAAGAGTTTTTCCACACGATCAACGAAGTCATTGCAGCCGGGAAAAGGCTGGTCGTCAGCGCGGATCGACCGCCGCAGACGCTGGACGGGGTCGAACCGCGCATTCTGGCGAGACTGGCCGCCGGCCTGGTCGCCGACATCAAGCCAGCCGATCTGGCGCTGCGCCGGGCCGTGCTGGACCGCAAGCTCGCTGAAATGTCCGACATCGTTGTTCCAGAGACGGTGCTCGAGCTGTTGGCGGCGCGGATCAGCGCAAGCCTGCGGGAAGTGGAAGGCGCGCTCAACCGGCTGGTTGCCTATGCTGAACTGACCGGCGTTGCCATCGATCTCGACTTTGCGACCGAGACGCTGGGCGACGCGCTGCGCGGCGCACAAAAGCGCGTGACGATTGACGAAATCCAGCGCGCCGTATCGGTCTATTTCGACATCAAGCCGATCGACCTGATCTCGGCCCGTCGCGCCCGCGCGGTTGCGCGGCCAAGGCAGATTGCGATGTATCTCGCCAAGCGACTGACGACCCGGTCGCTGCCCGAAATCGGCCGGAAATTCGGAGGGCGCGATCATTCCACCGTCATCCATGCGGTTCGACGCATCGAGGAATTGCGCAGCACCGACAGCGAAATTGACACTGCTGTCCGGACGTTGCAGCGCGATCTTAAGATCTGATCCGAGGATGTTTCCGGGCCCCGTGTTGGCCCCGGTCTTGGCCTGAGTCTTGACCCCTGGTCATGTCCTCAGTCTGGGCCATGCCCCAATGGGCGCCAATCTCGCAGAGGGCGCCAATCTGGACGGGGCAAACCGAGCATTCAGTCGCATCGGTGTGGCAATGAAAAAAAAGGGGCGCCGTCATCAAGCAGATGGGGCGCCCCTTGCGTTGCGATTTTGGGGGCAGGCCAATGCCCGCTCCCCGATCAGTTCCGCGATTTTGGCGGCGGCGCAATTGTGATTTTGACTGTTTCTCCCGAATTACCGGGGAAACCAGTGAACATCGCCGTCACCAGATTGGGCACCAAATGCGGGAGGCTGTCATCGGCCGACATCGCCTTGGCTGTACCTTCGAAAACGCGTTCGCCGTTCGTGGTGCGTTCGATCCGGAGATCAAGCTCGCTGGTGTAGACCGTGTAGCTCTGCACGCCGCCATAACCGCCGCCGTAAAAGAAGGGATCATGGAAGCCATAGATGAACGGGCTGTACCCATATCCACCGTAGTAACCGCGCCCAAATCCGCCATAGCCGCCACCGAAACCACCATAGCCAAAGGCGCCGTATCCGCCGAAACCACCCGTCGATTGAACCTTTTCACGGCCGTGATCGACCGAGTAATTCATCTTCACGACCAGATCCGGCTGCACACCCTGCGGCGCCGGCTGATAGCCCTTTTCGACCAGGCGCGCGGAAACGAGCTGCGCATATTGTCCAAATTCCAGGCCCCCACGAAGACCGGGATCGGTCGCCTCAACGATAAAGGTCTGACCCGACGGCGCCGGTAGCGCCTGAAATCGCGAGACCCTTGCACTAAAGGGCTGCGCGCAGCCGGCCAATGCCAGCATCACAGCGATAAGCGGAACGGATTTACGCATAACGATCGCCTTCCAATCGAACAGACACTGTTGATATCAACGATATGTTGATATCAATATAGGGCTGAACCTCAGTTGAACGTCAAGATGGCCCTTGTTGGTCAAACCTGCAAGCCGATCGCCCGCTGGGCGGCCAGCAAAGTAGGTGCTGACAGCGCTGTTGCGCGTGCCGCCCCCGCCACCAGCGCTGCCCCTACCGCGGCGCGGTCGTCCAGCAATTGCGCCAGCCGCATCCGGATCGGTGCCAGTGTCGCGACGGTCAAATCGGCAAGTGCCGGCTTGAACGCCCCAAAACCCTGACCAGCAAACTGGGCAAGAACCGCATCGATTTTCTGGTCTGACAAGGCGGCAAACACCGTCACCAGATTGCGCGCCTCTGGCCGGTCGGCCAGCTCGGCAGCATTGTCGGGCAGGGGGGCCGGATCAGTTTTTGCCTTCTTCACTTTCTGGACGATCAAATCATCATCGTCGGTCAGGTTGATGCGACTCATATCCGACGGGTCCGATTTAGACATTTTCACCGATCCATCGCGTAAGCTCATGATGCGCGGCGCCAACGTTGAAATTAATGGCTCCGGGAGTGGGAACAGCTCCACGCCGAAATCGGTGTTGAATTTCGTCGCGATGTCGCGCGCCAGTTCCAGATGTTGCTTCTGGTCGTCGCCGACCGGCACATGGCTGGCCTTGTACAGCAGCACATCGGCAGCCTGGAGAACCGGATAGCCGAAATAGCCAACGCTCTGGCTTGACCCATCCTTGCCTGCTTTGTCCTTCCACTGCGTCATGCGGTTGAGCCAGCCCATCCGGGCGGTGCCGTTCAGTATCCACGCCAATTCGCTGTGGGCGGGCACGCGTGCCTGATTGAAGAGAATGGATTTGGCCGGATCAATTCCAGACGCGATCAATGCTGCGGCCATCTCAATCGTGTTGGCGGCAAGCTGCTCGGGCACCACGGGCTGGGTCAGCGCGTGCAGATCCGCCAGAAAGAACAGGCAGTCGCCGCCCTTTGACGTCACGGAGTCCTGCATCGCGACCCATTGTTTGATCGCGCCCAGATAATTGCCCAGATGAAGATTGCCGGTTGGCTGTATGCCGGAAACGACGCGCATTCTATTGGAGGCCTTTCAAACTAATGCCATGCTCAAACGATGGTCATGCTTTGGTGTCGCGGGACTTGCGGGACAGCATCATCTTCAGGTCAGCCGGCAAATACGCGCGCAACGCGAAACAGGCGGTCGCATAGACGAGTCCGCCGGTTGCAACCAGCACCGCCATCGCCAGCCAGCGCGTGATGCTGGGGCCTGTTGTGTAAGGGGTGAACTGATCGTTCAGCAAATACATTGCGGCACCCATCAGGATCGCCGCGCCCGCCAGCCTGACGGCGCGTCGACGCAGCCGGGTATCGGGGATCAAATGGCCGCGCTTGCGCAGCGTGGTGTACAGAAACCAGACGTTGATCGTGCTCGACAGCGCCGTCGCAAGGGGCGGGCCCATATGCTTTAGCGGCACGATAAAGGCCAGATTGAGGATCAGATTGACCGCGATCGACACCGTCGCAAAGCGCACGGGCGTGCGCGTGTCAGATCGTGCATAAAAGCCCGGCGTGAGCACCTTGACCAGGACATAGCTGGGCAGGCCGATCGAAAAGGCGGCCAGTGCCTGCGCGGTCGCTATGCTGTCGCCGCTCGTGAATTTGCCGTGCTGGAACAGGGCCGCGATGATCGGGACGCCGCACACGACAAGCGCGACGGTTGCCGGCAGCGTAAAGAACAAGGCCAGTTCAAGCCCGCGATTCTGCGTGTCCATTGCTGCTGCATCCTGGCCGGCACTCAACAGCTTCGAGATGGTGGGAAGGAGCACCGTACCCAGCCCGATACCGATCAGCCCCAGCGGTAACTGGTTAAGCCGGTCGGCATAATAAATGTACGAAACCGATCCTTCGGGCAGCAGGCTTGCGGCAAGCGCGGTTGAAATGACCAGGTTGATCTGAACTGCGCCAGCGCCGGCGGCGGCCGGCCAGATCAGGCCAAGCAGCTTTTTGACGTCAGGAGTCAGGCGCGGCCAGCGCAGTTTCAGGCCGACGCCATTTTGATGGCACGCCCATGCCAGCCACGCGAGTTGCAAGGCGCCCGCAACCGTGACGGCAATTGCCTGATTACGCGCCGTCAGCAGGGGGTCTGCGGTGTGGAAAAAGACCAGCGCGGCGATCAGCGTCAGGTTGAGCAGGATAGGGGCAGCGGCATTGACCCAGAATTTGTGGATCGAATTCAGGATTCCGCCCAGCAGCGAGACCAGTGAAATGAACAGCAAATAGGGAAAGGTGAAACGCGCGAGCTGGACCGCGAAGTCGAATTGTTCGGGGCTTGCGCCATTAAACCCGCCCGACAACAGATATGTCACTGGCCAAGCGGCCAGTTCCATGACGATCGTCATGACGAGCAGGACTAGCAAGAGGACCGACAATGCATCCTGCGCGAAACCGATGGCGGCGTGCAGGCTGCCGCCTTCTTCCGCCGATTTGCGGTTGAACATCGGGATGAACGCGGCGGAAAACGCGCCCTCGGCAAACAGCGCGCGGAACATGTTGGGCAGCCGGAACGCGATCAGAAATGCGTCAGACGCAAAGCTGGCGCCGATATAGCGGGCAAAAAGGGCATCGCGAACCAACCCCAGGACCCGGCTGGCAAGCGTCAGCCCGCCAACCGATCCCAGGGCTTTGGTCAGGTTCATTGAATGCCACCCGGCCCGGTTGGATCAAGCGTTGCCGAATTCCCCGCTGGTCTGTCCGGCGTCGAGTTGCCCCTGGACTTGCTGCATGTAGAGGCCACCAAAATCGATCGGTTCGAGCAACAGTGGGGCAAAGCCGCCGTCGCGGACGGCATCGGCCAGCACCCGGCGCGCAAAGGGGAACAGCAATCGCGGCGCTTCGCCAAGCAGGAAGGGTTGGATATGCTCGGCAGGGACGTTGCGCAGGCCGAACAGGCCGGCAAAGGACAAATCGACCACAAATGCCACCATGTCGCCCTGCAGCGACTTGACGTCGATCTTCAGCACGACTTCATAGACATCGTCGCCAACCTGGCCGGTGGCGATGTTGAATTGCACATCAACCTGCGGCGCTTCCTGATTCTGATAGATCGCTGGGGTGTTTGGATTTTCGAAAGAAAGATCCTTCACATATTGCGAAATCAACCCGACGATTGGGGCCGTATCCGCGCCATTGGCAAGCGGTTCGGCACCGACGCCAGCGTTGTCATGTTCGTCCATCGAGAAAAGTCCTCATTTCGTCGTTATTATCTGTGCAGATGATCTGCCATTGCGGCACGCGCGTAGCAGGGGCGTGTCGGCAGTTCAACGCCGCCGCGGCATACCGCCTTTCGATCATTTGAATAGGCGGAACACTAAGCTTATGTTACCGGTTATTGGCGTTAGGTTGGAGGTAAGGTGCTTTACGTTGTTCTCTTGGGCATGATTGCGGGCTTTCTTGGGCTCCAGCTCTATCGGGTGCTGGGCAAGCGAACCGGCCATGAACAACCTATGCCCCGTCCGGCCGAAGACCGGCCACCGATCATATCCATCCCGCGGTCGATTGAATCGGTTCCTGAAGCGCGGGAGCCAAGCGTGCGGATGATCGATGGCGGCGCCGAGGCCGGACTTCGCGCGATCGCCGCGATGGAACCGGGCTTTGATCTGGGCCAGTTCCTGCAGGGATCAAAGAACGCCTATCGCATGATTTTGGAAGCGTTTTGGGCGGCCGACGAGGAACAGCTGGGCTGGCTGGCCAATGAAGAAGTAAGCAAGGCTTTTGGTGACGCCATTGCCGCTCGCAAGGAAGCTGGGCATATCGTTGAAAACCGGCTGGTTTCGATTGAACGGGCAATGGTGACCGATGCCGCGCTCGAAGGGCGCCTTGCGCGGATCACGGTTCGGTTCGACGCTGACATTGCCGCTGTTACCCGCGACGGTGAGGGCGTTGTGGTGGGTGGATCGCTGACCGACGCCGTGCAGGCACATGACATCTGGACCTTTGCCCGCACGCTGCGCAGCAACGACCCCAATTGGAAGCTCGTCGAAACCGACGAAGGCTGACGGTCAAATGATGGCTGGTCGTGATCGGTTGATCCGTTCCTCGGTCCCGCTTGCCGTTTTATTGGCACTTTTGGCGGGATGCAGCGGCCGGATTGTGCCACCGGCAAGCGACGCACCACCGCCCAATCGGCAAGCAGCCTTGCCTCCGCCGGCAAGACCAGCGCCCCCGATGGTTCCCGGTACGGCGCCAAAGCCGGCGGTAGCGGCGGCGGCGAGTGCCGTAACAATGGGCGCCACCCCCGGGCCGTCGCTGGCGTACCTCCCGATTACCGACGCGCAGGCGGGTCGGGCGCTGGTTGCTTTCCGCAGCAGTTGCCCGTTGCTCATGCGGCGCGATGACGCGTCGGGGCTTACCCGCGGCGCCGATTGGAGCAGTGCTTGCGCGGCTGCGGGTACAACGGCCGAACGCGATGCCCGCAGTTTTTTCGGCCAGTATTTCGAAACCGTTCAGATCGGCGACGGTCGCGCGTTTGCGACCGGATATTTCCTGCCGGAGATACGCGGATCGCGCCAACGCCTGCCCGGCTATGACGTGCCCATTTATGGCCGCCCGAGCGATCTGGTCGAGGCCGATTTGGGGCTGTTCTCCGAAGCATTGAAGGGTAAGCGCATCCGCGGGCGTGTGGAGCGCGACACCTTCGTTCCCTATCCCGATCGCACGGCGATCGAAGCCGGCGCGATTGACCGGGTTGCACCGGTGATCGCGTGGGCGGCCGATCCGGTGGACGTGTTTTTTCTCCAAATCCAGGGATCTGGACTGCTGCGGCAACCCGATGGCTCGATCGTCCGGATCGGCTATGACAGCCAGAATGGTCGTGACTATACCGGCATCGGCGCGTTAATGCGCAACCGTGGTCTGTTGGCATCGGGGCAGACGTCGATGCAGGGGATTGTTGCCTGGCTGCACAGCCACCCTGTCGAGGCGCGCGATCTGATGCGCGAGAACAAAAGCTTCGTTTTCTTTCGCGAACAATCGGGTGACGCGCTTGGGGCATTGGGGTTGCCCGTTGTCGGCGGCGTCAGCGCTGCGGTCGATCCCAAATTCATCCCGCTTGGGGCGCCGTTTTTCCTGTCGATGGACCGCCCCGACGCGACGCGGCTTTGGATTGCGCAGGATACCGGCGGGGCCATTCGCGGGTCCAATCGGGTTGATACCTTTTGGGGCGCAGGCGAGGAAGCGAGCCGCATTGCTGGCGGCATGGCGGCACGCGGGACCGCCTATCTGCTGCTGCCCATTGGCACAGTCGCGCGATTGACGTCGGAGGTGGACAGTGGCGGCGCGTCGATTATCCCCTGAGGAGGCGACGCTGTGGCAGCGCGTCATGGCCACGGTTAACCCTATTGATCCGGGTCGTGTACCTGACCTGGTGCCGCCGCAACCGCCCGCTTCAGGCGCGCCGCGGCCAATCATTGCCGCTTCCAAACCTGCGGCTGCTGGCCCGGCGCGTACTGCATTGAAAGGCGCGACACTCGGGCCAGGGGCGACGCTGGATGGCAGTTGGGACCGACGGCTGTCGAGCGGCGCGGTCATCCCGGATTGCACGATCGATCTTCACGGGCATACCCTGGAAACCGCCTATAAAGCGCTGGATCAAGGGCTTTCGCAGGCGATTCGGCGGGGCGACCGCGTGTTGTTGCTCGTCACCGGAAAGCCACCGCGCGCAGAGAGCGAGCGGCCGCATGCCCGGGGTCGGATCAGAGCGGCGGTCAACGACTGGCTGACCGCATCGCGCCATGCCGCCGACATCGCGGCCGTACGGGGCGCCCATCCACGCCATGGCGGCGCGGGTGCGCTGTATTTGATCCTGAGACGACCCCGCCCTTAGCGAAAATCTTAACCTATTGGTGCGAATACCCTGCGGTTATCGCGCGCCAGACAGGGGATCATTCAAACGATGGAAGGTGCTTCGCTTAAAAGCCGAGCCATCGTTTTTGCCATGGCGTCAGGTGCCGTCGCCTTCATCCTCGCGCTGGTGGCGACGTCAAGCGGTCAGGTTGATGGCGACGCCGTATCACGCGCGCTTATTCCCGCTGTCGTTTGTGCGGTGATGTGCTGGGCCTCGGCCGAACGGGCCATTTCTGCAACGGCATCGGCCATCGACGCCGCGATAGCGCGCCTCGCTAAAGCGTCGCAGGGTGACCTGGAAGGCGATATTCCGTCGGAGATCGGGCAGAATGTGCCCCAGCTCGCCACGGCCATGGAAGATCTTTTTGCCCAGATTTCAGCCAATCTGGAGAGTGTTCACCGGCTTGCCATGTATGATCCGGTTACCGGCCTTCCCAACCGAACGCACTTCCGAAGAACGTGCGAACGAATGCTGACGGACATGCCAACGAGCGGCCAGGCCGCTCTTTTCTTTATCGATCTGGACCGGTTCAAGTCGGTCAACGACACAATGGGGCATGCCGTTGGCGACATGCTGCTCGGCATGGTCGCGAATCGCTTGCGGACGGTTGCCGACCGCGTGACGATTGAAAGCGAAACGCCGCCACCCCTGATCGGCCGATTGGCGGGCGATGAATTCACCCTGTTCTTCCCCGATATCGGCGATGCCCAGATTGCGGCCCGAATCGGTCGGGGCATTTTGTTCGCGCTTAGCGAACCGTTTGATCTCCACGGTCATGACGTCGAGATTGGCGCGTCGATCGGCATCGCCCGTCGCCCTGAGCACGGATCCAATCTGACCGACCTGATGCGGGCCGCAGACGTTGCCATGTATCACGCCAAGGCAATGGGCAGGGGCCGGGCAGAGCATTTCAACGAGGTGCTTGCCGCCCAGATTGCGGACCGCGTTCAGCTCGAAAGCGAATTGCGCGATGCCATTGAGCGCAATCAGTTTGAACTGGTCTTCCAGCCGCAAATCAGCGTCAAACAGGGACGGATCGTTGCTGCCGAAGCGTTGCTACGCTGGCGCCATCCGACGGGCGGGATCAAGTTGCCCGGAACGTTCATCAAGCGCGCCGAAGAAACCGGGATGATCGTTGAAATCGGTGAGTGGGTGATCAAGACGGTCGCAGAAACCATCGCGCGCTGGGGCGTGATGGGCATCGAACAGCGCCTTGCCATCAATATCAGCCCGCGCCAGCTGGATCACGCCGATTTCTTCCGTCGTTTGCGCGAAGCGATGCTTGCGGCAAACGCGCCTGCCAGATTGCTTGAACTGGAAATCACCGAAACGCTGGCGATGCATTGCAGCGACGAAGTGATTGAGGCGATTGCACAACTGCGCAGCGATGGGGCGACGATCGCGATTGACGATTTTGGCACCGGTTATTCGAATCTGGCGCGGTTGCGGGATTTGCCTGTCGACCGGGTCAAGCTCGATCGCAGCCTGATCGAACACGTCGCCACGCGTTCACAGGCGCGATCGATCGTGCACGCGGTGATCGGCCTGATCCATGGATTGGGATGCGAAGCCGTGGCCGAAGGGATAGAGACCGAGGCGCAGGCCGAAGTCCTGCGGATCATTGGCTGTGACGTCATTCAGGGCTATGCCATTGCCGAGCCGATGGACGAAAAGACCTTTATCGCCTGGTCGCGCAGCGACGAGGTTCAGGCGCTTGTCGGCTGAAGAACACGTCGAACAATATCGGCGTAAATATCGGTAAGAACATATAAATCGTCGATTGCAACTGCTTCATCGAGTTTGTGCATGGTCGCATTGGTCAGGCCAAACTCAACCACCGGGCAGAGCCGGTGGAGGAAGCGCGCATCCGACGTGCCGCCCGTTGTCGAAAGTTCCGGTCGCGCACCAAGCCGTGCCTCAATCGCATCGCTGATCACGGTCGACAGATAGCCGGGCTCGGTCACAAAGGCTTCGCCGGAGACACGCGGGGTTACAACGGCGTTTGGTGCGTGCCTGTGCACAATTGCGGTGATGCGCGCCGCCAGGTCATCGCCGCGATGCAGGTCGTTAAACCTGATACTCAGCCGGGCGGTCGCCTTGGCTGGCGTCACATTGGTGGCAGGATTGCCGACGGTGATATCGGTAATCGCTATGTTGGACGGCTGAAACCAATCGGTCCCCTGATCGAGGATAATCGCATCGATTTCAGCGAGTGCGGCAACCAGTTTGGGAATGGGATTGTCGGCCAGATGGGGATAGGCGACATGGCCTTGCCGCCCTGGCACGTCGATCCATATGTTCACAGATCCCCGCCGACCGATCTTGATCATGTCGCCCAGCCGGTTGACCGATGTCGGCTCGCCGATCAGGCAAAAATCAGGTTTCAGGCCGCGTTGCGCCATGCGGTCCATCAGCGCGCAGGTCCCAAAGATGGCGGGCCCCTCTTCGTCGCCCGTGATGATCAGGGTGATCGTGCCGCGATTGAGCGGCAGTCGCGCCACGGCCGCGACAAACGCGGCGATCGAGCCCTTCATATCGACGGCGCCGCGGCCATAGAGCAATTCGCCACGAACCTGTGGCGCAAACGGATCACTTTCCCAGCCATTGCCCGGTGGGACAACGTCGAGATGCCCGGCAAAGGCAAAGTGCGGCCCGCCATGTCCGCGTGTCGCCAACAGGTTCTCGACGGGGCCGTCGGGCGCTTCACCCGCCACGAACCGCTCCACCGCAAAGCCCAGCGGGACCAGCGCCGCTTCCAGCGTATCAAACACTGCCCCCCGGGCGGGCGTAACGCTCTCACAAGCAATCAACCGCTTGGTCAGATCAACGACATCGGGCAAAACAGGGACGGCATCCATGGAGGCTGCATTGCCCAAGCTTGATCTCGACACAATCCCCCAGGCCAATATCACGGGGTATCCAGAACCATTTGACGCGCCGATTGCCGGTCGCTGGTTCCGCCGGCTGGCGCCGCCCGGCGGGTTGACGGCGATGGGGGTCAGCCATGTGGTGCTCAAACCCGGCGGCTGGTCGTCGCAACGCCACTGGCATGATGACGAAGATGAATTTGTGGTGATGCTGACCGGGGAGGCCGTGCTGGTCGACGATTCGGGGGAAACGATCGTCCGCGCCGGCGATTGTCTGGCCTTCCCGATGGGGGTCGGCAATGGGCACCATTTGCAAAACCGTTCGGATTCCGACTGCAGCTTCATCGCGGTGGGTGCCGGCAATATGCAGGGGAAGGGCGCCTATTCAGACATCGACATGATGTTTGATGATCAAGGCTATTTTCACAAGGATGGCACGCCCTATCCGTCGACGCGGATCCGGTAGCCGCGTCAGGCCGGCGTTGGCGTCTCGAATTTTTCGATCACCCATTCCTCGGCCTGCGCGGCAGCTATCCAGTCCTGCATGAACGGATGATTGAGCACGGCGTCGATATAGGGCGGGGCAAAACGTGCGATCGGCAACTGATAGGTGATGATACGGGTGCAGACCGGCGCGAACATGATGTCTGCCGCGCCAAATTCACCGAACAGAAAGGCGCCGTCGCCACCAAATCGCGCTCTGGCCTGCGCCCAGATTTCCATCAGCCGATTAAGGTCCGCCAGAACGTCGTCGTCGGGCTTCGCCGCGGGAAATATCTGTCGGATGTTCATGCTGCATTTGCGCCGCAGTGCGGCAAAGCCCGAGTGCATTTCGGCCGCCATTGATCGCGCCATTGCCCGCGCGGCCCGGTCCTTGGGCCAGAATTTCTGCCCTCCGGACAGTTCGTCAAGATAGGCAATAATCGCCATACTGTCCCAGACGACGACGTCATCGTCCCACAGAATGGGTACTTTGCCGGACGACGGCGCAAACTCATCGCCTTCTCGGCGCTTATCCCATTCGGCGTCGTAAAGCGGGACGACAACTTCCTCAAAAGGCAGACCCGACTGCTTGCATGCCAGCCAGCCGCGGAGCGACCAGGAGGAATAAGCCTTATTACCGATGATCAGTTTGCGCATGGGCTTTTCGATAGCGGTGGCAGCGCGGTGCGGCAACCGCATGCCGTAACGTCATGGGCGGCAGTTGAAAAAGGCACCGAAAAAAGATTGCGGATAGCCCAAAAATCAACATATTCTGGTTTCTTTGGAGAGGAAGATCGATCGAGTCTCAAACGGGTCTGATCGGCTCGACAACATAGATTTTAAGACATCAACCGCCCGAAGTTGATCGGGCCATTTGGGGGATTTCGATGACAGTTGCCAAGACCACCACGCTGCGGGCGCGCCTTTTCGCAGGCGCGGCGCTTTGTGCGGCCTCTTTGCTTGCCGCCAATCCGGCGCTTGCTCAGGAAGCCAATGACACCCCGGCAAAGGCCGATGCGGCCGCACCTGCCGATGACGGTTCACTCGACATCGTCGTTACGGCCCGGAAGCGGCAGGAAAGCCTGCTCGACACGCCAATCGCGATCAGTGCCTTTTCCGCTGAATCGCTGAAGTCGCTGAATGCGGCCAATTTGGCGGATGTCGGCAAATATGTGCCCAATCTCAATATCAGCCGGTACGGCGTCGGCAACACGGCGCAGGCTGCCGTGTTTATCCGCGCGATCGGCTTGCAGGACCATTTGATCACGACCGATCCTGGCGTTGGCGTGTATCTGGACGGCGTGTATCTCGGCCGCCAGCTGGGGTCGAACCTGTCGCTGTCGAACATTGAGCGCATCGAAGTGCTGCGTGGCCCGCAGGGCACGCTTTATGGCCGCAACACGCTGGGCGGGGCGATCAACGTGATTACCAGCAAGCCCGGCGCCAACGAAGGCGCGCTGATCGAAGCGCAGGTCGGCTCGCGCGGACGGATCAATGGCCGATTCCTGGCTGACATCCGGGTGTCGTCCGACCTGGCCGTGTCGGTTTCGGGCACCTATGAGCGTCGCGACGGCGTGGGTGAGGCGGTGAACGTTACCAATCCCAGCGCGCGCATTGGCGAACAGAATGATTTTAGCGGTCGCGCTGCTGCTTATTGGACACCGAGCGATAATTTCTCGATTTTGACATCGGTTGATTTCGTCCGCGCGCGGGACGGGCAATCGCCCTATCGGGTCGATATCTACGATCCGGCGGCGGCCGGCTTCACCAGCGCCGATCTGGTTCGCCCCGATGATTCGGGCACCAATGTGCCTGGGCTTGAAACAACCTCGCTCGATTTGTTCGGTGCATCGATCACGGCCGAACTGAAGCTGAGCGATGAACTTTCGACCAAGTTCATCACCAGCTATCGTCAGACCAAATACACAGGCGGCCTCGCAGATACCGACACACCTACGCTGCAGTCGGTGTTTCCTGAAACCGGCGATGCCGAACAGGTCTCTACCGAACTGCAATTGAACGGCGAATTCGGAAAGTTCAACTTCGTCAGTGGGTTGTACTATTTCTACGAAAACGGCAGCAACCAATCATCGCCAGCGTTCTTTTTCTTTGGGCCAAGCGATTATACCATTCAGCAGCGGACCAACAGCTACGCGGTCTATGCCAATGGCAACTATGATCTGACCGACAAGCTGTCGATCGGTGCAGGCGTTCGCTATTCCAATGATGATAAGCGCGCGACGGCAAATTTCTCGAGTTTTCCGGCACCCGTGACGCGCAACGCCAGCTACGACGCGGTGACCGCGCAGGGCAATATTACGTATAAGTTCACCCCTGACGTCAGCGTGTATGGCACGATCCAGCTCGGGTACCAGCCGGGCAGCTTTACGCCGCGCCCGTTTGGCGGACCAAGCTCGTTCAATGCGTCGCCCAAGACGACCGCGACCAACTATGAAATTGGCTTCAAGGGCAAGATTCTGCCCAACTGGACGTTGCTGGTTTCGGGCTTCATCACCGAATATGGTGATCGCGGTCTGCCTTATTCGTTCATCAATGCGAATGGCTTCAACACGGTGATCATTTCGGCCGATGCGCGTGCACGCGGTATCGAAGCCGAAAGCACGGTGACCTTTGGCGGGTTCCGCCTGCGGGGATCGATTGGCTATCTGGACAGCAAGATCACCAGCGTGAATTCGCTGCCGCCTGCGTTCTTCCCGACCGGCGGCACGCCCGTTGCGGGCGCGCCGACGGCGCTCAGCCCTGAAATTACCGGGGCCGTTGCAGGCAGCTACACCTACACCATGGGTTCGGGTGCGGCTATCACCGGTCAGATCGACTATTCGTATCGGTCGAGCGAATATGGTCAGCCGGTCGCTCGCGTGTCGGAGTTGATTGCGCCCCGCAGTCTGGTGGGCTTCAATCTGAAGTATGAGAACGCCAAGCGTGATCTGTCGTTCACCGTTTACGGGAACAACATCTTCAACGAAGTCTATGATACCGGCCGCCTTGATCAGGGCGGGTTCGTCGGCGTTGTGGTCAGCAATGACCGCAGCGAATTCGGCGTTCGGTTCAGCAAGAAGTTCGGCGGAAAATAATCGCCAGGCGCCGGGGTGGTTGGCCATCCCGGCGCCTGATTTTCCTTAGCCCAATATCAACCATGTTCGGCTATCGCGGTGTCGATGGCTGAGTTTGCCCCCAGCGCCCCTAAACCAGCGCCGCAGGCCGACCACGGGATCGATCGGGCGGCGGGATCGTCGTCGATCCGTGGCCGGGTCCGCGA
>JAIELC010000137.1 GCA_019753375.1 Sphingomonas sp.
ATCGAGCAGTCGCGCCCTTAGCGGATCACCGCCAATCCCCCACAGATGCACATGCATGTCGATCAACCCAGGAAGAACATAGCTGTCCTTCAGATCGATGACCGGTGATCCATCGGCCGGGGACTGGAACCCATCCTTCACCGCGCTGATCGCGCCGTCGGTAACGATGATCGTGGTTGCCCCGCGCATCGGCTCACCCGGCTTGTCAAGCACATGCCCGGCAAGAATATAGGTTGTTTTTGGCGGCGACGCGGGCGGCGACGTGGGCGGCGGCGATGTCGTCTGGGCGACCGCACTGCCCGACAGACCGATCGCCAGTGCCATGATGGCGGTGCTTGCGCGCTTCATTCTCTTCTCCCCTGATAATTTCTTGTTAGGCGTTCTTGGCGACGCTTTCCTGCATGCGCTGGATTTGCTCGGGCGACGCCGCTGTCTGATGGGCGGCCTTCCACTCGGCATAGGGCATCCCATAGATGATAGCCCGGCCCGCCTCCTTGTCGAGCGCACCGTCGCTTGCCTCGGCGAGCCAATCGCCCAGACAATTGCGACAAAATCCGGCCAATCCCATCAGATCGACATTCTGCGCGTCGCTGCGATGGCGCAGATGGCCGACCAGCCGTCGGAACGCTGCTGCGGCAATCCGGTCGTCCAGCGCCTCAATCTTCTGCATTCGAATGCTCCCTGGTTGATCCTGACGAGATAGCCTTTAGAGCCAGTCGCACAACCTCCCTGGGAAGAAATCATCGATGAGCAAGGCAACCAGCCCGAGATCGCGCAAGGTCCGCGTACTTGCAACACTCGGTCCCGCCAGCAGCACGCCCGAGATGATCGAGAAGCTGTATTATGCGGGCGCCGATGCGTTTCGCATCAATATGAGCCACGGTGACCAGGCATCGAAGATTGCGGTCATTGCGGCCATTCGCGGGATGGAGAAAAAGCTGGGGCGGCCAACGACCATCCTCGCCGATCTTCAGGGCCCCAAATTGCGGGTCGGCAAGTTCGAGGGCGGCAAAACCGAGCTGGTGACGGGAACCACCTTCATCCTTGACCGCGACAAAGCACCGGGCGATGCACGCCGGGTTGAATTGCCGCACAGGGAAATCTTCGCGGCGATCGAGATTGGCGCGCGGTTGCTGCTGGACGATGGCAAGCTCGTGCTGCGGGTGACCGCGCATGACGACACCAGCATCACGACGCGCGTCGAAGTCGGCGGCGCGCTCAGCAACAACAAAGGGCTGAATGTCCCCGATGTCGTCGTGCCGATGGCCGCGCTGACCGAAAAGGACCGTAGCGACCTTGCCTTTGCGCTCGACCAGAAAGTCGACTGGATCGCGCTCAGCTTTGTGCAGCGGCCCGAGGATCTGGCCGAAGCGCGCCGCCTGATCCAGGGTCGCGCCGCATTGCTGGCCAAGATCGAAAAGCCATCCGCGATCGACCGGCTGGAGGAAATCGTCGAACAATGCGACGCCGTGATGGTCGCACGCGGCGATCTGGGTGTCGAGCTGCCCCCGCAACAAGTACCGCCCCTGCAAAAACGCATCGTCGAAACCGCCCGTCGGCAAGGCAAACCGGTCGTGGTCGCCACCCAGATGCTCGAATCGATGATCACCGCGCCAACCCCGACCCGCGCCGAAGTGTCCGATGTCGCCACGGCGATTTATGATGGCGCCGATGCCATTATGTTATCAGCGGAAAGCGCCGCCGGTGCCTGGCCGGTCGAATCGGTGGCAATGATGAACGCGATCGGCGAAGCGGTCGAAAGCGATCCGATGCATGGTGATCGTATTCACTTCACGGTTACGCGGCCTGATCCGACAACGGCCGACGCGCTGGCCGAGGCTGCCAAGAATATCGCCGAAACGGCGTCGGCGTCTGCCATTATCTGCTTCACAAGTTCGGGATCAACGGCGCGACGGATCGCCCGTGAGCGGCCATCGGTGCCGGTGTTGGTGTTGACGCCCAAGATTGAAACGGCGCGGCGGCTGGGCCTGTTATGGGGCGCGCACGCCGTCCACACCCGCGATGTCGAATCGTTTGAGGATATGGTGGCCAAGGCAAAGCGCATGGCGCTGCGTCATCACATTGCCAAGGCGGGCGACCGCGTCATTGTGATGGCGGGCGTCCCGTTCCGCACCCCAGGATCGACCAATGTCCTGCACGTTGTCCAGATTATCGGCGATGAGCTGAAAAGTTACGGGGGTTAATTCCTTGTGCAGTCGCGGTGGTGCGGTCGCACCAGGACGCCCGGGACCATGGCGGGCGATCGGCCCACGCAACAATCGGCTTGGGACATGTGGCTGGTGCATCATCAGCAGCACAGGCACCAAAAAGCACGCGGCCCTGTTCGGGCGCGCGTGCCAATTGATTTCGAAATACCGGCGTCGAATCAGGCGGCAGCAAGCGCCTGGCTGGGTCGACGGCGAAGGCCAAAGCCCATCACCCCGAAGCCGAGCAGCATCATTGCCCAAGTCGTGGGTTCGGGCACTGCGGTAATCGTCAACCCGCTCAACAGGAAGTTCTTGCCGCCGCTCTGCGAGGTCGAGACGAAATCGTAAAATTTGTAGCTGCCAAATCCCGGCAGATTGGCGGTCGACTGGTTCGTCCCGCTCAGCAGTGCCGGCCCCGAATAGGACCCAGCGATGTTGCTGCCGAAAATGCTCCACTGCTCGCCCTGGGTCGTGCTGTTCGTGAAGAACGAAATATTGCTTACCTTGCCGAACAGCTGGCTCACATCGATCTGGACAAATCCTTTGCCGAAATAGATTTCGTGCTGACCCGATGGGTCATTGGCAAGACCAAGGCCAATTTCGTTTGCACCAGCGTTCTTGCCGTAAAGATCGGTGGCCACATTGTTCTGGTCAAATCCACTAGCGACGATTGTGAAACCGCCCGCTGTGTACGTTTCGGTGGTCCCCAAGTTACCGGACGGGGTTCCAAAATTAATCGTCGTGGCAGCGTAGACAGGCGAAGCAATTCCCGCCAACGCTCCGGCAATTAGCAACGATGCAATATATTTCATGTTTGTTCCCCCCGAGTCTTTGACACCTTATGATTTTGTTAACGCGTATTCAACGCAACGGGGGACGCGCACGTCCCAGAACTGGACTCAGGATCTTAGACTTTTTGATCCTATTGGCGTTACCAAGCCTGACGATCGCCGCAACTTGATGTGATTGCCAGAGTCTTTTGGAAATTACCGGGAGGCCAATAATCCCAGATCGATCAAGTCGCCGCGCGGCAGGTCCATTTTTTGGACGTGACGGGTGTGAAAGCCCGTGGTGGCGGCAGCGGCGACATCCGCTCTCTTGTCGCCCGCGAATAAAGCTTTTTGCGCGATCACGCCAACGTGATCCAGCGCCAGCGCGGTCGAGCGTCAGCGCGCCGATGCCCGCATTATTGCCCGGCTCGTTTCGTTGAAACGCAGCCCCAGATCCACAAACTTGCTGCATGTCGGGAGTATTGGCGATCAACTCGGCCGATGTTTCGGCAAACGCACGACCCGCATCGGGCAGCCGATGCCATTCGATCATGACGCCATCGGGCAGAGACACATCGAGCGCCCGATCATCATCGATCAGGCGCTCTTAGGGGAACCATCAATCGAAATCTTGCAGAACCCGGCCGGTATCAAAGATCACGGCGCGCGGGTGTCCGCGTCGGATCAGCCCTGGCGGGCCTTGAACCGACGATTCGTCTTGTTGATCACATAGGTACGGCCACGGCGCCGGATCACGCGGTTATCGCGGTGCCGGTCCTTGAGCGACTTCAATGAATTGCGGATCTTCATGATCGATTCGCTTCTCTTAATTTGCTTTGAGCAGGAAAGCGGCTGCGCCTAACGATGCTATCCCCGCAAGTCAAGCATCCAGCCGCCATTCACCAACTCGACTGGACGCAACGGGCCAACCAGTGGCAATAAGACCGCCCGGGGGCGGCAGGAGAGACAGGCATGAAGTTTACATACCCCGCGCTGGCCACCCTTTCGCTGGTCCTCGCACCGATAGTTGCCCCGTCCGCCGCACTTGCCGCGCGGGCGCCGATTAAGGTCACGCGCTTTCATTTGGGGCAGCCGATTGCCGCGGGCACCATTACCGTAGAGATTGCGCCGGGATCCGCCGTCGTGCCGGGACCTGAAGCGCAAATTTATATAGACGCGGTCGCCAATGCGATGGGATCAGCGGGCTTTACGCGCGCTGCCAATGCGGCGCCCAGCGACTATCGGGTGATCCTGACGATCAGCCGTGACGTGACCCCTTTGCCCCGGGCACCGTCGCCGCTTCAGATTGGGCTGGGTGGGGGTGGCGGCGATCGCGGGTTCGGCGTTGGCGGCGGCGTCAGCTTTGGGGTTGGCAAGCGGCAGGAGCGCGCGCTGGTCACAACGCAGCTTTCAGTCCGGTTGATGCGCGCGGCGACGCCCGACGTCATCTGGGAAGGCCGCGCCACGCAGGCGGTTGAAGAGCGCGGCAAGCTGCTGCAGCCGGGTGCCACCGCGGATAAAATCGCGACTGCCTTGTTCAAGGGGTTTCCGGGCGAGTCGGGGCGCACTATCAGCGTCAAATGACTATCAGCATTTCGTCCGCCTTTGACGGCGGCAATATCCACGTCGTGGCGGTCGACGGCGACACGGCGACGCTTGAAATCGTGAAGGACCACGCATCTGATTTCTATCAGTGGTTCTATTTCAAGGTTGCCGGCGCTAGCGGGCGGCCGCTGACGCTGCGCATTACCAATGCCGGGGCGTCGGCCTATCCTTTTGGCTGGCCGGGGTACAAAGCGCGGGTCAGCGATGATCGCGACAGCTGGCGCATGACCGAAACGCGATATGCCGACGGCGTGCTGGAGATCCGACACACACCCACAACCGATCTGCTCTGGGTGGCGTATTTCGCGCCGTACACGATGGAACGGCACCATGATCTGATCGCGCGTTACGCCGCGATGCCGAACGTAACCTATCGCGAGCTTGGCCGGACGCTGGATGGACGGACGATAGATTGCCTGACCGTCGGCACCGGCGACAAATCAGTTTGGCTCTATGCGCGCCAGCACCCGGGCGAAACCATGGCCGAATGGTGGATGGAAGGTGCGCTGGAGAAGTTGACCAACGCGCGTGATCCGATTTCCAAGGCCTTGCTGGCCAAGGCCACCTTCAACATCGTGCCCAATATGAACCCAGATGGCAGTGCGCGGGGCCATCTGCGCACCAATGCCGCCGGCGTGAATCTGAACCGCGAGTGGCACACGCCAACGCCGGAAAAAAGCCCGGAAGTCTTGTGCGTCCGCAATGCGATGGATGAAACCGGCGTAACCTTTGCCATGGACGTCCATGGGGACGAAGCAATTGCCGCCAATTTCTTCGCCGGTTTTGAAGGAATCCCAAGCTGGACCGAGGCACTCGGCGACAAATTCTATCGTTTTCAGGCAAGCCTGGCCGCCAATACCCCAGATTTTCAGACTGCCAAGGGCTATGAAAAATCAGCACCGGGCAAGGCCAATCTGACCATGTCGACCAATCAACTTGCCGAGCGGTTCGGCGCGGTGGCGATGACCCTCGAAATGCCGTTCAAGGACCACGATCAGAACCCCGATGCGGAATTTGGCTGGTCGCCCGCGCGCTGCAAGACATTGGCGCACAGCTGCCTTGATACGCTGGCGCAGCTGATCGACGAATATTGATCCGCCAACGCTGAACGGGCGCTGCAGCCAATGATCGGGTCGGGCCAGGGCGGCGTATCCCTCGACTTCGATCGGCAGCGTCGATAGGGCGCGCAACGATGGAGACGTAAGCAGCCATGCCCACCCTTGTTCTGATCCGCCACGGCCAGTCGGCCTGGAACCTCGAAAACCGTTTCACCGGCTGGTGGGATGTCGACGTGACCGAAAAAGGCGCGCAGGAAGCCCGCGCGGCCGGGCGGTTGATGCGCGACAAGGGCCTGGATTTCGACCAGTGCTTCACCAGCTTGCAAACCCGCGCGATCAAGACGCTAAACCTGGCGCTCGAAGAAATGCAGCGGCTGTGGTTGCCGGTTGAAAAGGACTGGCGGCTAAATGAACGGCATTATGGCGGGCTGACCGGGCTCGACAAGGCCGAGACCGCGGCCGAATATGGCGATGATCAGGTCAAGATCTGGCGCCGCAGTTTTGATATTCCGCCGCCGCCGATGGTGCCGGGCAGCCCCTATGATCTGTCGCGCGACCGCCGATATGCGGACATCAATGTTCCTGCGACCGAAAGCCTGAAGGACACTATTGCCCGGGTGCTTCCCTATTGGAACAGCCGTATCGCGCCCGCGCTCAAAGCGGGGCAGCGCGTGCTCATTTCCGCGCACGGCAATTCGCTGCGCGCGCTGGTCAAGCATTTGTCGGCAATTCCTGATGACGAAATCACCCATCTGGAAATCCCGACCGGCCAGCCGATGGTGTATAAGCTGGATGCCAGCTTGGGCGAGGTGGAGCGATACTATCTCAGCGAGCGATGAGATCGGTGTGCCGCGCAGCGTCTCGGTCGTTGCTCCCATGCCCGGCAGCGGCTAACGCACGTCTATGAGCGTTCCTGTCGGCATCATCATGGGCAGCACCTCCGACTGGGAGACGATGCGCCACGCCGCCGATATCCTGACCGAGCTTGGCGTGCCTTTTGAAACCAAGGTCGTTTCTGCCCATCGCACGCCAACGCGGCTATACGACTATGCGACAAGTGCCGCCGAGCGCGGGCTGAAAGTGATTATCGCCGGCGCGGGCGGGGCCGCACACCTGCCGGGCATGGCGGCGTCGATGACGCATCTGCCGGTGCTGGGCGTACCGGTGCAATCCAAGGCGCTTGACGGCATGGATAGCCTGCTGTCGATCGTGCAGATGCCCGCCGGCATTCCGGTCGGCACGCTGGCGATCGGCAAGGCCGGCGCGAAAAATGCCGGCCTGCTGGCCGCGGCGATTCTGGCACTGGGCGACGCATCCATGAGTGCGCGGCTACAGACATGGCGCGCGGTACAGACCGACGGCGTGGCAACCGACCCGGTATGAGGCCCGCGCCGCGCACCATCGGTTCCTGCGCGTTTGCAGAGGAGCGATCTTGGCCGACAGGAACATGAAGCCACTCCCTCCCGGCTCGACCATTGGTATCCTGGGCGGGGGGCAGCTGGGGCGCATGCTCGCGGTTGCGGCTGCCCAACTCGGCTATAACACGCGCGTTCTTGCCCCCGATGAGGAGGCCGTCGCCGCGCAGACCGCCGCCAGCTTTACCCGCGCCGATTATCACAGCCGCATCGTGCTCGACGAATTCGCCGCCGCCGCCGATGTCGTGACCTATGAATTCGAAAATATCGATATTGAACCTGTCGATTATCTGAGTGGCAAAGTAACCGTTCATCCCGGCCCGACCTCGCTCGCGGTTGCGCAGGACCGCGCCGACGAAAAGGCCTTTGTTGCCGCCCTTGGGGGGCGGACCGCGCCCTGGGCAAAGGTGACATCCTTTGATGAGCTCCAAGCCGCGCTAACGGATATTGGATGCCCCGCAATCCTGAAGACATTGCGGCTTGGCTATGACGGCAAAGGCCAGGTTCGGCTGAACAGCCTGGTGGAAGCGGCCGGCGCCTGGAACGCGATTGGCGGGCGCCCGGCGATTCTGGAGGGTTTCGTCACGTTCAGCCATGAATTTTCGATCGTGCTGGCTCGCGCGGCCGACGGATCGATGGTCAGCTATCCGCCGCCATGGAACGAGCACAAGGATGGCATCCTGGCGCGCTCCACGCTTCCCGCGCCTGCCGAGATCGCCGCGCAATGGGGCGAGGCGGCCGTGCTGACGGGGCGGATCGCCGAGACGTTGGGCCATGTGGGCGTGTTGACGTGCGAATTCTTCGTCGGTCGCGACGGGCCCGTCTTCAACGAAATGGCGCCGCGCGTCCATAATTCGGGGCATTGGTCAATCGAAGGCGCGGTGACCAGCCAGTTCGAAAACCATATCCGCGCGATTTGCGGTCTGCCTTTGGGCGATACCGGGCTCACCGCCAGCCGGATCGAGATGGAAAATCTGATCGGCGCCGATGCCAATCGCTGGGCTGACTTCCTTGCCGAGCGCGATACGCACCTGCATCTTTATGGCAAGACGGTGCGCCCGGGCCGCAAGATGGGGCATGTGACCCGACTGGTGCGCTGAACTTCGGCGAAGACCGGTCGACGCCGATCAGCGCGCGCATGTTCTTCGACGTGACCGCAGCTTGCAAAAAATGCCTGGCGCCGACCTGACAGGGCAAGCGCTGACCCCGAAAAGCATCGCGGCAATTGCCAACTTGCCATCAACCCCCGGTCACACCAGAAGCGCGTCGGCGAAGGGCTATCCGGGGACTGCCAGCATGTACAAGATTGACATTGACGCGCCGAACGCGCTGGTCGTGGTTGAACTCGCCGGCATGTTGTCGGTCGAAGAAGTCGATGACTTCGTCGCGACGCTCATCCACCGCATCACCCAGGCGCGGCTGAGCAGCTATGCCATGCTGATCGATGTCTCGCATTGCCCCGTTCAGTCGCAGGAGATGATCAACGCAATGGAGCAGAAATTGCGGTTGATGCACCGGGCACGGGCCCTGGCGGTTGTCACCGGCAGTTCGCTCGCCCGGTTGCAGGTACGCCGGATCTTTACCCAGCCCTTTGCCCGATTTTCCTCAACCCGCGAGGCAGGGCGGGACTGGGTATTGTTCGGGAAGGAGCCGCCGCCCGGCGCCTGACGACCGGTCGACGCGACCTGCCAAAACGCCTCCGACCCATCGGTCGGCCATAAAGGAAGCGGCAAAGCGCCGCTCCCGATCATCCTTTGCGGGCCGGCCGTCTATCGATCAACCGATCAACGAGCCTGCCAATAAAAAGGCCGCCGACCACGAATGGTCGACGGCCCAAATTTCAGGCTGCCTAAACGATTAGGCGTATGCAACCCGGACAGTCTGGCGCTTGCGCGACCGGATACCCGCACCGATCATGCCGAAGCCCACAATCATCATTGCCCATGTAGCAGGCTCTGGAACGGCGGCGACCTGGCTCAGCGAGAAGTTGCCGGGAGTGACCGCCGTGGATCCGTTATCGAAAACGGCGTAGGAGCTGGGGCCGTTGGGCGAATAAATATTAATGTTTGTTCCATTAATATTGAACGCCAAGCCGTTGATATTCACCAAAGGATTTTGGCCGGGGAACAGCAAATCATCATAAATGATGAAGAAGCCGTTCATTGTCGGCGTCGTGCTTGGCGCAGGCGCATTGGGATTTGGAATCAATGTGCCGCTGCCCATGGCAATGGTGCCAAAGGTGGTGATCGTGCCGCTGGTTGCCGTGAAGGAACCATTGCCGTTATCGGTCGCCTCAAGCGTACCAAAAGCGCCAGCCGCGCCATTGTCCGCGGAGAATGAGTAGACGAAGGTTGTCGCCGAGGCAGCTGTAGCAACGGTGCTCAGCGCGAGCGCAACAATCGCTCCCAACATTTTCATATACTTGTGCATAAAGAAGCGTCCCCTTGATGAACAACTGCCACTGACAGTCTTTTGAGAATCTTACCGACCTCTTAACTATCACAGCAAAATTCGTGCCACTATAATTTAGACTTTTATATCAGCTGTTTAATGGCTCAAATTTGATCGAACTAGATCATGTGTAAGCGCTGGTGACAGGCACGGTCGCCAGATTGAACACCAGGTCATCGAACTGCCCTGACGCCCTGCACCACGCGCCCGATCGCACTTTTGCCAACGAGGGGCAGCCGCTACCCCTTTGCCGCAGCAGCGATCCACGCGTTCCCGACCTGCTCCAATATTTCCAGCGGGACTCTGCCACAGCCCAGCACCGCATCGTGGAAATCCTTGATATCGTATCTAGGCCCCAGCACCGCCTGCGCCTTGTCGCGCAATTTGACGAAACTCGCATGGCCAAGCTTATAGCTGCATGCCTGACCGGGATTGGCGCAATATCGGTCGATCTCGCGTTCGGCAAAGCCGGGCGCTTCGCCCTGACCCTCGATGAACAGGGCCATCGCCCGTTCACGGCTCCATTTGAAATGATGCATGCCGGTATCGATGATGCAGCGATGCGCCCGGAACAAGGCTTCCTTCAGATAACCAATCTGGCCGAGCGGATCGCCGTCATACATGCCAAGTTCGTCAGCCAATTGTTCGGCATAAAGCGCCCACCCTTCACCATAGCCGGAAAAGCCACCGACCTTGCGAATCAGGGGCAAACCCGTGTTGGATAGCGCAAGGCCGCCTTCAAACTGATGCCCGGGCAGCCCTTCATGATAGACCACGGTCGCGAGCATGAATTTGGGCCATTCGGCCGAATCCTGCAGGTTGAAATAGACCAGACCGGGACGCGATCCGTCGATTGCCGGCGACTGGCTGAACGCCGAGGCCGCGCCTGCCTCGGTCTCCTTGGGCACGCGGCGCACTTCGAACCGATAGGGCGGCATGCGCTTGAAGGCTTGCGGCAAGCGGTCGCGAATCGCGGCCAGCCGGCCGTTGCAATAATCAATCGCGGCAACCTTGCCCGCGTCGGTATTGGGAAAAATCTGGCCGGGCAATTTGTATATTGCGGCAAGCCGCTCGCCAACGCTGCCGCCGGACATGCCCGCCCGCCGCATCACCCCGTCCATCCTGTCGACCAGCATCTTTGCCTGATCGATGCCGAACTGATGCACCTCGGCTGGGGTCAGCCGTGTTGTCGTGTTGGCCGTCAACGCGACCTGATAGAATTCGTCACCCTGTTTCAGCTTCCAGACGCCGGCATCATGGGTTGCGGATGGCCGGACCGCCCTTACCGCCGCAATCTGCCGATCAAGCGCGGGCAAGACGCTTTCGGTATATCGCCGCGCGGCTTCAGCCGCATAATGGTCGCCCAGCCCCTTTTCCTTCGCGCGCTGGGCAATCGACGTAACGACCGTGGCGGCGTCGGCCGGAACCCGCAGCGCCGCCATTTGGGTCAGCGTCTTGTCGATCAGGAAATCGGGCGGGACGACTCCCAGCCCAACGTCGTGGCGGAAACGATCGGTATTGCCATCAAGCTGATCGGCAAAAGCCGCCAGTCGCGCAAGATAGGCATCGGCATCATCGCCATTATTGATCGGGTGCTTGGTATCCAGAAAGCTGGGGGTCGATTGATAGGCGCCCGATTGCTGGCTGATGACATAGGGCGATGGGCCATAGGCCGATCCGCCGAAATCAAAAGCCTGCACTGCCTTTGACGAGCGGCGGGTGTAGAGCACGACGTCGTAGTTGAGTTGATCGGCAGGGTTGAGCGCTGCACGGTCGATCGCGGCGAGCTGTTTCAGCTGCTTGTCGGTCAACGCCCGCGCGGCTGCCCGGCCGGCATCACTCGCATCGCTTAGCTTTGCCCGCAAACCCGCATTAACGCCCTTGTCGAGCCCCAGCTGGGTCGCGCCTTCAGGGTTAAGCTGCAGCCCCTCGGCAAACATCGTGTCGAACAGCGCCGCCAGCTCGGCAGACCCGTCGGCGGGCGCGCTCCACGCGGGAAGCGCGGTAAAGACACTGGCAGCAGCCCCGCTCAACAAAAAGGATCGGCGATCAATCTGCACGATATCTTCCCTCACTTGACCAGCGGCAAAGCGATATAACTGCCTTGTGCTCCCCCCAGCGTTACCTTCTGGGTCGCCTTTTGATAATCGCCCGGTTTGGCGAAGAAGATGTTGGGAACAAAGGTCTGCGGGTTCCGGTCATAGAGCGGAAACCAGCTCGACTGGACCTGAACCATGATGCGATGGCCGGGTTTGAAGACATGGATCGCATTGGGCAAAGCGAATTGATAGTCGAGCGGCTTGCCCGCAGCGATCGCCTTGGGCTTGTCAAAGCCTTCCCGATACCGGCCCCGAAAAATGTCCATGGCCACCGCGAACTGATAGCCGCCCATCTTCTGATCGCCGGCAACCTGATCAGGATAAACGTCGATCAGCTTGACGACCCAGTCGCTGTCGGTGCCGGTGGTCGATGCATTGAGATGGACGACCGGTTCGCCGGCAATGGTAACCGGTCCGGTCAGCACGTCACTGGTAAAGCTCAACACATCGGGACGCGCCGCCGCGTTGCGCTGATCCGTCGTGAGCCACGCGGTCCAGTGGTCGTCAACATAGCCGGTCGGGGCGACCGGGCGCGCGACAAAGGTAACGGGATGCGCCGGATCGGACACATAATCAGCGGTCGCGGGCGCGCCACTGGGCTGATCAAAACCCAGTCCCATGCCAGGCTTCAGATAGAGTGGGGTTTGGGCAGGGGTGGCGGGCCAGCTGGCAAGCCGTTGCCATTGGTTGGCCCCCGACTGGAACGCCGTGACCGGCGCGACCTCCATCGGCGTTCCTTTGAGAAAGTGCGCCAGGAACGGGGCAAGCACATGGTGCCGCCACCATTTTGCGGTGTCCTGATCCCAATCGATATTGCCCAGATGGCTGGCCTTGCCGATGCCTTGTCCGTGATACCAGGGCCCCATCGTCAGATAGACCATATCGTTGCCGGTATCTTTGGCCTCGAGCGCGGCGTAAACATGCGGCGCGCCGTAAATATCCTCTTGGTCCCACAGCGAATGGACAACCATCACCGGCACTTTCAGGGGCTGTTTGGCAAGGATTTTGTCCATTGCCTGTTCCTGCCAATAGGCGTCATAGGCGGGGTGTTCGAGGATCCGCTTCCAGAAGCCGACCTGCTCTGCGCCGTGGCGACGGCCAAGCTCTCCGGCTGAACCGGCGCTCATATACTGGTCATAATCATCGGCGTAGTTGTTGATCCACGGGGCCGAATTGTCGCGCGTGGCTTCCTGTTCCCAGACATAGGGCAGGTTCATCTGGCGGAACGCGCCATTGTGGAACCAATCGTCCCCCATCCAGCCATCGACCATCGGGTTCATCGGCACCGATACTTTGAGCGCAGGATGCGGATTGATGAGCGCGACCAGCGGCTCATAGCCGTCATAGCTGATACCGATGATGCCGACCTTGCCATTCGATTCGGGCAGGTTCTTCACCAGCCAGTCGATCGTATCATAGCAATCGGTTGCGTCATCGACCTTGGTTGGGTTGAGCGACGACCCGACCAGCGGCCGGTTCATGACATAGTCGCCCTCCGACCCATATTTGCCCCGGATATCCTGGAGCACGCGGATATAGCCGCCCTCGGCGATCACATCATAGGCGTTGTCATACCCTTCCAGCGCCGTGGCCAGATCACCGGCCTTGCTATTGGCTGCCAGCGCTTCGGCGTTGTAGGGGGTGCGCGTCATCAGGATTGGGGCGCCGTTGGCGCCTTTGGGGATCAGGATAACCGTGTGCAGCTTGGTGCCGTCGCGCATCGGGATGTCGACGCTGCGGCGCTCGTAATTCATGCCTTCGGTGTAGAGCTTCAGATCGGCGGGGCGTTCGTCATAACGCTGGGCCAGCGCGGCGCCGCCGCCTGCCAGAACAGTCAGTATCGCGGCGCTCGCCAGCCATGTGCTCGTCATTGTGGTCCCCCCCCTTTTTTGCCATGGGATCAGCATGGCGCGCACCCGGCATTTGCGCAACGAAGAAGGCCCGCCTTCGCGCCGAAGACGGGCCTTCATGACGTGTTTTTCATGATCGGGGCCCGCAGTGGCCCCGGATCATCAAGTCTGCAATCAGCCGACGCGGGTGCCCGTCATCGGAAAGCTGCCGAACGCGCCGGCCTTGACGCTGCCAGTGATCGCATCGCCATCGACGGTCGCTTCGCAATCGAGCGACATTGGCATCGGGACGGTGACGCTCATCGTCCAGCTCAGCGTGTTGCCGCTTACCTTGCCGCCGCTGATCTCCGCCGTGCCCATCGCGCCGGACTGGCTGCCCGACCAGCTGTCGCCATCGGCCTTGACCGTCAGTATCGCTTTCTGGTCGCCCAGTGGCGATTTCACGACCGTTTCATAAGTTCCATCAACGCCAGCCATGCCTTGTCGCTCCTTCAGTCTCGCGCCCGGCATGGGCGCTTGTTTTTTGCCGATCCTCACCTCGACTGCCAACCCGGTTGAGTCAAGCGTCGTGCGGCGCGATTATGGCCGGTATTCGCGCTCAGTATGTGCCTTTAATGCTGCGGGGTCGAACCAGACCGGTTTCAGCTGATGCCTGACGAAAAGCGGCATCTGGTCGGTGTAGTGTTTTGACTCGGGTCTGGTCGTCGCGGCGCCATAGGGCTGGACCGATTCCGACGAAACCTTGCCGGCCTTGTCCCAGCTTACGAACATGATGAAGCTGTCGCCATGCTTCACGACCAGCCGGCCATCGGGCGCTTCGTCCCAGGTCGATGCCGCGCGCAGCACATCGGGGCCGCCGTCGAGCGGCAGATCACGTGCATAGGGCCCGGGGCCTTGCCGCAGCCGCAGCACATCGCCGAGCGGCGGATCGAGCCGGCCATAATATTTCATCAGATAGTCCGCCGCGATCTTCAGCTCGTCGCGCGCGACCGGCCAGGGCTTGCGCGGATAATGGATGCGGTTGCCGACGCGCAGCAGGATCGCCGCCATCGCATCGGCAGGTCCCTTGCCGTCGTAATTCCAGTCCCATTTCGCCATCACCGCCTTGGCGCTGGCGATCAGCGCGTCGCCCTGAGGATCGACGGCATTGATGTCATCGAACCAGCGCGCCGCCCAGCTATATTTGCTGATCGCGGTATCGAATTTGATCCGCTTCAGATCGTCCGCACTGATGCTGGGATCGGCCCCCATCAATTCAATCGCGCGGGTTCCGCGATTGGTGGTGTCGGTTTCAATGCCGAGCAACGGCGAAAAATCCGCCGGGTTCAGCTCTGATCCGGTTCCGGCAGCCTGGTAGGGCGTGTTGTTCGCGTTGACCAGAAAACCCGACGCGGGATTGATGTTACGCGGAATCATCGACCACGGCACGGTCCCCGATGCCAGATCGGCAGAGATATCCCCCGGCAGCACATGCGCATAATCAAAGCCCGGTTTCCGGTTGAGCAGAGCGGCATTATAGAAATAGGCGATGTTACCCGCCGCATCGGCGTAAAGAAAATTGGTCGCCGGCACCGCTTGCCGGCTTAGCGCCGCCTGCCATTCGGCAAAATCGCGTGCCTTGTTCAGCCGGTAATATTCCTCAACCATGCCCAGCTGTTCTGGCGCGGCATAGTGGATCGCATAGGCGCCCGATTTGTTGATGATCACTGGACCCTGCACCGCGCGATAAACGGTCTTGGGCACCGGCAGGACAAACGGCCCCCATAATTTTACGGGCAGCCAGACCCGTTCGGTCTGCAGGGGCAGCCATTTGCCATCAAAGCGATATTGGGTACCGGCGGGGTTGAGCACCAATTTATAGATATCGATCAGATCGGGCCGGTTGACGGTGTTGGTCCAGCCCAATGTCTTGTTATGGCCGAGCAGCGGATAGGGTGCGCCGGGAAAGGTCGCGCCCGCGAAATCCCAGCCGGTTCTGGAATGCACGACGAGTTCATACCAGGCGACCCCGCCGCGATAGGGCTGGTGCGAATTCGAGACGAGCCGGGTAAAACCATCGGCCGACCTTTTGGGCGCAACGACAAAGGCGTTCGATCCGTTCAAATTCCCCTCATTCGGATCGGCCACCGCCCCGGCCGGAACGGGCGCGATGTCAGGCGAATCGGGGTGCGGGCCGGCATTTTCCACGGGCAGTGGCTTGTCCCCCACCAATGCCCCGAGCACCGCATCAAGGCCAAAGAAGAACGGCGACCGCAGCACAAAGCCTGCGGCAATATCCTGACCATTGACGGGGAAGAGACCGCGCAACCTGACTTCGCTGGCATGGGTATCGGCGTAACGGTTCAGCCCCGACGCATAGGCATCGAGCAAAGCACGGACATCGGCGGGTTGTTTCATATAATCGCGCGTTACGGTTTCGCGGGCACGCACCAGGTGCAGGGCAAAGTCGATCGCTGCGCCTTGCTGCCCGGTCAGCGCACCGGCTCTGCCGCGCGTCATCGCCACCACTTCCTGCAGTGTCGAAAAATCATCCTCGGCATGCGCATAGGCAATGCCGTAGGCGACATCGGGATCGGTCGCGCCAAAGATATGGGGCACGCCAAAATTATCGCGGACAATCCGGGTGTCATAGCTGTGCGCGGGCGGTGCCGAGGGGGCATGCGCGGTCAGGGGCTCCCAGACTGCCAGACCAATGCCGATCGCCGCGATCAACACGACAAGCGCGACCAGACCACGCCGCAAAAGCCCCCGCATATCTGCTCCCTGTCAGTTTCTTATTGCTCCCTGCATAGCCACAAGCCGGGCGGCAGGTCCATGCGCCGGGCAAAAAAAGGGCCGGCCGACACCTCGTCGACCGACCCCCAGTCCTGCTGCGTGCGCGGTCGCGCCGCAGGTTTTGCCGCCAGCAAAGCGACGAAAGTGACTGCCGTCAGAACTTCTTGCGAAGCGTTACATAGACCTGGCGGGGCGCCCCGCTCAGCAATGTCTGGTTGTCGCCCCGGGCAACGGTGCCGCCCGAATTGATCACCGCAATGTAGGATTTGTCGAACAGGTTGGTCACGTTCAGTTCCAGCGACAGACCATCGAGCAATTGGCTGCCCGAGAAGGTATAGCCCGCCGCCAGATCGACCAGGAACCGGTCGGGCACCGAGCGGTCATTTTCCAGCGTGACAAAGCGCTTGCTCTGGAACAGGCCGGTCAGCGTCCCAAAAAACCCACCCTGGGTGACATTGATGTCACCCTTGATCAAATGCTGGGGCGCATCGGGAACAAGCTTGCCCCCGCTCGCAATCAGCACGGTGTTGTTGGCACCCGGGACGTCCTCGCGAAACCGCGAATCGTTGAACGAGTAGGTGCCCGTCAGGCGAACGCTGTCGAGCAGCTGATAGGTAGCGGCTACTTCGACACCCACGCTGCGGACCCCGCCCAGATTGGCGACCACCCCGGGGATACCCTGGATCTGCGCGCCCTGCGGCAACACACCCAGCCGGTTGCGGAAGTCGATATAATAAGCGGACAGCACCCCGGTCAGGCGGGGATATTTGAAGCGGATGCCCGCTTCATAGGTATTTGACGTCTCCGGCTTGATCCCGCCGGCGCGGGTCAGATCGATCGCCGCCTGTGACTGCGCCGCAAAGGGCGACAGCGCGGTGATCGCGGCACCAAACGGCCTGAAGTTGCGCGCGAAATTGGCGAACAGCTCCAGATGATCGACACCGGTATAAACCAGACCGGCTTGCGGCAGGAACGCGTTATCCGACCGGAAACCGCCATTGATCACCTGACTGGCAAACGCCGCCACCCGGGTGGTGACATTGTCCTTGACGAACACCGATTTGAAACCGGCATTGATGTTCAGGCTATCGGTGATCTGCCAGCTGTCCTGGATATGCGTCTGCACTGTGTCGGTGGTGAACTGGTACTGCCACTGTGTGAAAAACGCGGTGTTGGGATCGAAGAACACGGTTGGCGACAGCGAAGGCACGTTGGTGTTGCCTGCCAACCCATAGAAGCGGCGCGCCTGGCCAAAATCATTGCGTTCATACCAGACCCCGGCGTTGATCTTGTTGCGGCCAAGATTGACGTTGAAGCTGGCAATGCCACCCTTGCGATAGATGCTATATTCGGTCGTGCGCACCGACAGGGGCGCGCCACCCGGCGTAGCAAGATAGGGCGTGTAGAAATCGCCCTGGCCGCGATTGTGATGGTAATAGCCGGTTGCGCTGAAATCGAAGAATGAACTGACCGGCACAGCCAGCGTGACCCCGGCGAGCTGATCCTGGCGCAGACCCGATCCAGCATAATATAGATCATCTACCGTCGTCACATTGGCATAGGGCAGGGCTGCATAGGACGTGCCCGCCGCTGCATTGGTGACCGGCTGGCCGGTTTCACCACGATTGGCACCGATCTGCGCGGCCAGCACGGCGCTGGAAAAGTCGGGCAGGAAATAATCGGTGTTCAGGCCCCGGCGCGCGATCAGATCGAACGACAGATCCTGATCGTCCTGTTCGCGCCGGTCAGAAATGTTGACGAAGGCGGTCAGGCTGGCGTCGCCAATTGGCTGGACGACCTTGAAATTGAACTGGTTGGTGCGCCGAATGCCGGTACCTTTGTACTTATCGGCGTCCTGGTGAACATAGGTAATCGCGGCCTTGGTCCCGAGGCCAAACAACTCGCCGGTGTCGATCCGCGCATAGCCCCGGAAGAAACGGTCTGATCCCCCTGTCACGGCCACCGTCGCGCCCAGCGTGCTGGCGGGCTGGTTCGAGCTGAATTCGATGGTGCCGCCCAGATTGTTGGTTGACGCTGTACCCAGCGCCCCCGCACCCTGCGAGACCCGGATCGAACCGAGATTCTCGTTGATGATGGCACGGCTGATCGTCAGACCATTGTAATTGCCATAGGCGAGATCGCCGAGCGGGATGCCGTCGAGCGTGTAGCCGAGCTGGCCCTGGTTAAAGCCGCGAATGCTGATCCGCACGCCATATTCATAACCGCCCAACCCGTCTGCCGAGTTGAAGTTGACACCAGGCAGTTCCTGCAGCGCCTTAAGCGGGCTCGATCCCGATACGAATTCCCGCAATTTGACCGCGCCGATCTCGGTCAGCTGGCGGCTGCTGCCCGACCCGTAGACGATAATGTCCTGGTCGGTTGTGGCGTCGGCCGGATCGGCGGCCGGATCGGCGACGACCGCCGTATCGGCGGGCACATCGATGGTTGCATCGGCCGGAACCGTCGTCGACGACGTGTCGGCGGCGTGTGCGGCGGCAAATGGCAGGACAAGCGCAGAACTGAGCAGCATCGAGCGAACAAAAAGACGCATGGCGGGGAATCCCTGAACATTGGCCGCATGATCGCGGTCGTGCGGGTGGCTAGGGATGTTGCGTTGCACAATTTCGCGTTTTGAATGGCAATTTGGCGATGAAGCAATGACGGAAAAAAGTCGCGTAGAAATCTGGCTGCTTTTCCGGGGCTTAGAAAGGCTTGTGTTGCAATTTAGCAACACTATATCTTGAGGGAGCAAAAGGCAGGGACATTTATGAACCTCGAAAAATTTACCGATCGCGCACGCGGCTTTCTTCAATCGGCACAGACCGTGGCCATCCGGAACAATCACCAGCAAATTACGCCCGATCATGTGCTGAAGGCGCTGCTGGAAGATGATCAGGGGATGGCGTCTGGCCTGATCAAGGCCGCTGGCGGCGACCCAAAGCGCGCGGCCAGCGAGAATGATCTGGCGCTCAGCAAGATACCGTCCGTGTCCGGGTCGGGCGCCAATCAGCCGCCCGGGTTGAATAACGACGTCGTCAAGCTGCTCGATCAGGCTGAACAGATCGCCACCAAGGCAGGCGACAGTTTCGTCACGGTTGAAAGATTGCTGGTCGCGTTGGCGCTGTCGCTCAACACATCGGCTGGCAAGGCACTGAAGGAAGCCGGCGCAACGCCCGAGGCGATCAACGCCGCAATCAACGATCTGCGCAAGGGACGCAGCGCCGATACGGCGGGGGCCGAGGACCGCTATGACGCATTGAAAAAATTTGCGCGGGATCTGACCCAGGCGGCGCGCGACGGCAAGCTCGATCCGGTTATTGGCCGCGACGAGGAAATTCGCCGCACGATTCAGATTCTGGCGCGTCGGACCAAGAACAACCCGGTGCTGATCGGCGAGCCGGGTGTCGGCAAGACCGCCATCGCCGAAGGTCTGGCACTCCGCATTGCCAATGGCGATGTCCCCGATACGCTGAAAGACCGGACGCTGATGTCGCTCGACATGGGCAGCCTGATCGCCGGCGCCAAATATCGCGGCGAGTTTGAGGAACGGCTGAAGGGCGTGCTCGACGAGGTTAAGGCCGGCGAGGGCCATATCGTGCTGTTCATCGACGAAATGCATACGCTGATCGGCGCGGGGAAATCAGAAGGGGCGATGGATGCGTCCAATCTGCTCAAGCCGGCGCTGGCGCGCGGTGAACTCCACTGTGTTGGCGCAACCACGCTCGACGAATATCGCAAACATGTCGAAAAGGATGCCGCGCTTCAGCGTCGCTTTCAGCCCGTATTCGTTGGTGAGCCGACGGTCCCGGACACTGTTTCCATCCTGCGCGGCCTGAAGGAGAAATATGAGCTCCATCACGGGGTTCGTATCACCGATGCCGCGATCGTTGCCGCCGCGACACTATCGAACCGTTATATCACCGACCGTTTTCTACCCGACAAGGCGATCGACCTGATGGACGAGGCAGCGAGCCGGATCCGGATGGAAGTCGAGTCAAAGCCCGAAGAGATTGAGGCGCTTGACCGGCGGATCATCCAGCTCAAGATCGAACGCGAAGCCTTGAACAAGGAAACCGATGCAGCGTCGCGTGAGCGGCTGACGACGCTGGAAAGCGACCTCGCCAATCTGGAAGAACAATCTGCCGCGCTGACCACGCGCTGGCAGGGTGAAAAGGACAAAATTGCCGGCGAGGCCCGCATCAAGGAACGGCTGGAAGCAGCCCGGCTCGAAGTCGAGCAGGCCCAGCGCGCGGGCGATCTGGGGAAGATGGCCGAGCTCAACTACGGCACGATTCCCGCCCTGCAAAAGCAGCTCGAGGAAGCGCAGGGGCATACCCAGGGCGCAATGCTGCGCGAAGAAGTCACCGGCGAGGATATCGCCGGGGTGGTTGCCCGCTGGACCGGCATTCCGGTCGAGCGGATGATGGAGGGTGAACGCGAAAAGCTGCTCCAGATGGAAGAAGCGCTGGGCAAGCGCGTGATCGGCCAGAAGGAAGCGGTGCGGGCGGTTTCAACCGCCGTCCGGCGCGCACGCGCCGGATTGCAGGATCCCAATCGGCCGCTTGGCAGCTTTTTGTTTCTGGGACCAACCGGCGTCGGCAAGACCGAGCTGACCAAGGCGCTGGCAGAATTTCTGTTCGACGATCCGTCGGCGATGGTGCGCATCGACATGAGCGAATTCATGGAAAAGCATGCCGTGGCGCGGCTGATCGGGGCGCCTCCGGGCTATGTCGGTTATGAAGAAGGCGGCGTGCTGACCGAGGCTGTACGGCGTCGGCCTTATCAGGTGGTGTTGTTCGATGAGGTCGAGAAGGCGCACGGCGATGTCTTCAACATCCTGCTGCAGGTGCTCGACGATGGGCGACTGACCGATGGCCAGGGCCGCACGGTCGATTTCACCAACACGATTATCGTGCTGACATCGAACCTAGGCAGCCAGTATCTGACCGCGATTGAGGAAGGCCAGGACGTCGCCAGCGTCGAACCGCAGGTCATGGAGGTGGTGCGGGGGCATTTCCGCCCCGAATTCCTCAACCGACTCGACGAGATTGTGCTGTTCCACCGCCTCGGCCAGTCCGAGATGGCGCCGATTGTCGATATTCAGGTGCAGCGCGTCGGCAAGCTGCTCGCGGACCGCAAAATCGTCATCAACATGACCGATGCCGCCCGCGACTGGCTCGGCCGGGTCGGCTATGATCCGGTATACGGCGCCCGCCCGCTCAAACGCGCGGTCCAGCGCTACCTGCAAGACCCACTAGCCGACCTAATCCTCGCAGGAAAAGTAAAAGACGGCTCAACAGTTCAGGTCGATGAGGATGACGGAAAGTTGGCGCTGGCGATAGTTTAATCAATCAGCAACCGGCCTGCCGCGTGCAAGATTGTAATTGGCTGTGTTCGACAATTTGCCGGTCAGCTTGGCGCCTCTCAGCCCACTGCGCTCGTGTCATGCACACTCGGTGCCTAACCAATCGGCTACCTAGTTCGGGGCTGCTTTCACAAATCGTCTCGTTAGGATTCTTGCCCTTTTGTGACTTGGCGTCATCGTCGGCAAGGGCCATTGCGGGCTTGGGCGCCATATAACCGATCAAAGCCGCCAGGGCGAAAATACGAAGGGTTGAACGCATTATTGGCTTCCTTTGCTTCTTAATCTGCTTTGCCCCTGAAGAACCCAGTGTGGCCGACAATAAGTCTTACGCCAAATCATGATAGCCTTCGATTGATTTTCAATTACTGCCGCGGTGCGATGTCGAAAGCGATGGTAAGACGTTCGCCCTGCGAAAATGGTCGAGTGCCATGCCACAGCCAAGATGGAAACAGCACAAGCTGACCCGGACGTGGTTTTATGGCTTGGTGGGGTGGGAGGGCGATTAGGTCGGTCGGTGGCATGCCGATCGTCAGCCAGCCCGCCTCATCACCAGGCGCGGCGTCGATTGCGTCGGGCAGGGCAACGTACAGCGCCGAACTGATCCAGCCCATCGGATGCACGTGGTTGCTATGATGACCACCGCTCCCCAACCGCACCGACCAACTGCCGGCAAAGCGAATGTCTCGATCACGGCGCGGCGACAAAGTGGGATGAGCCGCATCAACCGCGGGCAGAGTACGGAGATACGCCTCGACCGCGTGAACAACCGCCGTCCGCGTGTGTTGGAGGACGGGATCGATCCGGCTGAACAACGGACCATCCGTCTGTGTCCCGCCCCGGACCGACTGATCGAGGAATGCGCCCGTAGCGTTGTGCAACCGGCGCAGCGTGTCGGCCAGATCCGCTAATGGTGGGAGGAACGTCGTCAGATCGGTCACGGAGACCAATTCAGGTGGGCACAACCACTGGTGGCGCGCATCACCCGCCATCCGCCAGGCGGTTTCAGCATAGGGCCAGATCCCGGTCCGCTGGTCGGTCGCCAGTTCCATATCAATCCGCCGCACAGCCTGATCGATACGACCCTCGCGGATAAGATGGCGGATTACCCAAACCGCCATCGGACTACCGGGCTGAATGCCCAGCGCGTGGATCAGCGCATCGGCCCGATCAACAAGTCGGCATTCGATCGCCGCAATCAAGGCGTAATCCTGCCAGTGTTCTTCACCCATATTGGCCCGGCGTGCCATCTCCACTGCTTCGTCCAGCGCGTCGTAT
>JAIELC010000035.1 GCA_019753375.1 Sphingomonas sp.
CGATCGGGAGCAGGCCGGTCTCAACCAGATGCAAGATGCCGACCATGAAATGGCCGGGATGGCCGGCATGGAGTCAATGGATCACATGACGATGGGTCGCGGCGGTACCAGTTACGCCACCGGGTCGGGCACATCGCGCCTGCCCGCCAGCGAAGGGGCCATGCACGGGGTCCATTTCACCTCGGGCGATTGGGCCTTCATGGTCCATGGCTATGCCTGGGGCGCCTATACCGATCAGGGGGGCCCGCGTGGTGACAACGAGGTGTTCGTTACATCGATGCTGATGCTCATTGCGACGCATGACCTCAGCAGCCGCGCGCATGTAACACTTCGGTCGATGCTCAGTTTGGAACCATTGATGGGGCCACGCGGCTACCCCAATTTATTTGCAACCGGGGAGACCGCGGACGGCATCAGTCAGCTGCTTGATCGCCAGCATCCGCATGACCTGTTCATGGAGCTATCGGCGCGGATCGACCTTGATTTGGGATCCGGCAGCGCTTTTTTATATGCGGCGCCCGTCGGCGAACCAGCGCTGGGGCCATCGGCATTCATGCACCGGGGGTCCGCCAGATATCAGACGTTGTCGCCGATCACGCATCACTGGTTTGATTCCACGCATATCAGCTACGGCGTGATCACGGCGGGCTATGCCGCCCCGAAATGGCAACTGGAAGCGTCGGCTTATCGCGGGCGCGAACCCGACCAGCATCGTTGGGACATTGAAGCCCCGGCGATAGATTCGTGGAGTGTGCGCGCCACCTGGACGCCGTCGCCCGCTTGGGCAGTGCAAGTCAGCCATGGTCATCTGAAAAGCCCCGAACAACTGGAGCCAAATGACAATGAGAACCGCACCACCGCAAGCGTTCAATTTGCGCATCGTGGTCTGGCAACGACCTTTGCCTTTTCGGCCAAGGACAAGGGACCGGGCAGAACCTTGACGGCCTGGTTGGCCGAAGCCAACTGGGACATCTCCCGCCACCATACGATTTTTGGCCGGGCGGAGAATGTCGCGAATGACGAATTGTTCCCCGACACCGCCGATCCGCTCAATGGTCAGCGATTCCGCGTGACAAAAATCGAGGGCGGCTACGCCTATCGGCTCCCCTTCGCCGGCCCATTCAACCTCGCACTGGGTGGATCGGTGGCGGGCTATGCCTATCCGGCGGCGATCGATGGTGCCTATGGCACAGCCCCGATCAGTTACACGCTGTTCGCCAAACTCTCTCTGGGGCATTGAACGGCCGGGCGATTCGGAGGAGACACATGGTGCGGTATTTCTGGAACGTGATCGGCTTGCTGGCGGTCCTCGCACTGGGCGCGACCTCCGGCGTTTCGGCTGGCGGTGCTCGGCCCCTGGTCGAAGCAGAAGCCGGGGTTGAAGCAAAGGCGCCGGTGACCATCCTGATTTCGATCGACGGGTTCAAGCCAGAATATTTGACTCGGGGGGCCACGCCCAATCTCAATGCGCTGGCAGCGTCGGGCGTATCGGCGTCGATGCGTCCGTCGTTTCCGACCGTTACCTTTCCCAACCACTTTACGCTCGTTACCGGGCTGCGCCCGGATCGAAGCGGCGTCGTGGGCAATCGGATGGAGGATAGCGCGCGCCCGGGCCAGCTGTTCACGATGGCCAACGACGATCCGTTTTGGTGGACGCAGGCGGAACCGATTTGGATCACCGCTGAAAAGGCCGGCATTCCAACCGCAACGATGTTCTGGCCTGGGTCGAATGTCGATTTCGGCGGCGTGCGGCCGCGCGACTGGCAACAATATGCCCATGCCGTCAATGACCGCCAGCGGGTGGACGGCATTATCGACTGGTTGCGCCGCCCGGCCGCAACCCGCCCAAAATTTCTGACGCTTTACTTCGACGAAGTGGACACGGCCGGCCACGGCTTTGGCCCTGACTCCGCCGAGGCAACCGCCGCGGCGGCGAGCGTCGACGCCGCCATCGGTCGCCTGCGCGCCGGGCTTGCCGCGCTTGGCCAGCCTGCCAATCTGGTAATTGTCGCCGATCACGGCATGGCAGCGATCAGCCCCGATCGGGTGGTGCGGCTCGATCGTCTGCTGCCCAGACAGAGCTTTACGGCGGTCGCGGACGGGCCCTATGTCGCGCTGACTCCCAAACCGGGCAAAACCGCCAAGATCGAGAAAATCCTGCTTGGCCGGCACGAACACGTTACCTGCTATCGCAAGGGGGATCTGCCGGCGCGGCTGCATTATGGCCGCAACCCGCGCGTGCCGCCGATCGTCTGCCTGGCAGAGACGGGCTGGCTGGCGCTGACGACGGCGCCTCCCGCCGATCACCCGCCACGCGGCGGAGCGCATGGCTTTGACAGCGATGCCCCCGAAATGCGCGCCCTGTTCATTGCCAGCGGCCCGGCGATCAAGCCTGCCGGCGTGTTGCCCAGCGTTGACAATGTCGATGTCGCGCCATTGCTCCGCGACTTGATTGGCCTGCCCGCGGCCAGCGATCTTGACGGGGACGACAGCCCATTCCGCGAAATATTGGTGCGCCCATGAAGTATTTTGAAGATATCGAGATTGGCAGTCGGACCGCCTTTGGCAGCTATACGGTGACGCGCGAGGAAGTGATCGACTTTGCGACCAAATATGATCCGCAGCCCTTTCATTTGTCCGATGAAGCCGCGGCGAAGACGCATTTTGGCAGGCTTTCGGCCAGCGGCTGGCACACTTGCGCGATGATGATGTCGATGCTGGTCGACAATCTGAAGGACACGCAGCAGGCCGGGTTGGGATCTCCCGGCCAGGATGAACTGCGTTGGCTAAAGCCGGTTTATCCCGGCGATACGCTGCGGGTAGAAATCGAAGTGATCGACAAACGCGCGTCGCAGAGCCGCCCTGAAATGGGCAGTTATCGCAGCCTTATTACCGTGCTCAATCAGAACGACGTCGCGGTTATGACCACCATTGCCATCGGGTTGGTTGCCACGCGGCCGAACGGCTGAACAGCAGCGGTCAGTGGCCGCCAAAAGCGACCAGCGAATCGACCTTGATGCCGTCGCCGCGCAACAGATCAGCCCCACCCAGATCGGGCAAATCAACCACAAACTGCGCCTGGGTAACATTGGCGCCGGCCTTGCGCAGCAAGCGGATCGCCGCGCGTGCGGTCCCGCCGGTGGCAATCAGATCATCCACCAGCAGCACGCGCTGCCCGGGCACCAACGCGTCTTCATGCATGGTGATCCGGTCGGTCCCGTACTCCAGCGCATAGTCTTCGGCGATCGTCACCCCGGGGAGCTTGCCATCCTTGCGGATCAACAACACCCCGGCATTCAGCGGAACCGCAATCGCCGCCGCGAACAAAAAGCCCCGCGCCTCGATGCCGGCAACCAGATCAACCGGCCCATCGGTAGCGGCAACCATGGCATCAACGGTCAGCCGCAATCCTTCCGGATCGAGCAGCAACGTGGTGATATCGCGGAACATGATCCCCGGCTTTGGAAAGTCGGGGATGGTCCGGATCCGTCGCTGAATCTCGTCAGCAACGGTCCCGGCATTCACTGTCTCGCTCAATGCTTCTGATCGCGCCAGATGTTGCGATAGGCACCAAAGGCCAGCAACGTCAGGATGACCAGGAAACCCAGAACCGCCAGGCCCAGACCATGGCGCTGTTCAAGCTCCGGCTCCGCGGCCCAGGTCAGGAACGCCGCGACGTCCTTGGCATTCTGGTCGACCGTCGACTTGGTCCCGTCGTCATAGGTAACCTGACCATCCGACGCGAGCGGTGGTGGCATGGCAATGTTCAGCGCCGGGAAGTAGGGGTTGTAATACAGACCGTCGGGCACGGTTGCTTCAGGGAACTTCTTCAGCACCTCTGCCGGCTGATCGGTGTATCCGGTCAGCAGTGAGTAGACATAGGCAGTGCCTTCATGCCGCGCCTTCGTAATCAGCGACAGATCAGGCGGATTGCCCTGGCCAGGATAATAGACCGTCGGAAAATGATCGGAGGGCGTATTGCCGCGATCGGTGCGCTCACCGGTCTTCGGATCAACAATGGGCTGCTTGCTCTTGGCGTCCCAGTCGCTGGCGATCTTTTTGACCTGTGCCGGGGTGTATCCGATCTTGGTCAGATCGCGGAAAGCGACATGGCCGAGCGAGTGACAGTTTGAGCAGACCTCGCTGTACACCTTGAATCCGCGTTGCAACTGCACGGGATCAAAGCGGCCCATCATCCCGTTGCTGGCAAGTTCCAGCTCTTTAGGATGCTTGTAGAACTCTTCGGCGGCTGTCTTGGCGGGCGGATCAGTGATGAGCCCGCTGACACTGCCGAACAGCGCGAAGCCTAGTGCCAGCACAAAGGCGGCGCCGACCAAAGCGGAAATTGCGCGAAGCATTATCTTTTTGCCCTTTATTCTGCCGGAACCGGCTGGCTGCCCACCGATGCCATGCCGCCATGCTTGCCAAGCACTGCCTCGGTGATCGACGCAGGCAGCGGACGTGGCCGCTCGGTCGCCGAAATGATCGGCAGGATGATCAGGAAGTGTGCGAAGTAATAGATTGCCGCAATCTGGCTGGCGATCACATATTGTGGCTCGGCAGGGGAGCCACCGCACCAGCCGAGAACCAGCACGTCAATGACCAGAATCCAGAATGCGATTTTGAAGGTGGGGCGATAATTGCCCGAGCGCACCGGAGACGTATCCAGCCAAGGCAGGAAGAACAGCAGGATGATCGATCCGAACATCGCCAGCACGCCCCACAGCTTGGCGGGGATGAAGAAGAAGTCGACCGTAAATGCCCGCAGGATCGCGTAGAATGGCCAGAAATACCATTCCGGGACGATGTGCGCAGGCGTCTGCAATGGATTTGCCGGAACATAATTGTCCGGATGCCCCAGTGCGTTGGGGTAGAAGAACAGGATGAAAGCGAAGATCAGCAGGAAAACGCCCAGACCCATCCCGTCTTTGGCGGTGTAATAGGGATGGAACGGCACCGTGTCCTGCTCGCCCTTCACTTCAACGCCGGTCGGGTTGTTCGATCCTGGAATGTGCAGCGCCCAGACGTGGAGGATAATCACCCCCAAAATCACGAACGGCAGCAGGAAATGGAGCGAGAAAAAGCGGTTCAGCGCGGCATTGTCAGGCGCATATCCACCAAGCAGCCAGATACGGATGCTTTCACCGACCACCGGGATTGCCGAAAAGAACCCGGTGATCACCTGCGCGCCCCAGAAGCTCATCTGACCCCAGGGAAGAACATAGCCCATGAACGCGGTCGCCATCATCAGCAGAAAAATGACCACGCCCAGCAGCCAGATCATTTCGCGCGGCGCCTTGTAGGATCCGAAATACAGCCCTCGGAAGATGTGAATATACACCACGACGAAGAACATCGACGCGCCCGTTGCGTGCGCATAACGGAGCAGCCAACCAAAGTTGACGTCCCGCATGATATGTTCAACCGAATCAAACGCGATTGCACCGTTGGCCGCATAATGCATTGCCAGCACGACCCCGGTAATGATCTGGATCATCAGCGCGGCGCCGGCCAGGACGCCAAAATTCCAGAAGTAATTCAGGTTGCGGGGTACCGGATAACCGGCGCCAACCGCGTCATACACAAAGCGCGGAAGCGGCAGACGCTCGTCCACCCACTTCATCACTGGCGACTTGGGTTCGTAATGCTTTGCCCAGGGGAAGCTCATGATGCGGTCCTCAGCCAACCACGACGGTGGTGTTCGACGTAAACTGGTAATCCGGCACTAAAAGATTTTTTGGTGCCGGGCCTTTGCGGATGCGTGCAGCGGTATCGTATTGCGAGCCGTGGCACGGGCAGAAATATCCGCCATATTGGCCACGATTATCGCCTTCCTGAATACCGAGCGGAATGCAGCCAAGGTGCGTGCACACCGCCAGCGTTATGAGCCAGTTCTCATGCCCCGGCTTGGTCCGCTGATCGAGCGATTCAGGATCGCGCAGTTCGGAAAGCGGCACGGCCTTGGCCTCGGCGATTTCCTTTGGCGTCAGGTTGCGCACGAACAATGGCTGTTTTCGGAACGACGTGATCACGCCCTGACCAACATCGATTTTCGACAAATCGATTTCCGTTGTGGATGCCGCAAGAACGTCAGCAGACGGCGCCATCTGGGCAACCAGTGGGATCACCACCGCCCCGGCACCAATGCCGCCAAATGCGACCGCTGCGATATTGAGAAAGTCCCGACGGCGCGGTTCGCCACCATGCTCGGGCGCCGAATGGTCGCCAGCCGGGATCGCGCTTTCCAAAGTTGCCATCAACGTGCCCTTACACTTCGAAACTGGTGCATTAAGAAGCCAGATCAGCTTCCCGAATTGCCATCAAACTCCGCGCCAGCCGGAGGGATGATTCGGCGCCTGATAGACGCGGAATTGCAACTTTGCCACCAGCATTTTGGCCGTATTGAGCCGGCCACGCCTGCACTTGTATTGGTTTATCGCGGGCGACTGGCTTTGGCGCTGCCAAAAGGTGGACGTTTTTTCGCCCTGCGATAAAAGCATGATGTGCGCATTGCTCTCTACCAACCCGACATTGCCGGAAACGTAGGCACCATCATTCGAATGGCTGCCTGCTTCGATTTGCCCGTCGATCTGATCGAGCCGATGGGCTTTGCGTGGGGCGACCGCGCGCTTTCACGCGCGGGCATGGACTACGCTGCCTCTGCACGGGTGACACGGCATGCCGACTGGGCGGCGTTTCTCTCCACGGTTTCAGGTCGCATCGCGCTGTTGACAACCCGCGGGGCGACAAGGCTTGACGCTACGATCTTCCAGCCCGACGACATCTTGCTCCTGGGCGCGGAATCGAGCGGCGTTCCGCCGGAAGTTCATGATCGTGCTGACACGCGCGTTATTATTCCCCTTGTGCCCGGCTTGCGATCGTTGAATGTCGCAGTGGCAGCCGCCATCGCCACGGGCGAGGCGTTGCGCCAAATCAACGGGTGGCCCGCCGACCAGCCGATCTGAAACCAGAAATGCTATTGGGGGAATGATGCAACTCGATACCCAACAACAGGCCGCGCGGACCTGGTTTGAACATCTGCGTGACCTGATCTGCGCCGAATTTGAAGCGATCGAGCGCGAGGCGGGATCGGACGCCTGTTTCGACTACACCGCCTGGGACCGGCCCGATCCATCTGGCGCGCCCGGCGGCGGCGGGGTGCGCGGGGTGATGAAGGGCAAGGTGTTCGAAAAGGTTGGCGTCAACGTCTCGACGGTGGGCGGGGCATTTGAAGGAGAATTTGCCAAATCAATCCACGGCGCTGCCGAAGATCCCAGCTTTTTCGCAACCGGGATCAGCCTGGTTGCGCACATGGCCAATCCGCACGTGCCCGCAGTCCATATGAACACGCGCTTCCTTGTGACCACCAAGCGATGGTTTGGCGGCGGCGCGGACCTCAACCCGCCCATTCCCTATGATGAGGATACGGCGGATTTCCATGCCGCGATGAAGACGGCCTGCGATCCTCACGGTGCCGATTATTATGATCGCTACAAGAAATGGGCGGACGAGTATTTTTATATCCCGCACCGCAAGGTCCATCGCGGCGTCGGGGGGATTTTCTGCGATCACCTCGAAGGCGATTTCGACGCCAATTTCGCGTTTATCAAGGATATCGGCCGCGGCTTTCTGGATAGCTATCCCCGAATCGTCCGGCGGCGGATGAATGCTCCTTTTTCTGAAGCTGACACTGCCCAGATGCTCACCTGGCGCGGGCGATATGCCGAATTCAATCTGGTCTACGATCGCGGCACGCTGTTTGGGCTGAAGACCGGCGGCAATATCGATGCGATTCTGATGAGCCTGCCGCCCCTCGCCACATGGGATTGATCCCGGTCGCGGCGGGCGACATTGCTGCCATCGTCACCACGCTCGAAATGCACGACCGGTCACGGCCGCGCCCGATGCCGGCCAGTCCGTTGCGGCTGGTCAAATGGGTGCGGCCCGATCTCGACAATTATCGGACGCTGTTCCGCCGTGTCGGCGCGCGCTGGCTGTGGTATTCACGGCTGACGATGCCCGACGAACGCCTGATCGCCCTGATCCACGACCCCGCCACCGAAATCTACGCGGTTATCGATCGCGCCGGGATCGAAGTCGGGATGGTCGAGCTGAATTTTCGCAAGGCCGATGCGTGCGAAATCGCCTATTTCGCGCTGATCCCTGAACTGACCGGGCAACGGCATGGCCGCTGGATGATGGCGGAAACGCTGGCGCGGGCCTGGCGCCCGGGCGTCAACCGCGTTTGGCTGCATAGCTGTACACTGGACCATCCTTCGGCGATCAATTTCTACCGCGCGTGCGGGTTCGTCGCCGTGTCGCGCACCATCGAAACCTTCGCCGATCCCCGCCTGATCGGGGTTCTGCCGGTTGATGCCGCTCCTCAGATACCGTTGCTGGATGCTGAAACGCGCCAATAAATAGCCACTCGCAGCAACAGCATCGCAAGGGCAACCACCGAAACCGATGCGGCCGCACCAATGCCGGCGACAATGACGGCGATCGGATTTTCGGCATGGGCAATGCGCATGGCATGATCGAGCGAGGTAAACGGCGCGGCCAGCACTTCACCACCAAATGCCCCGATCGCGGCAAGCCCGGCCATCGTCAGTCCATTGCCGCGCGTCCACGCAAAGGATTTGCCAATCGCTGCAATCGGGCCCAGCTGCGCGGCCGCAAAACCGACGCTTGCCATCAATGCGCGGCCAAGCACCCACAACCCCGGCAGCAACAGGATAAACAGGGGCGGCGCAATCAAGCCCAGAAACCCCATCGATACCGGAATCGATACCAGCACGACTTGCAATACATAGGCGGGCAGCTTGCGGATCGATTTCATGATCGCGTCGGCAACGCTGGGCCGTGCAGGGTCCGCGCAGAACACCAGAATGGTCAGTGCGCCGAGCATCGCGAAAAGGCTGGCCGCCGCCATGCCGGGAAAATTGGACGCCAGCCACTCGGCGTAGACATTCGCCCAGTTCGCAATGACCGCCTTGTCCGCATCGGCGGGGGGCGGCGCAGGCGCCGGGCGAACCAACAGCAAAGTGGCCAGGGTCGGCAGAAAGATGAACAGCCCGGTCAGGGCGATCAATGGGTCGCGATCACGCTTCAGCAGGGCCCAGGCCTCACCCATGGCGGCGGGAATATCAATTCTCATGCAATCTCAAAGCCTGCGCTGTTGCCGCGCACGGCAAGATAGAATTTGGCGAAAAAAACGTCGCTCAGAAGAGTAAAGGCCGTAGCGGCCAGCGCCACGGCAATCGCGGTGATTACCGTGCCCGGCGATAAAGGACCGCTGCTATCGGCTATGAGCCCAAGGACTGATCCGAAGACCGTCTGGACGGCCTTCGTTGCGACGAACGACACGATGGTCAGCAAGATCAGGACGCCGGTGATTTTAAACGCGTGGCCGCGGGTCAACGCAAATGACTGGCGCAGCGCGGACAGGACACCGCCGTCTGCCACCGCCACGGCCTGCGCAAGGGAAAGGCGCACAAAGACCCAAAACGCACCGACGGCGGCCACCAACCCATATAATCCCAAAGCCACCCGCACACGCGCCGGCATCGCATTGATCGCGCCTGGTTGCAGATTGGCCATGTCCTGCCACGAGACACCTCCATAGCGGACAAGGCCGATGGCGGGCAGGGCCAGAACTACGCCAATCACTAAGGTAGCTAGATGGATCCCGACAACAAATATGTATCGCCGACGGGCGATATCAGCAGCACGCGACGTCGCGTCTAGCGTTCCCAGGGCAAGCGAAACAACGGCGACGCGTGCGAAGAGGGCCACGAGAACAAGCGCGAGCACTGCGGCCCGCAAGGCAAGCGACACGGGTGCGCTCGCAGTGGAAATCATGCCTTCGGTCACGCTTTGAATGGCGGTCGCGGCAAATGCCAAGGTCGCGAATGGCAGAATTGCCGGAAGGGCATCGGCAATAAAATCGGTTGTGCGGTCCCATATGGTCCCCATGTTCACCTGCACCGCGCCGTCCCCTTACCAAGTGATCGCCTGCCTTAGAGCGGGCCGTTAGCCGATTGGGCTGCGGCTTACCACTTCTTGCACTGTGGCATGGCCTGTCGCATGGGCAAAGCCGTGGCAAGCAATGACGACATCGTTGAATGGCGAATCGAGCCGACGCCGATAGATTATAGCGACGCGATGGAAATAATGACCGCGCGCGCTGCGGCAGTTGCCGCGGGCAGCGAACGCGAGCTCGTGTGGCTGCTTGAACACCCGCCGATCTACACCGCGGGAACCAGCGCCGATCCTTCAGAATTGCTGATTTCTCAATTTCCAGTTCATACAACCGGACGAGGCGGTCGATATACCTATCATGGACCGGGTCAGCGAGTTGGTTATGTCATCCTCAACCTGAACAAGCGTGGCCGCGATCTGCGTTGTTATGTGCACGCGCTGGAAGGATGGGTAATTGCAGCGCTTGCGAATCTTGGCGTTTCTGCATTTCGCGCGCCCGGGCGTATCGGCATCTGGACCGACGACCACGGGGCAGAATCAAAAATTGGCGCAATCGGTATTCGCGTCAAACAGTGGGTCACGATGCATGGCTTTGCGGTAAATATTGCACCCGATCTTACTCATTTTGCCGGAATCGTCCCCTGTGGGATCAACGAATTTGGCGTGACCAGTCTCGAGAGGCTTGAAAAAGGCAAGGAGTTTGGGGCATTTGACACCGCGCTTGCTGCTGAGTTCGATGGTTTTCTGACGAGTCTTTCTTTCAGGGGATAAAACGAGGCTTGAGAGCTGAGCGATATGCTACTAATGTCCACCTCGATTTGGGTATTAAGGCCGGTCAAGCCAACCAAATCCATTATCTTAGGGAGCTTCTAAATGCGTGCACTCTTCACCAAGGCAGTTGCTGGTTCGATGATCGTCGGCGCGGCGCTGGCACTTTCGGCTTGCAACAAGACCGAAACGACCACCACCGACAATGCGATGGTTTCGGAAATGAACACCACCGACGAAATGGCGACCGACAACATGACGGCGACCGACGGTGCAATGGCTTCGAACGACGCCATGATGTCATCGAACGACGCGATGATGTCGTCGAACGACGCGATGGCGACCAACGCGCAGTAATTTCTGCCGTTAATCGCAGAATGCCGATACCGCGTCCGCGCGGCCGGCAGACAATCAAGGGTCGCCTCTGACGGGCGGCTCTTTTTTGTTGCCAAGGTTCCGCGATCCCATGAAATCCGGCCCCACAATCGGCCAATTTTTGCATTGTATTAAGCTAGAATGATTCCGGCTTGCGACGGATGGGGCTTGGGTCTGGCAACAAACCGCGATAATTCGTTTCGACTGAACAAGCGGCGTCGATCAAGGATTGGGTGGGCATGGTTCGACTTTTGTACGCGTTGATATTGTTGATCGGTGCGGTTGGCAGTGCGCCCGCATCGGCACAGTTTTTTCTCGCCAACCCAGACCTGTCGGGCCCGGCGATGCGAGGTGACGAGCCCGATATTGGCTACACGTTGCCAGGCGCAAATCCTGAGGAGCTTCGTGCCGGGCTGGTATGGTCCATGCGCGCTGCGCTCAACGTTGCGGCCCTTCAATGCCAGTTCGAACCAACGCTGATGACGGTTCAGAATTACAACGCGATCCTGACTGATCATAAGGCTGAACTTGCCAAGACGCTCGATACACTAACAAAATATTTTGCCCGGACAATGAAAAGCCGGGCCGCAGGGCTTGCCGGCCTCGACAGGTTCGGGACGCGCGTTTATTCGGGTTTTTCAACGGTGACGGCTCAATATGTGTTCTGCATCACCGCCGCGTCAATCGGGGAACAGGCGGTATTCGCCAAGCGCGGCGGTTTGAGTGAGATCGCAGAAACCCGGATGCGCGAGCTGCGAAACAGCCTGAAGCCGCATGGCGAGCAACAGTTCCCAGGCCGTCAACCACTCGGTGAAATCCGCTTTCCGCGCATCGATCCTTCCTGCTGGACCAAAGCAAATGTCTGGGACAGCCGGAAGTGCGGCAAGCTGTGAAAAATTCGCCAAGCGTGGCTTAACCGTTATCGCAGGCCCAGTAATTTGTGGGTCTGCAGGCTTAACCGCCAACGCGGACGCGACAGCACGATATCAATCGCGGCTTGACGATTGCTGTCTGCCGTCGGGCTGTCCATCGGTTGCACCAGCCAGTGTCGAAAAGACCACTGCTCGATAGCGTCTAAATCCGTTCCCGGCTGGGGCCAGACCAGTTTCAGTTCATCGCCCGATCGCTGAACAACGTCGCTGCCCGCCTTTGGGCTGACGCATATCCAGTCAACCTCGGGATGAACGGCAATCGTGCCGTTGGTTTCTATCGCGATTTCAAAGTCGGCATCGTGAAGTGCGTCGATCAACGCTGGATCGACCTGCAGCATCGGCTCGCCACCGGTCAAAACGACGAAGCGTGCTGTGCGGCCATCTCCCCATAGTCGCGTGACCGCTGCGGCCAGTGCTGTTCCATCCTTAAATCGTCCGCCGCCATCACCGTCGGTTCCGATAAAATCGGTATCACAGAACCGGCATACCGCGGCTGCGCGATCGGCCTCACGTCCCGACCATAGATTACAGCCGGTAAAGCGCACAAAGACTGCCCGGCGCCCCGTATTCGCCCCCTCACCTTGCAGGGTCAGGAACATTTCCTTCACGGCATAGCTCATTGCGGTGCCTGGGGCCTCGCCGCATAGCTGGTGGGATCATCGATCCCAGCTTCTTCAAAGCCGCGCTGGCGCAGCCGGCAGCTATCGCACAACCCGCAATGAACGCCGCCTGGCGCAGGATCATAACAGGACCAGCTTATTCCGGCATCCAGCCCAAGACGGGCGGCTTCGCGGACGATATCGGCCTTGGTCATGTGCTGAAGCGGCGCGCGTATTCGAAACGGCGCGCCCTCAACGCCTGCGCGGGTCGCAAGTTCTGCCATCGACTCAAACGCGGCAATAAATTCTGGACGGCAATCCGGATACCCCGAGTAATCGAGGGCATTGACCCCGATATACAAGTCGCGCGCCCCAACGGCCTCTGCCCAGCCCAGCGCCAGGCTAAGAAAAATCGTGTTACGCGCAGGGACATAAGTGACCGGGATGTCGGTACCTAAACCAGTCTTAGGAACATCGATTTCAGCCGTCAGCGCCGAACCGCCAAACGCCGACAAATCAATCGGCAGCACGACGTGACGCACGGCACCCAGCGACGCAGCGATCCGCCGTGCTGCCGCGAGCTCAACGCGGTGCCGCTGATTATAGTCAATCGACAGCGCCAGCAGTTCGTGGCCCGCCTCGCGGGCAAGCGCCGCAGATACCATCGAATCCAGACCACCGGAAATCAACGCCACTGCTATAGTTTTGGGAGTAGTCATAATCGCGCCGCGCTAAGCCGATCGGCAAAGAACTGCAACTGCCGGCCTGCCGGCGCGCGCGCTGCATCGAAGAAAAAAATGGGCCGCCCGATCCGGACGACCCAGTTTGGCTTGGTTACAAGCCATGGGAGGAAAGCGTGTCCAAAAACGACACCCTGCCCCTCTACACCAAGGCCATGAAATTGGCGTTAATGCGCCACCCCTTGGCAAGCGCCGATCCGGCGCGCGCTATAATCACTGTCGAATGGCGCATTTTGGGCCAGACCCTGCGTTTGCAGCCGGATTATTCTGGGCGTCGCGAGCGAAATCGTTGTCCGTCCGCTGCCCGCCCCCGAACAGCTATAGCTGACCGTGAGCGTCTTTGGCTGGTTATCGATCACAAAATGCGAGCATGCGATGCCCGGGTGCCGCAACTGGATCAGCGTTTCCGGATCGCTGAGGCACAGAGTTCGCGGGGCACTGGTTGCCCCGACTTCGTGTATTTCCCATTGCCCATGCTCAATCGCTTCGACGACCATCAGCACCGGCGCTTTTGCCGTACTCGCCATGGCGACCCCCGACATCAGCAAAAACGCCGCCCCAGGTCCGCGCACAATCTTTCGAGCCAGCATCCGGTACCCCCTGCGACCTGCGACCGCAGGCCCCCCCAATAACGGCATGAGTCCCGTCATCCGGACTTGTCATGGTCGGTGATTTACCGTGAAAAAGCAATCAGCTTCATGCCAGAGCAGCGTCGACTGGTACGGGGAACTTGGTTGCACAAAAGGCACAATCGACGACGATCATCCCACTTTCATCGGCCATTTCGAGGCGCTGTTCGACCGGAAATTTTGCAATGACCTGCGCGATATAGTCCGCCGTACACCGACAACCGCGTCGCAGCGGCGTCTTTGACAATACCCGGACTTCTTCCTCTTCGTTGAACAGCCGCCAGATCAGCGTTTCCAGTTCTGTCCCGGAATCGGTCAGTTCTGCCGGCTCGATCGTCGAACCCAACAGCGCCACATGCTCCCATTCGGGATGATCGAGCCGGGTGTGCAACCGGTCGCGGCCGTCCTCGCCTTCGGGCAGATGCTGCAACAACAAGCCGCCGACAATGCAGCGACCCTGTTGATCCTTGCTCATCCCCACGCGCACTAGCGTCGGAATCTGTTCGGACTGGACAAAATAGCTTTGCGCCGCCTCGGCCAGTGTCTCGCCATCAAGCGGCACTATGCCCTGATAACGTTCGCCGGTCGCAACCTGATCAAAGGTTATGGTCAGATAGCCGGCCCCGAACAGCGCAAACAAGGTCGGTTGTGCGGGCGCATCCGCTAGCTTGTCGGCGTCGAAATCAACATAACCCCGGACTTCGCCGCCCTTATAATCGCACACCAACAAACGGACGACGCCATTTTCCGCCTGAGTCTGCATCGTCAGCTGGCCGCCAACATCCTTGAGCGTTGATCCGATCAACGCGGTCAGCGCCAGCGCCTCGGCCAGCAGCGCCTCAATCGGTGCGGGATAGGCGTGGCGTGACAGAATATCATCGAGGACAGGGCCCAGCCGGACCAGTCGGCCGCGCGCGTGCCGACCCGGTATGGTAAACCCCAGCGCTGTGTCCAGATTGGCCGAGATGGGCGGGGAATTATCAGTCATTATAGTTCCGTTCTAAACCAAAAACGCCAGCTGTCCCGGGGCGGCGGTCGCGCCGCCCTGGGCGACACTGCCAATGCAGGAACACTGGTATCGCACCCGGGAAAGAGCGGCGATTGCGCCGCTGTGAAGTGGGGGGGCGCCTCTGCCCTTTCAACTCACCCCAATTGTCCAAAGCACCAGCGCAGGATCGATTTCTGCACATGCAGCCGATTTTCTGCCTCCGGCCAGATCAGTGATTGTGGTCCATCGATAACATCAGCGGTGACTTCCTCACCGCGATGCGCAGGCAGGCAGTGTAGGAATTTGGCCCCTGGATTGGCCGCCGCCATCAGGTCCGAATCGACCTGAAACGGCATCATCGCTTTCAGCTTGGTGTCGGCATGCGCCTGGCCCATCGAGATCCAGGTATCGGTGATGACAATGTCGGCGCCCTCAACGGCCTCCCGCGCGCTTCCCACCACACGTGCACGCCCGTTGCCCAACGCAATCGCGGCTTCATCGGGCTGAAATCCCTGCGGACAAGCAGCAACCACGTCAAAATGCATCAGACCGGCGGCTTCGACGATCGATGTCAGCACATTATTGCCATCCCCCAGCCAAGCGACCTTCAAGCCAGGCAATGCCTTGCCTGCTTCAATGATCGTCAACAGATCGGCCACGACCTGGCACGGGTGTGAATAATCGGTGAGCCCATTGATGACCGGCACCGATGCCGTGGCGGCCATTTCCTGAACCTTGGCGTGATCATCAGTCCGGATCATGATCGCGTCGACATAGCCCGACAAGACGCGCGCAGTATCCGCGATAGTCTCGCCGCGGCCCAGTTGCATTGACCCGGCTTCCATGACGATGCTGGTCCCGCCCAATTGACGGATCGCCATGTCAAAGCTGACCCGGGTGCGTGTCGAGTTCTTCTCAAAGACCATGGCCAGCGTGTGCCCGGCCAACGGTGCATCTGCATCAGGCTTGCCCTTTGGCCAGCCCTGCCGCGCCGCCTTGCGATCGATGGCATCGTTGATCATCGCCGCAATCGCGTCGCCGCCGGCATCGGAAAGATTCAGGAAGTGGCGCGGCGTCATCGTGCTCTTCAAGCAGCGATGGCAGGTTCAAAAGCCCGTGCCGCCTCCGACAGCTTTTCGATAAATTCGGCGATATGGCTTTCGTCGATCACCAGCGGGGGAAGGACGCGGACAACATTGTCCCCTGCAGCCACGGTAAGCAGCGCGTGATTGTCGCGGCAGTGCGCCACAAAGGCGCGACTATCGGTCTTGAGCTTGATCCCCATCATCAACCCCTTGCCGCGGACATGATCAAACAGATGATCATGGTTGGGAATCATTTGCTCCAACGCTGCGCGCAGCCGGTCGCCCATCGCGGTTACATGGTCAAGAAAGCCGGGTTCGGTAATGACGTCGAGTACCGCGTCGCCAGCCGCCATCGCAAGCGGGTTGCCCCCATAGGTGGAGCCATGGGTGCCGATCACCATGCCCTTTGCCGCTTCCTCGGTCGCCAGACAGGCACCGAGCGGAAAGCCGCCGCCAATGCCTTTTGCGACTGACATGATGTCAGGCGTGATGCCGTAATGCTCATATGCCCACATCTTGCCGGTACGACCATAACCGCATTGCACTTCGTCCAGCACCAGCAGCAGGCCATGCTCGTCGCACGCTTTCCGCAGGCCGGTAATAAAGGCATCGGAGCCAACCGAAATGCCACCCTCACCCTGAATCGTTTCGACCAGGAACCCGGCGGTATTGTCATCGATCAACGCCAGCGCTGCGTCCAGATCGTTGAACGGCGCATAGGCAAAACCGGGGAGCAAAGGTTCGAACCCGTCGCGCATCTTTGCCTGATTGGTCGCCGAAATCGCGCCCATGGTACGGCCATGAAAGGCGTTGCCAAAGGTAATCAGCGTATGGCGCTGCGGGTTGCCGTTCACATAGTGATACCGCCGTGCAGCCTTGATTGCGCATTCGACCGCTTCTGTGCCCGAATTGGTGAAAAACACCGTGTCGGCAAAGCTGTTGTCGACAATGCGTTGCGCCAGCTTTTCGCCCTGCGGCGATCCGTAAAGGTTGGACACGTGCATCAGCGTCGCCGCCTGATCGGCAATTGCCTTGGTCAGCTTTGGATGACCATGACCCAGGCAATTCACCGCGATGCCGCTGGCAAAATCCAGATAGCGCTCGCCATTTTCACCGATCAGATAGCTTCCCTCGCCTCGCACCGGACGCACGCCGCAACGCGGGTAGACGGGCATCAGCGGGGTGATTGGCATGGGAAGCTCCACAAACACAAAAAGGCGACCCCAGTGGTCGCCCGATAGGGAATTTTAGGCGGTTGCAGAGGCAAGCGCAACACCCGCGCCATGCCGCGAGATGCCGCGACTGCAAACCCAGGACATGCAGCCCATCACCAACCTCCATCGGAGCGGTGCCTTGAAATTGGCATCGGGGCATCTGTCGATCCGAAAACGCGATCGATCGCCGTGCTTCGATCGTTCGCTGGCGGTCGGGCCATCGCGGCTGCGGGGCTGATCGTCACGCTCCCGGGACCAATGATCAGCTCGTCGGGACATTGGCTGCCTCGCTTACACCGCCACGCTGGGGCCATCAGACAAGGGCTCGCTCTCGGTTCGACGAACCGCAAGCAGGTACATGACCGGCGTTACGATCCGGCTCATGAGTGTCGAGCTGACCAAGCCGCCGATGATGACCCATGCCAGCGGCGAATATAGCGACGATCCGCCGAGCGCGAGCGGCAACAAGCCACCAATCGCCGTCACCGATGTCAGCAGGACCGGTAGGAATCGGATCTCGCCAGCTTTCTCGATCGCTTCGCGCAATCCCATGCCGCGCTGGCGCAATTGGGTGGTAAAATCGACCAGCAGGATCGAGTTTTTAATCTCGATGCCAATCAACGCAACAAAGCCGATGATTGCCAGAAATGACAATGAATTACCCGTCAGCAGAAGCGCAATCAGACCGCCAAAAGTCCCCAGCGGGATCACGCCCGCCACCACCGCGGTTTCGCGGAAACGCCCGAATTCCAGCACCAGCACGCCAATGATACCAAATGTCGCCAACAGGATGATAGGCCCAAGCCCGGAAAAATTGCGCGCTGCCGCTTCGGCCTCCCCGCCGGTAGAAAAGCTGTAACCTTCAGGCAGTTTGATATTTCTTAGCCGCGCCTCGACCTGCTTCGTCAGTTTGGACGTCAAAATTCCAGGCTTGTTATAGGCGGTGATGGTCACCGTGCGCTGAAGTTTGAACCGCGTGATTTGCGGCGGCACGCTTTTAAGCTTGGGGTTGGCGATTTCGAGAAGCGGAACCGCCCCCCCGGACAGCGTCGGGACATAGACCTGGCCAAGCGCCGAAATCGGCTGGTTCGTCGTCATGGGCAAACGAACGGTAACAGGCCAGGTATCGCCTTCATTGTCGCGCAAGCGGCTTGCGGTTTCGCCGCTGATTGCCAACCTTACTGCGCGACGCGCATCACCAGGCGCCACCCCCAACAGGCCAGCTTTGGCTTCATCAAGGCCCAGATCCATGTCGACGCGATCAAATGCGATCGGGCTATCAATATCGCGCAGGCCGGGTACTTGCTGCATCTGTTGAACGACCTGGTCAGACAGGTTTTTCAGAATGTTGAGGTCCGGCCCGCGGACGCGGATTGCAATCGGCGCTTCCACCGGTGGCCCGTTTTCAAAATTGACCAGGGTCACCCGCGCATCAGGAAAGACCGACAATTTTTCGCGCAGTCGGGCGAGAAGCCGGGGGCTTTCGCGAACGTCCCATTCCTTCATCGTGACGAAAATATCGCCGTACCGGGCACGTTCTTCCCGCGGGAAGATATTGTAGAAAATCTGAGGATTGCCGCGCCCGGCATTCTCCATCACGTTGATCACGCTGGGTTCGCTTCGCAGAACGCTCGCGACCTGCTTCACCGCCTGATCGGTTGCGACAATGCTGCTGCCTTCGGGCGGCTCGACGCGCACGATGAAATAGGGCGTCTCGGCCGCCGGGAACAAACTGAAGCCCAATACCGGGACCAGTCCGAACGCACCGATGCAAAGCGTCAGCGCCGACCAGAACCAGATCCGCGGGCGATCGAGCGCGCTGTGCAGAATCGGCGCATAGATAACATGAATGCCGCGCATGATTGCGCGCAGGAACGCGTTGCCCTCGGCGCCATGCGGACGCAGCAGGCGGCTTGCGACAAACGGGATAATGGTGAGAGACACCAGCAACGAGCTCGCCACCGTGACCAGCACCGCCATCGGCAGGCCACGCACGAAATCGCCGGCTCCTTCAGGCAGGAAGGTCAACGGCAGAAAGGCAAAGAGCAGCACGCCCGTTGCCCCCATCACCGCCGCACTGATTTCACGCGTACCGGTTACCGCGGCACTGATGGGCGGATCGCCGTCGCGGATATGGCGCTCAATATTTTCGGTAACGACAATCGAATCGTCAACCAACAGACCCAGTGAAATGATGAAGCCGGAAATGCTGATCTGGTTGAGCGAATAGCCCAGCAATGCGAGCATCAGCACGCCCATCGCCAGGCTGAGTGGAATTGACACCATCACGATCAGTGAGGGCCGGAACCCGAGCGGGAAAATGGTGATCAACACCAACCCAAGCGCAATGGCAAAATCGCGCGCAAGCTGCGCCAGCTTGACCTGAATGTCGCGGCTCTGGTCGAACCCGACTTCCAGTTTGATGTCAGGGGGCAATTGCACCCGGAAGTCATCGACTGCCTTGACCAGCGCATTGCGCAACGTGCTGGCATCGACCTCATCCTTCTGTCGCACCGTGATCCACAATGCCCGGTGGCCGTTGAAGCGCGCGATATGTAACTGCTCGGCCTCTGCCCACCGGACATCGGCCACGTCACCGACGCGAAGCAACCGGCCATCGCTTGCGCGGATCGCGACATCGCGCACTGCCTCAACGCTGCGATAGGCACCGCCCGCGTCGATATTATAGCGGCGCCCACCCCCGTTCACCGATCCGGCGGGCAAGTCGACGCCGCCTTGCTGGATCGCGTTCGCCACCGCTGACGCCGGCAAGCGCGCTTCGGCCAGCCGCCCGGCATCAATCGCCACGCGCACCTCAGGCCGCGCTGCACCATCCACGGCGGTCGTGCGCACGCCTGGCACAACGTTCAGCCGGTCATGCAAGTCGTCGGCGTATTTGGAAAGGCGCAACCAAGATGCGGTGTCGCTGACCATCGCAAGCTGGAGAACGCCCGCCTCGGTCGTGCGAGGCCGGCGATAGGCAATCCGCTGGATGCCCTGCGGCAACTGATCACGGATAGCGCCCACTTCGCGTACCACGCGATCAAGCGATTGTTCGGCATCGGTGCCGTGCTCAAACTCAACCGAAATGACCGCCGTACCATCCGTGCTGGTCGATCTGATTTCACGGACATGGTCCAGACCCTGCAACACGTCTTCAATCGGCTTGGCGACCGTTTCCTCCATGTCGGCGGCATCGGCCCCCGGGAGCACGACGGTCACGACCGCAGTGGGTATCGGGAAATGCGGATCAACGGATCGCGGAATCGACAGGAAGGCAGAGATGCCAAGCGCCGCCAGCAACAGGAAGACCAGCATGGTCACCTGCCAACGATGCACTGCAAAGGCGGTAATATTCACTTTCCGGGCCCGATCGGTGCGATCGTCAACCCGTCTTTCAACCGATCAATTCGAGAAGTCGCGACCACATCGCCACGCGCCAGACCCCCGGTAATCCGGATGCCGCCGTCGGTCGTATCGGCGATAGAGACCTGACGCAGCCTCACCTTTTTGCGGCTCTGGTCGACCACATAGACAAAGGCTGTTCCCGCCCGAGCCGCAAAGATGGCGCTGGCCGGCGCCCGAATCTGAGTAACGGTGGCACCGCTGGCCGTAATCGACACGTCACCGATCTGGCCTGACCGCAGCCTTGGGTCGTCGGGCAGCGCAATTTCAGCAATGAACGTACCCGTCGAGCGATCGGCGCGGCCGCCTAGTTCAATGACATGCCCGTTGAGCGTTACCCCCTCGAGCGGCGCCAGCGTCACGCGCGCGCCCGCACCCATGACAATCCGCGCCGCATCTCGGTCTGAAAGCGGCACGCGCAGCACATAGCCGCTTGCCTCTTCGCCAATATTGAGGACCGCGGCCCCCGCGGCGACAACCTGCCCCGGCTCTGCGAGACGCGCCAATACGGTTCCGTTGCCGGGTGCAACAATCGTCGCGTTGGTAGTTTGAAACCGTGTTTGCGTCACCGTTGCTTCGGCCGCCTGGAGCGACGCCTTTGCACTTTCCAGCCGGGGTCGGGTGATCCAACCCTGTTCCATCAGCGACGCACTGCGGCGATATTCAGCGGCTGCGCGCTCGCGCTCGGCAACGGCCCGGGCCAGATCGGCCCGAACCGTTGTCGTATCCAGCGCAGCCAGTACTTGCCCGCGCCGAACCTTCTCTCCTTCGTTGACGGTAATGCGGGCGATCCGACCGGCACTGGTAAAGCCCAGCGCGGCCTCTCGCCGAAGCGCGACGGTCCCCACGCCGACCACCATTGAAGCCTCACTGTCGCCCCCGATCACGGCGGTGCGCACTTGGGGAATCGTGGGGCCATCAGCCTTGTCGACGGCTGGCTTCCCGCACGCGGACAGCCCAGCCACCAAACTGATCATCACCGCCCGCCGCATTCGCATTCCTCCCCATGTCATCAGGGGTATAGCGAATTAGGTAGCAATTAGAAACTTAAATTTATCATATGCTCTAAAGGCGGTATCTTTAGGTTCGGCTGTCAGTTCTTAAGGCGCCAGCCGCCGCGCAGCAGGGTGTAGCACAGCAGCGCCATCGCCACATCGATCCCCAGCAACAACACGGCCCCAAACCAGACCGGAGAATCAGCCACGCCTAAAAATCCGTATCGGAAACCCGAAATAATATAGAAAAACGGATTAACATGACTGAATGCCCGAAACGCCGGGGCCAGTTTGTCGACCGAATAAAAGGTGCCCGACAACAATGTTAGCGGCGCTATCAGGAAATTCTGCACCGCAGCGGCGTGATCAAATTTTTCGGCCCACATCGACGTCAGCACGCCGACAAACGCCAAAAAGGCTGAGCCAAGCAGCCCAAACCACAGCACT
>JAIELC010000013.1 GCA_019753375.1 Sphingomonas sp.
CGGCGGCGCCGGTGACGGGAATTCTGCCGGTTCGATTCCTGACCGGCGACGAAGATAGGGATGCACCATATCGCCCTGGATCGGCCCTGGACGAACGATCGCAACTTGTACCGTCAAATCATAGAGATTGCGTGGCTTTAGTCGCGGCAACATGTTGATCTGGGCGCGGCTTTCAACCTGAAAAACGCCAATACTGTCCCCCTTGCAGAGCATGTCGTAAACTGCCGGATCCTCCCAGGGGATGCTATCCAGCGCGAAATCGCCCATCCCGTGCCGGCGCAGCAGATCAAAGCTTTTGCGAATGCAGGTCAGCATGCCAAGCGCAAGCACATCAACCTTCATCAGCCCCAGTGCGTCGATGTCATCCTTGTCCCATTCGATGAAGGTACGGTCCTCCATCGCGGCATTATGGATTGGCACCATCTCGTCGAGCCGCCCCTGGGTCAGCACAAAGCCGCCAACATGCTGTGACAAATGGCGGGGGAAATGCAGCAGTTGATCGACCAGTGATTTCAGTCGCGCAATATTGGGATCAGCCAGCGAATAGCCGGTTTCGGCAAAGCGCTGCTCCTCCATGTTCGATGCATAGCTGCCCCAGACAGTGCTGCTGATCCGTGTCGTTACATCCTCGGTAAAGCCCAGCACCTTGCCGACTTCGCGCACCGCGCTGCGCGGACGATAATGGATCACGGTCGCCGCAATCCCGGCGCGCGCGCGACCATAGCGTTGGTAGATATACTGCATCACTTCTTCGCGCCGCTCATGTTCGAAATCGACATCGATATCGGGCGGCTCGCGCCGCTCTTCGGAAATGAAGCGAGAAAATAACAGGTCATGCTCCATCGGATCGACCGATGTGATGCCAAGCAGAAAGCATACCGCCGAATTTGCCGCGGATCCCCGCCCCTGGCAAAGGATCGGCGGATCCTGAGCCCGCGCAAATTTCACCACATCATGCACCGTCAGGAAATAATAGGCGTAATTGGCCTGTCGGATCAGCGCGAATTCCTCATCTAGCTTGGCCTGCACGCGCGGCGGCATCCTGCCATATCGTTCGTGCGCTGCCGCGATGGTAATGTGCTGCAGCCAATCCATCGGTTCCCAGCCGTGCGGCACCGGCTCGTGCGGATATTCATAGCGTAATTGATCAAGCGAAAAGTCGACACGGTCGAGCAGGTGGCCGGTCTCGGCAATCGCCTCGGGACAATCCTGAAACAGCCGCGCCATTTCGGCAGGCGCTTTCAGGAAGCGTTCGGCATTGGCTTCGAGCAGACGTCCAGCGGCGGCGATGCTGGTGCCGTGGCGAATGCAGGTCAGCACATCGTGGAGTGGCCGGGCCTGCGGGTTGGCATAAAGCGCGTCAGTAGTGGCGATCAGCGGCACGCCAATCCGGGCGGCCAGGGCCTTTTGGCGAAGGATCTGACGGCGGTCGCGCCCATGGTATGACGCCCGCGCCGCCAGCCAGACCCGGTTGGGGGCAGCGGCCGCAAGGCGACCCAACAATCGATCCAAATCAACCATGCCACCGTTTGCGTCGATTGAAGTCGAGCAATGAACGTCAACCGATGTCCTGACTGTCTCGACATCGCTCGACATCGGCGGTTTGGAAGAGTGGCGGGCGTGCAGCGGTACTATATTGGCCGCCGACCAGTCATTCTGCCCCAGATCGAACTGTTCGCGCAAATGATGCAGCGGGATGCTGTCCGCAGGATCGGCGCTGCTATCCGGCAGAACAACCAAAAGCAGATCATCAAGATGCGCGATCAGATCGTCGAAGCGCAGAATGCAGCTGCCCTTTTGTGCGCGCAGATTGCCCGTCGTCAGCAACCGGCACAGCCGCCCCCAGCCATGGCGGTTTGCGGGATAGGCGATAATATCGGGCGTGCCGTCAACGAACACCAGCCGCGCCCCGACGGCGAGCTTGAAATCGAGACCCTTGGCGGGTTGGCCACCCAATTCAGCGTTGATCTGTTCGCGCGCCTGACGCAGCGCAAGATGAGCGCGTGCCACACCAGCGACACTGTTGCGATCGGCAATACCAATCCCCGCCATCCCCAGTGTCAGCGCCTCGACAACCATGTCAGCAGGGTGTGACGCGCCACGCAGGAACGAATAGTTGGTTGCGGCGGCGAGTTCGGCAAACTTCATTGTCGCGTTCAGGCAAACAGGCCGTGGACATACCAGACAGGGTCGGCACGTTCGGTCCCGTACAGACCATGACGAAAAATCCAGAAACGGCGACCACGGGCATCCTCGACACGGTAATAATCGCGGGTAAGGCCCTGATTATCGTCGCGCTTCCACCATTCCGCGGCGATCCGTTCCGGCCCTTCGAACCGGGTGATGTCGTGGAGTGTGCGTCGCCAGCGAAAGCGATGCGGAGGCCCGTCAGGCACTTCGGCAATCACATCGATCGGTTGCGGTGGGTTGAACAAATGGATCGGCCGGGTCGGCGGCTCGCCGGCTTGCGGATTGGCCCAGGCGATCGGCAATGGCACTTCGACCGCTGGCAGGGCCAGGGTTGCCTGTTCCGGAATATGGCTATCGCGCGGCCGCAAGCGGCGGAAGCGACCCCGACCAACGCGCGTGCTCAGCCGGTCAATCAGCGCGGTCAGCTCGCCTTCGGCAACCGCCCCGCCTTCCAGGTGCAATTGCGTCGGGACAAGAGGTTCCATGGCGGGCACCGCCAACCGGATCATATCGAAACCAAACCCTGGATCGAGCGGGTCAGCCAGCGCGCCGATACGTTCTTCAAACAGCCGCAAAATGGCCTTTACATCGCGTAGCGGCAGGCTCGCCTCGACCGCCAGATCGCGCGTCAGCCCATCGGCGCGGTAAAGCCGGACAACAAAGCGCCGGCCACCCTTATGGCTTTCGAGCATCGCCGTTGCTGCCTCTGCCAACAGATCGCCAATGATGTGCATGACGACGTCGGTGCGCGCGATCGGCTCGGCGAAACGACGTTCAAACAGCAAGGCGGGCGGCACGCGTCGCGGGGAAATACGGCTGTCGGACGTGCCAGTAAGCCTGGCAAGCGCGGTCGTCAGCTCGCTCCCAAAGCGCGCAGCGAGCGGTGCGCTGGGACGGCTGGCAAGATCACCGATCGTCTTTAGCCCGGCACGTCGCAATGCCAGATCGGTTTCAGGATTGTGGAGCCGCAGTGCCGCGATAGGCAGTCGCAGAACCGCCATGACCGCATCGATTGCCGGCGCGGTCTGGTAACGGGCAAGCGCCTGCGCCGCTTCGGGCGTTGCGGCCAGCGCATGACGCAGGGTCATCCCCAGCCCCAGGCACCAGCCCTCCAGATGCGCGCACAGCGCCGCCTCTCCGCCATGGTGCTGCGCGGCGCCGGTGATATCGAGGGTCAGCCCGTCATCACCGTCAATTGCCACCATGGGTGTGTACCGGTCACACGCATCCGCCAGCTGTTCGATAAGCCGCGCGTCGGCCAGGGGATCATGCTCGATCGCATCGAGATCAGGCGCAATAGCGCGCGCATCGGCCAGCATTTGTCCAGAGGCGATGCCCAACGCACGGGCAGCGGGATTGATCGCCACGATCCGCATCGCCCCGCGTTGCTTTTCAATAAAAACGCGCGCGCAATTATCCTGCCCGGCGTGCGCGCGTCGCCAGCGATCCGCGCTCAGATAGGGGAACCACAGGGCAAGAAAGCGCCGGTTCCCGGAAGATTTTCTGGTCACGATCCCACTCCACCTGCCATCGCATGCCCGAAGGGCCGCCGCGCTGGCGCAACAAGTCTATCTCCAGCGTCGGGAACCCCGGCGCATTGGCCTCCAGCGGCATCGCGGCGACAGAAGCGATCTGCCAGCGCGTCTGGGCAGCGCTGGCAGCCGGTTCTGCCTCGGCGCGCAGCATCAGCGCGGTCACGCCCGATTGTTCCGCCGCCACCGCCAACCGCCGGCTCGCGGTAAGATCGAGCGGGCGCGGATTCTTCCACAGCTCGATCACCGCAACATCAACATCGGGACAACGCACCACCTCGCTGGCCACGCGCAACAACGCGAGGGGATCGTCGAGCACACCCAACACCACCCGACCGGGATCGAGCCCCAGTTCGGCCAGCCCTGGCGCATGCAGGCACCCTCCCCGTGCCTCAGCCATACGCTCGCGCAGCCAGACAATCGTCGTGCCGCCCATGCGTGCCGCCAGCATCGCGGCAAAGCCCGCAGCGGCGCCGCTATCATCAACGCTCGCCGCGAACAGTTCGTGCAATCGCCCGCGTGCCAGCCCACCGCCCGTGCCAGCATCAACGCCGGCATGGCCAAATGGGACAAGCATAGGCTCCACCGCCAAAGCCGGCCGCTGACGCTCCACCGCTGCGATCTGTGATCGCAACAGGGCGATATGATTCGCCGAATCTCGCATCGCTGATGTTCCTGTTATGTTCTAATTCGGCGCACAGTCTCAATCTGTCAAGCGCGCTGGCGTATCAAAGCTGGTCGCGATGACGCTTCGCCACCACATTGCCTGCCAGCCTGCAGCCTCATCGATACTGATGTCGTTGTAGGGTGGTCAGGCCGTCGCCATTTCCAGGGAAGCGATGCCTGAAGCGTTATTGGCTGGGGCGGCAGGGTTCGAACCTGCGAATGGCGGCATCAAAAGCCGCTGCCTTACCACTTGGCGACGCCCCAGCAGAGCGAGGCCCTTTACGGACAGATTATCGTGCTGAAAAGGGCCAAGACACCAAAGACGGTGTGAAACTTCATTTGAGATGGTGAACCCAGCCATTCGGATCAGCCGATCGACCAGATTGAAGATCGATCAATACCTGACGCAGGCGCTGTGTTGTCTGGCCGGGGCCGCCGCTGCCGATCGTGAAATCATAGGATTTTGCCGCCATCCGACCAATCGGCGTGACCACTGCCGCCGTGCCGCAGGCAAAGGCCTCGACCAGCCGACCGCTTTCCGCATCGCGGCGGCATTGATCGATCGCATAAGGCTCCTCTCGCACCGTCAGACCCTGCGCACGCGCCAGGGTGATCAGCGAATCACGCGTAATGCCCGGCAAGATCGTGCCGGTCAGCGGCGGCGTGCTGAGCGAGCCATCGTCAAATACAAAAAAGATATTCATGCCGCCCAGTTCTTCGATCCAGCAGCGTTCGAGCGCATCAAGGAACAGTACCTGATCAAACCCACGCCGGGTCGCTTCGGCCTGGGCGATCAGGCTGGCCGCATAATTGCCACCACACTTTGCCGCACCGGTGCCGCCAGGGGCAGCGCGGGTATAGTCTTCCGATACCCATAGCGAGACCGCGCCAGCATCGCCTTTGAAATAGGCGCCGACTGAACACGCAATGACCGCGAAAATATATTCGGTGGCCGGCTTTACGCCCAGAAAAACCTCGCTCGCGACCTGAAACGGACGAAGATACAAGGCGCCACCGTCGACATTCGGGATCCAGTCGCGCTCAATGTCCACCAGCCGGCGAACGGCCTCCAGAAACAGCGGCTCGGGCAACGGCACCATCGCCATGCGATCCGCAGATTGGACAAATCGACGCGCATTGGCGTCCGGCCGGAACAGCAACGGGTGACCGTCTGGCGCGCGATACGCCTTCATCCCTTCAAAAATTTCCTGCGCATAATGCAGTACAGCAGAGGCCGGATCGATCTGGAATGCGGCGCGCGGCGTAATCCGCGCATCATGCCAGCCTTTTGCATCAGAATAACGGATGACCGCCATATTGTCGGTAAAAACACGCCCGAAACCGGGGTTCTCGATCAGGCGTGCACGCTCATCGGGGGGCGTTGGCCTGGGGTTCTGTACAACCGAAAAGGCAGTATCCCGGGCGGTGTCGGCAAGAACGGTATCGAACATAATAGTCACCAGCACCGGGTTTTCAGGGGTTGAAGCCTTGTATGGAAGACGGCAAAGTCGGTCAACATGGCTGTCCCAACACCATCCGCATCGCCGCTGTTTCTGCGCGAATCAGAAGTTCGCCGGGGCATGGAATTGCTGTATTTCGGCTACAGCCACCTAACACGGACCGCCGACAGCCGACTTGCCGAGCGGGGATTGGGGCGCGCGCATCATCGGGCCCTGTATTTTATCGCGCGCCAGCCTGACCTGACCGTCACGCAGTTGCTTGGTCTGTTGTCGATCACCAAGCAATCGCTTGGCCGCGTTTTGACCGATCTGACCGATCGTGGCCTGATTGAAATGCGCCCGGGTGAACGCGATCGTCGTCAACGGCTGTTGCGCTTATCGGATTCAGGGCGCGCGCTGGAATCGGATTTATTTGAACAAATCCGTGTGCAGCTGGCCGACGCCTATAAAAATGCAGGGCATAACGCCGTTGGCGGATTTTGGGCGGTGCTGGAAGGGTTGATCCCTGAAGGCGAACGGGCACGCGTGCTCGGACTGCGTGACTAGCGCGCGTTCGGTTTTGATTGAATCAAAACCGGCGCTTCAGGTTTTTGGTTTGCCGCGTTTTCCGTGTCGTCAGGTGTTGTCACATGACTTGAAAACGCTCTAGCGCGCCGCGTCGGCCAATTCGCGACTGCGCCGCGCGGCGGCGGCAATTGTGTCGTTGATCAGCCGGTTCAGCGCACCGTCTTCATCCAGTACATCCAGCCCCGCCTGGGTGGTGCCCCCCTTGCTCGCCACCCGATTAGCCAGAGCGCGAGGCGTTTCGCTGGCGTCACCAGCCAGCGCGGCCGCGCCCTCTACGGTAGCAATGGCAAAGCGCAGTGCCTGATCGGCGGGCAGTCCGGCGCGATCCCCCGCCGCGGCCAGTGCTTCGATAATCCGAAAGACAAAACCAGGCCCCGATCCTGGCAATGCCGTCACGGCATGAAACAGTGGCTCGCTGTCGACCCATTCCACAAGGCCCAGCGGCCGCATCAGCGATGTGATCGACTGGCGCTCGGCCTCGTTCGCGGTGTCACTCCAAAGCGCCACCACCCCTTTGCCGATCAAGACGGGCAGGTTAGGCATTGCCCGGACAATCACGGGCGCTCCAAGTCGGTCGCGCAGCGTTGCAGCATCAACACCAGCCAGGATCGACAGGACCATTGGCGGCGTTCCGTGCCACTGCGAAAGCAGCGGCGCGAGTTCCGCAAGTTGCTGCGGCTTGATAGCCAGCACCAGCAGGGTGGGTGCCGACTCGGCGGGGGGCATGGCAAGGTGGCGAACGCCTTCCGGCACATCCGTCGCCACTGGGTCGATAACGGTCATGCTGGCAGGATCAAGCCCGGCGTCGATCCAGCGTCGGAGCATGGCCCCGCCCATATTTCCGCATCCGGCCAGCCAGATGCTGTGGGTCATCACGCTTCGCCCTGAGTCTCGGTCAATGCCGCTGCCAGTGCTTCCTTGGGGCTTTTGCCGCCCCACATCACAAACTGGAACACAGGATAAAATCGCTCGCATTCGTCAATCGCCGATTCGATAATCAGCTCGGCGGTGCTCAGCGACAAGGTTGCGCCCTCCTCGCCTTCGATCATCGCGGCGTGGCGGTACAGCAGAATGCCGCTCGACGACCACATTTCGAAATGGCCGATCCACAGCTGTTCATTGACCAACCCGATCGCTTCGTAAATCGCGCTGCGGCGTTCATCGGTGACGCGGATATCAGGGAACGCCAGAAACTGAAGGACGCTGTCCTCTTCGCGCCAAAGCGCGCGCAATTCATATTGGGTCCAGCTGCCCTTGACGCGCGCAACAACTTCCTCGTCCTGCCGCTCATGGTCCCAGCCATGCGCCGAAAAATAGCTTTCGAGCATGTCGATGGGCGCGGCATCGTCGCGCTCTTCCTCAGTTTCGTTGAGCTTCATGCCCTGCCCTTCGCACCGACGCGAACATTGCGCCGGTCATTATGCATGCGTGGCGCGCGACATCACGACCTGCAAGCCGGAATGCGTGCTTTTTTGGATTTTCCTGTGGAAAAATGCTCAGCTGGTCGCTGATTTTCTGGCCTTCTTGGCTGCTGGTGCCGGGGCGGGCGCGGTCTTTTCCCCGACGGCGGCCTCAAGCGCCGCGACGCGTTCCTTCAGCGCATCGGCTTCATCGCGCGCAGCGGCGGCCATCGCCTTGACGGCCTCAAATTCGTCGCGGCTCACGAAATCCAGCCCGCCCATCCATTCGCGTGCCCGTTCGCGCGCTGCCGATTCGGCCTCGCGGCCCATGCCGGCCAACGTTCCCGCAGCGCCGTTGATGAATTTGGACAGGTCGTCGAAAAAACGGTTTTCTGACTGCATGGCAAAGGGCCTTTTGAACGAGTTTCAATTGATAATCTGGGAACTGACCGATGACGGCACAAGAGTTGCCGCGTTGGGGTTCAGCACATCGATCTGATAGGTAAGATATCCGGCGAACACGATCCAGACCAGATACGGCACCAGCAGCAGCGCGGCCGCCTGCCGGATCCGCCCAAAAACAATCGCCGTAGCCAGCGCCGTCACAAACATCGCCATAATGACCATCAGCGCGCCAAACACCTGATGTGCGCCAAAAAATACCGGAGTCCAGATCAGATTAGGAACCATTTGCGCCGCAAAAAGGGCAATTGCCAGTCCCCGAAGCCGCGCCCCGCGCGCGTGGATTACCATTGCCAGCGCCAGACCCATCAGCGTGTAGATCGCAATCCAGGCCACCGGAAACACCCAATCTGGCGGATTGACAGCCGGTTTCGCCAAAGCCTGGTACCACGGGTTGTCTGACCCGGTGGGTACGCTGCGCGCCGACGCGAACCCCAGCAACAATACAAATGGAATAGTAATCAGAGCCCAACGCAAAAAGGCCATGCGCAACTGTTGCCTGGACGCAATTTCTGTCACTTTGACCCCTTGTTATCATGCTGGATGATCATGCCGCCCACCGATGGCCGGCAGACCCTAGCGGTGCAGAGCAAGATTTGCATAGTCAAGAAACTTGACCATTCTGTGTACCGCGCGTGGCGGCGAGCAGAAATTCGACATTGCCTTCCGGGCCCGTGATCGGGCTCGTGGTCATGCCCGCAACGTCCCAACCCTGGCCGACAAACCAGGCGGCGGCGGCGTCGCAGACGCGGGCGTGGACGGCGGCGTCGCGTACCACGCCGCCCTTGCCCACTTCATCGCGGCCCGCCTCGAATTGCGGCTTGACCAGCACCAGTGCGCGGGCGGTGTCAGTTGCGAATTCAAGCGGCACTGCCAGCACTTTTGAAAGCGAGATGAAGCTGGCATCGCAGACGATCAGATCAACCAGCTCCGGAACATGGTCTGCGGTCAGCACGCGCGCGCTGGTCTGTTCATGGACGATAACCCGAGGGTCCTGCCGCAATTTCCACGCGAGCTGGTTGGTGCCGCTGTCGACCGCATAAACACGCGCCGCGCCGCGCGTCAGCAGCACATCGGTAAAGCCCCCCGTCGACGATCCAACGTCGATCGCGACTAGCCCCGTCACGTCCCAACCAAAATGGTCGAGCCCATGCGCAAGCTTGATACCGCCCCGCGACACCCAGGGATGATCGCGTCCTTTGACATCGATCACCGCATCGTCGGCGACTGTCTGTCCGGGCTTGTCGATCTTGCGGGTATTGGCGAACACCAGCCCGGCCATGACCAGCGCCTGCGCGCGCGTTCGGCTCTCGGCAAGCCCGCGGTCAACGAGCAGCTGGTCGATACGCATCTTGGCCATGGCCCCTTGTGGCGATGCCTAACCGTTACTGCAACCAACCGTCGGAATATCACTGCTTGACGGGGCAAGGCGCGGTCGATCAACCTCCTGTCATGACGCTTACTCACCGCATTGCCAGCGATACCGACATACCGGCCATTCGCGCATTGATGGCGCGATCAATCGACAGCTTGCAGCGCGATTTTCTGAACCAGGATCAGATTGCGGCCAGTCGGTCGATTATGGGACTCGATACGCAATTAATTGCCGACCAGAGCTATTTCGTGGTCGAGCTTGACGGCCGGCTGGTTGGCTGTGGCGGGTGGAGCCAGCGATCAACGCTGTTCGGTGGCGACCATTCAACCGATCAACGTAATCCGTCGCTGCTAAATCCCGCGCGCGACGCCGCCCGGGTTCGCGCCATGTTTACCGATCCCGATCGCAAACGGATGGGTATCGGACGGCTTATTCTGGCGCTGAGCGAAGCTGCCGCGCGAGATCATGGTTTTGAAAAGGTGGAACTGATGGCGACGCTCGCGGGCGAGCCACTCTACCAAGCCTGCGGTTACACAAAGATTGAGCGAGTTGAAGTTGCGGCGAGCGGCGACATCTTAATCCCGCTGATCCGCATGCGGAAATCGCTGATCGCCTAGCTCAGTCGCAGTCGGCGCATTTGCCACGGACTTCAATGACCGGCCGAACCGGCGAAAATCCTGCGGCTTGCGCGGCTGTCCGAACCCCTTGCGTCACGCGGTCATCGTCAAGATGGGTCGTTGACCCGCAGCTGTCACACACAAGAAAAATGCAGTCATGCAGGCAATCGGGATGCGCATTGGCGACATAGGCATTGGCGCTTTCAACCCGGCGCGCAAGATTGGCCCCAACGAACAGGTCAAGGATACGGTAGACGCTATTGGCTGCGACGCGGCGCCCTTCGGCCTTCGATACCGCCTCTGCAATGTCATAGGCGGACGCTGGCCGGTCAAAACTGGCCAGTGCCTCAAAAATCCGGGCGCGCATGGAGGTCCATTGCTCGCCGGACCGTTCCAGCGTGGCTTGCGCCGCGTGCGCCAGATCGACGCCATGATGTTCGTGATGTTGATGAACCGCCATAGGCTTGATTTAGGGAGTCGGAGCCTAACGAGCAAGGATGATGCGCCAACCTGCAATGCCGACGCGCGGCGTTGCGTCTGGGTCAGCCAACATATCGGCCTAAACCGATGCGCGTCGGTTCAGATCATGGCCCAAGGCCAGCAACGCGACACCAACCAGCGTAAACAGCGTTTCATTACTATTGCCATCATGCGGGAGCGAAATGGCACCCGCCATCACCCCTAGTCCAAGGCCACCGATAGCGGCCGGCATCATGAAGCCATGCTGGAAAATGCCACGCCCCAACGCCGCCGCGCCCAGGCCGATCGCGATCGCGAGGCCCACTTCATGGAATAGCGGGTTAAGCAACAACCCTCCCGCCGATGCCGCCAAGGCAACGAGAACCGCACTGGCCAGACAATGCACCGCGCATAGTCCCGATAGCCCAATCGCCAAGCGATCGAACCGCGACTCGATAGAGCGCAGAGAAAGGGCGGGAGAATATCCGTGCATGTCGCTCATGTGGCACAGCGATGGCTCAGTTACAATATATCATTGCGGGATTTGTCGCAGAACCTGCACGAAAGCCCGGATTAGACGGCGCGCAGCGGCTGCGCTATGAGGGCGATCATGCTGATGCAATCTTCCGCCGTCGACCGAACGAAGCCGCTTGCGCTCGCCAATTGGCTGTTCGTGGTGGCGACCATGATCGTGATGATCGTTGTTGTCGGCGGCATCACCCGGTTGACCGAATCCGGTCTGTCGATCACCGAATGGAAGCCGATTACCGGCATTATTCCGCCACTCACCGATGCCCAGTGGCAGGCTGAATTCGCCCGGTACCGGCAAATTCCGCAGTTCAGCGCGATCAATCCCGACATGACGCTGGCCGGTTTCAAGGTCATCTTCTTCTGGGAGCATCTCCACCGGATGCTCGGGCGGCTGATTGGATCGGTGTTCGCGTTGCCGTTGATCTGGTTTGCGGCGCGGCGGCAGATTCCGTCGGGCTATGGCTGGCGGCTGGTTGCCCTGCTTGCGCTGGGCGGGCTGCAGGGAACATTTGGATGGCTGATGGTCCGTTCCGGTCTGGCTGTCCGCACCGAAGTCGCGCCGCTGTGGTTGGCCACGCATTTGCTGACTGCGCTTTTCACGCTGGCGGGTATCGTCTGGACCGCTCTGGATCTGCGCGTGCTGGCGCGGGCACCGATGGCGCCGCCTGCCCGATTGACGCCGGTTGCAGCGATCGTCGGCATCGTCCTGTTCGTTCAGTTATTCTACGGCGCGCTGATGGCGGGCCTGCGCGCGGGCCATGCCGCCAGCGACTGGCCATTGATGAACGGTCGGTTCTTTCCCAGCGAGGTCATCGGATCGCAACCGCTTGTCGCGGCGCTGATTGGCGACCCGTGGCTGGTGCATTTCATCCACCGCTGGTGGGCGTGGATCGCGGTTGCCGCGCTGGTGGTAATCGCGCGCGCGGCCAAGGCCGCTGGCGCGCGATCGGCATCGATTGCCGTTCATAGCGCTTTCGGTCTTCAGATCATCCTGGGGATCGTCACGGTGGTGACCGGCGTGAACATTGCAGCGGCAGCACTCCACCAGCTTGTGGGCGCGCTGCTGGTGATCGCGACTGCCTGGGCCGCACATATGATTGGCCGGCGTAAACCGGCAATTTAACCCTCAGGTATTATAATACCCGTCAGCAAAGGCGCCGAAAAGCTTGACATCCCGACCGTCGCCGGTAGAGGGAGGTCCATCGCGCTGTTTCCCCGGAAGCGGCGCGCGGTCGTTTATGCAAGCGGCCGGACCCGCACAACAAAAAGGTCGAAGAGCCATGAAGGCGCTGATGAAGACCACCAAGTCGGTCAAGCCGCACGAGGTGGAAAAGAAGTGGCATATTGTCGATGCAGACGGCCTGGTGGTCGGTCGTGCGGCGACGATCATCGCCAATGTCCTGCGCGGCAAGCACAAGCCGAGCTTTACCCCGCACGTTGATTGCGGTGACAATGTGATCGTTATCAACGCGGACAAGATCCGGTTCACCGGCAAGAAGCTGAAGGACAAGATCTATTACAAGCACACCGGCTATGCTGGCGGTATCAAGGGTATCGCCGCAGGCAAGGTGCTCGAAGGTCGCTTTCCTGAACGCGTGCTTGAAAAGGCTGTTGAGCGCATGATTCCACGCGGACCGCTGGGGCGTGACCAGATGCGCAACCTGCGCGTCTTCGCCGGCCCTGATCATCCGCACGAAGCGCAGAACCCCGAAGTCCTCGACATCGCGGGCATGAACCGCAAGAACAAGGTGGGCAACTAATGTCCGATAATCGTCAGTCGCTTTCCGATTTGGGCCAGATGTCCAGCGGCGGATCGGAGGCTTATGCCGCCACCGCCACGCTGGCAGACGCCATGCCCGTCAACAATTCCGGTCCAAAGCCCGAGCCGATGCCGCTGCGCGAGCAGATCATCGACAAGCAGGGCCGCGCTTATGCCACCGGTCGCCGCAAGGACGCGGTTGCCCGCGTCTGGATCAAGCCGGGTTCGGGCAAGATCACGATCAATGGTCGCGATCAGGAAATCTATTTCGCACGCCCCACGCTGCGTCTTGTCATCAACCAGCCGTTCGGCGTTGCCGAGCGGACCGGGCAATATGATGTCGTCTGCACGGTAAAGGGTGGCGGGCTTTCGGGCCAGGCCGGTGCAGTTAAGCACGGCATCAGCCAGGCATTGACCAAATATGAGCCGGTGCTGCGCGCGCCCGTCAAGGCCGCAGGTTTTCTGACCCGCGACAGCCGCGCGGTTGAACGCAAGAAATACGGCAAGGCCAAGGCCCGCCGCAGCTTCCAGTTCTCGAAGCGCTAAAACATCTGAATTCATGTTTTCGAAGGGGCGGTCCGGCAACGGGCCGCCCTTTTCTGTTGGCCCTGCATCGGCGCAACGTCGGCACCCGGTTGTAACCAGCAAGAGACACCGCAACGGTCGATCGTCCAACGGCGCGACTATCTGTGGCTCCGATGCGCCATGGCGAAAGGCCGGCGAAATTCACAGGAAATCAGCCATTTCCTGCCCTTCATAAGCAATGTTTTGCCTGGCCAATCGTGCGGAACCGGACCGGACGACCGTCGTTTTGTGATAACAATGTCATTTTTCCAATGACGAAAAGCCGTGTAGGCCGACCAATAGCGGCCTTGACGACTCGATAATGTGGATGCAGGTCGCATCGCATCGTTTTGACAACAGGAGTAGGACATGAATTCAACATCGATTTCGCGTCTGGGTACAATTGGTTTTGGTTTGGCGCTTTCGGCACTCGCCCTCGCGGCTTGCTCGCAGGAGCCCAAGAGCGATACGACGGCCAGCACGACGCCGACCGAAACTGCGACGCCAGCCGCAACCGATGCGACTGCAGCGGCGACGCCCGCTGCGGCCCCTGCCGCAGTTGCCGCTGACAATACCGATACCCTCGACGGCACCAAATATGCCTCGTTCACCGGCGACGCTGCCAAGGGTGAACAGACATTTGTGGCCTGCAAGACCTGCCATGCGATCGACAAGAACATGATCGGACCGCACCTGAAGGGTGTGGTTGGCCGCGCGGCTGGTTCGATTGCCGACTATACCTATTCGGCAGCCAACAAGAACAGCGGCATCACCTGGACGCCGGAAAAGCTGTTCCAGTATCTGGAAGCGCCGCAGCGGATCGTTCCCGGCACCAAGATGACCTATCCTGGTCTGAAGGATGCCCAGAAGCGCGCCGACGTGATCGCCTATCTGAAGACCCAGTCATAAGATTGGGTGATCGACCGGGGCCGGTTAATCGCCGGCCCCGGATCGGTTCAAACGCCTGCCGACCGGTTGGTCGGCGTTGACACAAATAAATCAAGCAAATGCACGGGTAGCGATGCCATCAACGGCAAAGCGACCCACTGCCAGTCGGCCCCGACCAGCGATGCGCGCAGCGCAACCACCATCAGGGCGCCGGGCAAGAGCCGAAGCAAGGCGTCACGCGCAGACCAGCCGCCCCGCGCAACCAGCCACAAAAATTCTACAGCGATAACGGCCAGGACGATATCGGCGGCGTGCCCGCTGGCGAACAGCGCCGCGATGATGGACAATCAACCCGCCTCTGGATGGCGGTTGTCGCGGGCCAGACCCAGCAAATGGCTCATATCCTTCAAGAACACACGGACGTGCGCCATCGGCTTTTTGCGGACCAGCTGCTTGTTCATATAGGCGTCCCAGGTCAGCGTCTGGACATCCTTATCTTCGCAGATTTTGACAAATGCCTCGCGGCGCTTGTCGCTGGAATACCAGAAATATTGCAAAATCCCCAGGACCCAGAACACGCGGCCATGGGCGCGCATAAAGGTACGCCGCGCGCCCTTCAACGCCGAGGCCTTGCCAGTGACAAGAAAGGCATCGATCGAATCGGCCGCGATGCGTCCACACGCCATGGCATAATAGATGCCCTCGCCCGATGCAGGCGCAACGACCCCGGCCGCATCGCCGCATACCAGAACGTCGCGGCCATTATCCCAGCGCTTCAATGGTTGCATGGGGATCGGCGCGCCCTCAACGCGGACCGTCTCGCATTGATCAAGGCCAGCACGGGCGCGCAGTGTTGCAACGGCTTGGCGAAGCTCAAACCCCTTATGCGCGCTGCCCACGCCAATGCTGGCATGTTCGCCATGCGGGAAGACCCAGGCATAGAAATCGGGTGAAAGTTCGCCCTGATAAATCACGTCGCAGCGCGCGGGATCAAAACCCGCCGCATCCGCCACGGCGCCTTCGGGGGATTTGATGATTTCATGATAGGCGAACACGCATTTCATGCGGTCGGCCCCTTTAATCGTCGCCCTTGCGACCCGTGAGCGGGCCCCGTCGGCACCGACGACGCTGCGTGCCCGCACGCGGTGCTCGGCGCCGCCCCTGCCTTCGGTGTAGACAACCACCGCGCAGCCATCAGTATCGCGATCAATCCGGTCAAACGTGCCGGTTCGGCGCTCTGCCCCCGATTTGGCAGCACGCGCCCGCAGCCATTCATCGAACTCGTCGCGGTCGACCATGCCGACAAAGCCCTTGCCCACCGGCATGTCGACCGCCTTGTTGGATGGGGCGATCATCCGCGCCGATGTCGCGCGGGCAACCAGGAGATGGTCGGGAATATCAAAATCGCGGATTGCCCGCGGGGGGATGGCGCCGCCACATGGTTTGATACGGCCCGCCCGGTCGAGGAGTAAAACGCGTCGCCCGGCCCGCGCCAGATCGGTCGCCGCGGTCGCGCCGGAGGGTCCACCGCCTACGACGACGACATCATAGTCGGTCGAACTGCTCATACCGGATACTCCTCAAGTCCATGGATCTCGGACGGCCTGATTGCCCCTGCCGTGACGCGTATAGACAGGGCGGCGGCAACCAGAAACAGCATCGCTTCGGCCGCAAAAACCATGATGAATGCCTGGTCTGGCGCGCCCATGACGGCGCGGCCAATATCAACGCCGACCGCACCGATCAGGCCGCCAAGACCGAACGCAATCGCTTGCGCCGCGCCCCAAACGCCCATGCGAACGCCTTCGCGTTGCGGACCGGCAGCCCCCGCCAAACCCATCATCGCGCTGATTGCCGCAACGGCGAAAACGCCATTGGCAAAGCCCAGCAGCGCAATATTGGCGGCCAATGGCCAGGATGGGCCGATCCGGGCGGCCGCGGCAAGCCCCGCCAAGGCGACCGTTGACCCAATGCACCCCGCAAAGATCCAACGGCGCATCGCGGTCGGGCTGCCCCGGCCAAAGCCACTGCCGCCAATTCCCACGAGGATCATGCCGATGAGTACACCGCCATGCTGTACGCCGGACAGTCCGGTCGATTGGCCCGGCGTATAGCCGAACATCAGACCCGCAAAGGGTTCGAGAATCATGTCCTGCATCGAATAGGCAAGCATCGACAGGAAGACGAAGATCGTGAAGCGGCGGGCGGCCGGGTCCGCATACATGTCGCGTACCGAGTCACCAAAGCTCTGGCTGGCGTTGGTCGACGATAGTGTTTCGGTAAAGTTGCTACCGACCCGCTCGACCCGCCAAACCGCCAGACACGTGACGACATAGGCAACAATCGCCACACCACTGACCACCAATGCCAGGCGCTGGATCGAAAAGGGATCGACCAGCTTGCTGGCAATACCGGCGGTCACCACGATCCCCATCACCATCATGATCCAGGTGATGGACGCCGCCGCCGCACGCCGTTCGGGCGCCACCTGAGTAGCCAGCAAGGCGAGTAAGGACGTCCCGCTGGCCCCGACACCCGCGCCGATCAGCGCATAAGCGAACACCGACATGGCGACACCCAGCGCCCAATCGACACTGATGACCGCCAGCGCGTCGACCGCGACCAGCGCGCCAATGACAAGCACGGCCATGCCACCAATGATCCACGGCGTCCGCCGCTTCCCCTGGTCAGATCCATGGCCCCAAACCGGGCGCGAAAGCTGAACCGCATAATGCCACGCGACCAGACCCGCCGGAAGCGCAGCGGGCAGCGCAAATTCGACCACCATGACCCGGTTGAGGAGTGAGGTCGCCAGCATGACAACAGCGCCGATCGCGCTCTGCACCAACCCCAGCCGGATGATCCCGGTCCAGCCCAGTGGCTTCGCGTTCATCATGCCTGGCCTCCCCAGCCCAAACCAACGGCCGATACCAGCATGCCCATCACGTAAAGCAATGTGCCCGTCGCGTTGTACCAAGGGGTATGCTTGAGCGGATCGGCAAGCAGCCGACGCATCAGGAGCAATTGACCCAGCAGCAACCCGGCAACGATCCCCGCCACGATGATGTGGCCCCAGCTATAGAGCAGAGCCACAACCACCGCTTGTGGCAGCGCCATCGTCGCGCAGGCGATCCTTGCCGCCGGGTCCACGCCCAGCACGGCGGGCAGCGACCGGATGCCCATCGCCCGATCGCCTTCAACCGCCTTGAAATCGTTGAGCGTCATAATGCCATGGGCGCCCAGGCTGTAGAGCACCAGCACGATCAGCACATGCGCGCCCGGCAACGCACCCGCCATCACCGTCGCGCCGGTAAACCAGGTCAAGCCTTCATAAGTGATCGCAACCGATCCCGGCCCCCAGATACCGCTCATCTTCAGCCGCAATGGCGGCGCGCTATAGGCCCAGGCGAAAAACAGCGCGACAATCGTCGCGGCGCTGATCAGCCAACCCATCGACAGCGCGACGACCATCGAAAGAGCAGTCCCGATCAGCGCAATCCACAGACCCCATTGCCCGCCAATTCTGCCCGATGGAATGGGACGGCCCGGCTGGTTGATCGCGTCAACATGCCGATCGAACCAGTCATTCACCGCCTGACTGGTGCCACACACCAGCGGACCGACGAGCAGGACGCCGGCAATCGCGAACGGCCAGCGATCACCGATCGACACGCCCGACGACACAACGCCGCACATGAACGCCCAGATCGGCGGAAACCAGGTAATCGGCTTTAACAGCTCCAGCACGTCGCGCGGCGCGGGCGGCGTTAGGGTCAACGGCGGAGTCGCATTGATGGCCATAAGTGTAAACTAGACTGGACACTTAAAGGCGTCAAACCAAATTGTCAGTCAGTTCGACGTTCAATAGCATGCCGGCGACGGTCATTATTCGTCGTCGCTAACCAGATTACCAAGGCCGTGACGATGCATTTTCGAATAAAGGCTCTGGCGACTGAGGCCGAGAACTTCGGCCGCCGATGCTCGGTTATCGGCGGTAAAAACAAGCGCTGCTTCGATGCACAGGCGCTCGATCATATCGGTACTCTCCCGAACGATTTCCTTCAGCGACATCCGGCCGACCAGATCGGTCAGTTGTTCAACCGAGCGCGGCATGTCGCGCTGGTTGACCGCGGCGGCGACCTGCAGGCGCCTGCCGACACTGCGAATCGTAAAGCCATAGCAATCGCCTTCAACGCTGGGCGCCAGGACCGCCGAAACCTCTATTTCTTCCTGCCCGCCCGATGCCCCACGCATGATCGCCGAAACGTTGCGCACCATGCCGTGTTCGCGCAGCTGACCCAGGATCAGGTCGAGATCGATCCCCGATCGACCAAACCAATTGCCGAGCTTGTCGCCGCGCAGCCGATCCGTCGATGGCAATTCGACAAGATCGGCGAAGGCGGAATTGGCAGTCAAAATAGTCAGATCACGGTCGGCCAAGACAAACGCGTCCGGCATTCTTTCAAGAACGTCGCTTAGCGCCGTGTCATGGGCATGGCGCGCATCGATGGTGCCGGCCCCCGACATGCGAACCAGCAGCAGCGCGCTTCGTGCCTGGCGAAAAAGCCGCGCCGAAAAACGGATTTCGTGGTCGCCATTGGCCAGTTGTACGGTGATCGGCGGAACATCATCGGCCGCTTCCGCTGCACCCAGATGGGCAACAAATGCTTCACGGTGCACCGGCGCGATGATGCTGCTCGCCATTTGATCGATCAGCGCGCCCGGCTTGGCACCCAGCACTCGGTAAGCAGCTGGATTAGCTTCGCGGATACGGCGGTTCGACGCATCGATAATCAGCACCGGTTCAGCGGCCAGATCAAACAACATCCGGTACCGGGCCTCGGCCTGGCGCATCTTCAGGTAATCGCGCTCCAGCGCCTGCTGTGCCTGCAGCAATCGCTGCTGCATTACGCCCATTGACCGCATGTCCCGGCCAACTGCGACGATGCGATCCGCATTGCCTAGATTGACCGGCAGGTACCGGATCGGCACTTCGCCAACCTCTGTGGGATGGTTGACCTGCCGCCAGCGGGCTGCCGCGTTTTCTTTACCGGTCGCCAGCATGTCGGAGATCTTGGCCTTGCTGTCGTCGGCGACGGTGTCGATCCAGCTTTTGCCGATCCAGTCGGCAAATCCGAGCTTGGCAAGATCGGGGCTGGTCGTTGCGACGTCGAGGACAATGCCATCGCTGCCAACCACCAGGGTGATGTCGCCGACATTACCCAAAAGCATCGACGCAGCCTCTGTCGACAGCGCGCCAAGCAGGGTTTCAGGGTTACTGAAAGCAATCGATTCAAAAGGGGCGTGATGCTTGTTCATCGACGAGCGACCGCGCTCCTTCGGTTAGTCATGGTTTCAGCTAAGATCTATGATGGCTGCCGCAACGTCGGCCACGTCGACCAACGATGCCGCAACATCGACGGCCGCCCGCGCATCAATTGCCGTCCCGTCAGCCCCGAGTTCGGTCGCCAGGCCGGCATCGCCGCCAATCGCCTGACCGCCTACCATGACTTTCAATCGAGGATTTCGCGACACGCTCCTGAGAGCGCGGATAATTGAGGGCAAGGCGCCAATATGGCCGCGGCAACCAACCGTCAACCCAACAACGTCATACCAATGTTTGGCGACGCAATTGGTTAAATCGGAATTTTCGGTATCGTCCAGCCGGTCGACTTCCCAGCCGCGATGTTCGAACAGCTGAGCCAGAACAATCGCACCAAAGCCATGCTCTTCGCCGGGCATCCCGCTTATCAGGATGCGACGCAAAGGCGCATTGGCGATGCGGCCGCTGGGGGAGCGGGTTGATAATTCATACGCGGCCTCCTGAAGCCGCCACACTCCCATCGTGACTTCAAAGAAATCGGATTGATCGGTTTCCCACATCAGGCCGATCGCACGGGCCGCAGGTGCGAGCACATCAACCAGCACCGCATCAACGCCAACGCCGCGCGCCAGCAGTCCATCAAGGCGGGCCATCAACAAGTCGGCCTCCATCCCCAATGCCAGCACGACGACGGCATCGACGTCTTCCGGCTCAACAACCGGATCGTGAAGCACCATATGCTCGGTCACGGCTGGCAAGCCATTGAGCGCGACCATGCGCGGAATGACTTCTCCGTTGATCAGGGACGTCAGTTCGGATTGCGACATCGCCCGCGATGATCGCCCACCGCGCGCTGTTGAATGGCCCCGCGCCAATAGGGCGTTCGGGAATTGTCCGCGCGCAAATCCAAAAAACGATGCCATGGCTGGCTCTCCCCGCCGGGTCATGGATTACCGAACCCTGTCGTGACGAACCCCCAAAGGCGCAGACCACGGCAATACGACTCAGGCATTATGCTCTTCGTGGCAACCTGACAGTCCAACCCTATGCCGCCCGCGCAATGTTGTAAAGTGATATGGACGTCAATTTAGATTGACACTTATCCAGCCCGGCGCTTAGTCTCCGGATCAGATAAGAAAGGCAGGCGGGGAGTAATGCAGGAAGACCAGACTTCCATTGCGAAAGCGCCAAGGCCGGGAACGGCCGCGCTTTATACACCCGAGCAACGTGCCCGCCGCGATTCGACTCGCTGGACCTTGGTGCAGGGAATCCTTGCCCCGATTCAATTCCTCGTTTTCCTGATCAGCGTCATCCTCGTGCTGCGCTATCTCGCGACTGGCGAGGGCGCCGCGGCAGCGACGCTGTCGATCATCATCAAGACGATGCTGCTCTACACCATCATGATTACCGGCTCGATCTGGGAAAAGGCCGTGTTCGGCAAATGGTTGTTCGCCGCCGCCTTCTTCTGGGAAGACGTGTTCAGCATGCTCGTGCTGGCGCTGCACACAAGCTATCTGGTCGCGCTGATCGGTGGGTTGGGCGACGAGCGCACCCGAATGCTGATCGCGCTTGCCGGCTATGCCGCCTACGTCATCAACGCTGGGCAGTTCATCTGGAAGCTGCGCATGGCGCGCCTTCAGGGCACCCCGTCACAAGCCGGTTTCACAGCGGTGACCGCATGACCCCGCCACTTTCCCTGACCGCACCATCGGGCGGTGATTGCGCGCCGGTGCTGCGCGAACGCGGTCAGCGCGAAGTATTTTGCGGCCTGACCGGGATCATCTGGCTCCACCGTAAGGTGCAGGACGCCTTTTTCCTCGTGGTTGGCTCGCGCACCTGTGCGCATCTGCTGCAATCGGCGGCCGGGGTGATGGTCTTTGCCGAGCCGCGTTTTGGCACTGCGATCATTGAGGAAAAGGATCTCGCCGGTCTTGCCGATGCCAATGAAGAGCTCGACCGGGTCGTCGATCGGTTGCTCGCCCGGCGCCCCGACATCAAGATGCTGTTCCTGGTCGGATCATGCCCCAGCGAAGTCATCAAGCTTGATCTCTCACGCGCGGCTCA
>JAIELC010000079.1 GCA_019753375.1 Sphingomonas sp.
CGTGCGATCGTTGCGGCGGTCCTGCGGGCGCTCGGGTCGCAGCCTGGATTGCGGGCTGCCGACCCGGGCGAGTTTACCCGGCGCGCCCTGGCGGCGGGGCGGATCGACCTGGCCGAGGCGGAAGGCCTGGGCGATCTGTTGATGGCAGAGACCGAAGCGCAGCGTCGCCGCGCGCTGGCGGCGGCCGAAGGGCTGGTGAGCAGGGCGGTTGCCGGCTGGTCGGGCAGGCTGCTGGCGTTATCGGCGCAAGCCGAGGCATTGCTCGATTTTTCCGATGAAGATGATGTGGCACAGCAAGACGGTGAGCAGGGACTGGCAGCAGCGATCGCATCGCTGGCCAGTGACATGGAGCGCACGCTGGCGGTACCGACGGTCGAGCGGCTGCGCGATGGTATCCGCGTGACGCTTGCCGGGCCGCCCAATAGCGGCAAGTCGACGCTGCTCAACGCAATGGCGGACCGGGAAGCGGCGATCGTCTCACCGATTGCCGGGACGACGCGCGACCGGATCGAAATTCCGGTGATTCGCGGCGGGGTGGCCTATGTGCTGACCGATACAGCGGGCCTTGTCGATCATAGCGATGATCCCGTCGAAGCGATTGGCGTAGACCGCGCCCGGACTTCGATCGAAACCGCCGATATCGTGCTGTGGCTGGGGGACGGTCCGCCGCCCGATCGGGCGAATGTGCTGGCGCTCTATCCCCGGGCCGATATCAGACCGGTGGCTGAGGATAGGGCGCGTTTGCCGATCTCTGCGGCGACGGGGCTTGGCATGGATGCGCTTTGGGCGCGGTTGCAGGTCATGGCACGCAGCGTGTTGCCTCCGGAGGACCAGTTGGCGGTCAACCAGCGGCAACGGGCGCTGTTAGCGGACGCCGCCGCCGAGTTGCACGATGCAATTTCGGTACAGGATCTGCTGATCGTGGCCGAGCATTTGCGCCGTGCACGGGGGGCGCTCGACAGGATAACCGGGACCACGCACGTGGAGGAAATGCTCGACGCATTGTTTGGAAAATTTTGTATCGGCAAGTAATGTTCCACGTGAAACACGCGAGCGGTTGCCAAGCTGGACCAGAACGGGAGGCAGATGGGGGAGCCGTTGGGGCACAGCGTCGATCGCCGGCGACTTTTTGACTTGGTGGCAGCAAGCGAATAGCGGATTGGCCATGACAGAATTCGACGTAATCGTGGTTGGCGGCGGCCATGCCGGTACCGAAGCGGCGGCAGCCGCGGCGCGGCGCGGCGCGCGCACGGCGCTGGTCAGCTTTGACCCCGCGATGATTGGCGCCATGTCCTGCAATCCGGCGATTGGCGGGCTTGGCAAGGGGCATTTGGTCCGGGAAGTCGATGCGTTTGACGGGCTGATCGCCCGCGCGACCGATGCGGCGGGCATTCATTACCGCATGCTCAATCGCAGCAAGGGCGCCGCGGTTCAGGGGCCACGCGTTCAGGCGGATCGCAAGCGCTATGCCGCGGCAATTCAGCAGATGCTGGCTGCGCAGGACAAAGTGCACATTGTCGCGGGTGAGGCCGCCGCCTTGCGGGTCGACAACCATCACGTCGTCGGCATCGAGCTGAGCGATGGACGGATGCTGTCGGCGCCGGCGGTTGTGCTGGCGACGGGCACGTTCCTTGGCGCGCGCATGTTTCGTGGCGAGGAGCGGTCTGAGGGCGGGCGCGTTAATGAGCGCGCCGCCACCAAATTGGGCCATCAACTGCGCGCGCTCAATCTGCCCATGGCGCGGCTGAAGACCGGCACACCGCCGCGTCTGGATGGCCGGACGATCAATTGGGCTGCGCTCGACGAACAGCCAAGCGATCGTGATGGCTGGGTGATGTCGGCAATGACCCAGGGGAGGTCATTGCCGCAGGTTTTTTGCGCCATTACCCGCACGACAGCGACCACGCATGCGATTATCCGAGAGAGCCTTGATCGGTCGCCTTTGTTCACCGGGGCGATTGATGCGCTGGGCCCGCGTTATTGTCCGTCGATCGAAGATAAAATCCACCGGTTTGGCGACCGGGACGGGCACCAGATTTTTCTTGAGCCCGAAGCACTCGACGATCCGCTCATCTATCCGAACGGCATTTCCACATCGCTCCCCACCGATGTTCAGGAGGCAATGATTCGCTCGATTCCCGGGCTCGAACAATGTCGCGTCGTGGGGCCGGGCTATGCGGTTGAATATGATCATGTCGATCCCCGGGCGTTGAGCCCCATGCTCGAGCTACGGGCATTGCCCGGCCTGTTTTGCGCGGGTCAGATCAATGGGACCACGGGCTATGAAGAAGCGGCGGGGCAGGGCCTGATCGCGGGAATCAATGCAGCCGCATGCGCGCTGGGCCTCGAGTCGCTCGTGCTTGACCGAGCGTCGAGCTATTTAGGGGTGATGGTCGATGATCTGGTGCTCCAGGGCGTCACCGAGCCGTATCGGATGCTGACCGCGCGGGCGGAGTTCCGCCTTCATTTGCGCGCCGACAATGCCGAAACGCGGCTGGGCGCGGTGGCCGCTCGACTGGGCTGTCTTGGACCGGACAGGGCCGCCCACCAGCAACGGCGCCGAGCTTCGCGGCAGGCGATTCTTGATCGGCTCGCCCCGATTATCCCGTCGGCGGTCATGGTTGAGCGCGGCGCACCGATCAGCAACGACGGCGAGAAGCTGTCGGGCTTCGACTGGCTGCGCTTTCCCAAGGTCACGGTGGCGCATGTTGCGCCCGATCTTGGGCAGGAGGGCGCCATCTGTGACGCGGCATTGCTGGCCGAAATCGCCGAGGATGCCCGTTATGCGCCCTATCTCGAGCGGCAGGCGAGGGATGTGGCCGCGTTGCGGCGCGACGAGTCGATGGCGCTGGATCCCGGTCTGGATTACCGCGAGATCGCCGGTCTCTCCGCCGAAATGGTCGAGCGCTTGACCAGTGCAGCACCAGCGACGCTGGGTGCCGCCGGCCGCATCAGGGGGATTACCCCGGCCGCGCTGTCGGCCATCTTGCTGCACGCGAAAAAGCGCGCCGCGTGACCGAAAGCCGTATGACCGAGGATGAGGCGCGACATTGGATCCGCGACCAATTTGGTGTTTCACGTGAAACAGCGATCGCTTCCTTTGTCGATCTGGTCGTTACCGAATCGGCGCAACAAAATCTGGTGTCCCGGACATCGCTTGAGTCGATCTGGTTTCGCCATGTTGTCGACTCGGCACAGCTTGTGGGTCTCCTGCCCGGTCCATCGGCCGCTAAAGCCACCAAGGGCAACGGTCTGTGGGTCGATATCGGGACTGGCGCGGGCTTTCCGGGCATGATTGTCGCCTTGTTGACCGATCGCCCGGTCATGCTCGTCGAACCCAGGCGAAAACGCGCCGATTTTCTGGCGGCTGCTGTTGAGCAATTGTCGCTTGGTCGTCGAGTCGATGTGCAATGCCGCCGCGTCGAGCAGGTTGCTGGCGCCGCAGCCGTGATTTCGGCGCGCGCGGTCGCCGCCTTGCCCGAGTTGCTGGCCGCTGCCCACCACCTGAACCGCAAAGAAACGATTTGGCTGCTGCCAAAAGGGGTAAATGCGCTTGAAGAGGTAGAAGCGGCGCGCCGGACGTGGCATGGTTCGTTTCACGTGGAACAGAGCATCACGCAACCAGGCTCGCTTGTCGTCATTGCAATGGGTGTCTTACGCCGATGAAATGCATTGCTATCGCCAATCAGAAGGGCGGGGTCGGCAAGACGACCACCGCGATCAATCTGGGCACCGCGCTTGCCGCCACCGGGCAGCGGGTGCTGCTGATCGATATGGACCCGCAGGGGAATTGTTCGACCGGGCTGGGCATCAACCGCGCCGAGCGGGCGCTTTCGACCTATGACGTGCTGATCAACAATACGCCGGTGCTCGATGCCTATACGCCGACGCGGGTGCCAAGGCTCGATATCGTGCCGGCAACGGTTGACCTGTCGGGCGCTGAGATTGAGCTGGTCGAAGTCGAGGAGCGGACGCATCGGCTGCAAAAGGCCCTGAAATCGGTGTCAGATCAATGGGATGTAGCGCTGATAGACTGTCCCCCTTCGCTGGGGCTGCTGACGATGAACGCGATGGTCGCGGCAGATTCGCTGCTCGTCCCGCTGCAGTGCGAATTCTTCGCGCTCGAGGGGTTGAGCCAGCTGCTCAATACGGTCGAGCGGATCCGTACCCGCTTCAATCCCGGCCTGTCGATCCTCGGCGTCGCGTTGACGATGTATGATCGCCGCAACCGGCTGACCGAGCAAGTGTCGGAGGATGTTCGCGCGGTGCTGGGCAAGGTTGTCTTTGAAACCGTGATTCCGCGCAATGTCCGCCTGTCGGAAGCGCCCAGTCACGGCCTGCCCGCGCTGATCTATGATTTCCGCTGCCCCGGATCAGAGGCGTATATTGCCCTGGCGCGCGAATTGATCGGCCGGCTGAACCCGACACCCGCCAAAACCACCACCGAACCGGCCAAAGCCGCATGAACGACTCTGCTTCCACGACTGGGGCGCGCAAACTCCGAACGGGGCTGGGCCGGGGGCTGAGCGCGCTGATGGGCGATATCGAGCACGAAGCGCCCGTCAGCCCTGATGCCGCCCCAGCCGGGTCGGGTTTGCGCCTGATGGCTGTTGGCGCCATGACGCCACATCCTACCCAGCCGCGCCGCCATTTCGATGACGCCGCGCTGGATGAACTGGCCCAGTCGATTGCGTCGCGCGGTCTGATCCAGCCGATCGTCGTCCGCCCGACCGCCAAGGGCTATCAGATTGTCGCCGGGGAGCGGCGCTGGCGGGCCGCGCAGCGCGCGCAGCTGCACGAAGTACCGGTCATCGTCAAAGAGCTGGACGATGAAGAGACGCTCGAAGTTGCGCTGATCGAAAACATCCAGCGCCAGGACCTCAATGCGATCGAAGAGGCAGAGGCCTATCACCGGCTGGTCCGCGACTATGGGCATAGTCAGGAGGAGCTCGCGCGAATCGTCCATAAATCGCGCAGCCATGTCGCCAATCTGCTGCGGCTGCTGGAACTGCCGCTCGACGTTCAGCAGCTCGTCATCGAAGGCAAGCTCAGCATGGGCCATGCGCGCGCACTGATCGGTGCCCGCGATATCGATCAGCTCGCCGCGCAGGTCATCGCCAAAGGATTGTCGGTCCGCGAAACCGAAAAGCTGGCCCGTGGCGCCAAACCCGGTGGCGCGGCGACGGTCGGCAGCCATGCTGGGCGCACGGCGGATATCGAAGCGCTTGAACACCAGCTCGCCGATTTGCTGGGCCTGTCGGTCAAGATCAGCTTTGGCACCAAGGGCGGGACGATGACGCTGGCATATTCGACGCTCGATCAGCTGGATATGATATGCCAGCGGCTGAGCGGCGAGAGATCCTACTAAAATCAGCTGGATCATCCGCCGCAAGGGAAGGGGTAATCCCCGAACCCGACCATCCCGACCGGGCGCCTATGGCGTGATCATCGTATTAATAAACTAGCGTTATCAAAAGCTTATCGCCGTCGCGCCGCCACGCGCGCGACCGCAATGCTTGCCTGGTCGGCCAATACATTGCCCGCCGATGCCGATGCCATCAGGCTGCGTTCGGTGCGCCGCAAATGATCAATCGCATCGGTCAGCCTGCCGGGGCTCCAATAGCGCAGCGCGCGCGCCGTGCTGGCCTTTTCGCGGAAGAAAATATTGTGGCGCTCGATCGCGTCATTGATCGACCGGCCGTCGGCAACCTCTCCCGCCAGCTCGGCGATCAGCATCAAGCGCCGCACCATCATCCGCAACAGCGGGATCGGCGATGTCCCCGCAATCGCCAGCCGGGCCAGTTCACTGCCCAGATCGGCGGCGCGTCCGTCGATTGCGGCCTCGACCGCGGCGGCAATTTCGGCGTCGCCCAGATCGGCGCCGACCGCGTCCATGGCCGCATCATCGAGGGTCTTGGGCCGATCGGGCGCCGCATCCTGATAGAGCGCCAGTTTTTCGATCTCGCGGGTCAATACGGCGCGGTCGCCGCCGCTCGACGCGACCAGGCGCGCGGCAATCATCGCGTTGGCGCGCAAGCCATGTTCGGCGGCAATCATGGTGGCAAGCGCGTTCGCTTCCTCTCCGACCGGTTGATAGCAGCCATGCACCATCGCCGCCGGCGACGCGATCGCAAGCTTGACGAGCTTGCCCGACGCCTTGGCCATCGGTGCAATCATCACCACCGGATTGACCGCCTGTTGCGCCCCCAGCAGCAAGGTGACCGCCTCGACGCTGTCCTCGCCGGCATTGTTGACCAAAATATATCGCTGATCGCCGAACAGCGACAGCGAGGCGGCCTCGGTCGCCAGCCGGCTGGGGTCGGCGCGCAGGCCTGAGCCTTCGACATCGATCCTTTCCGCATCGGGGCCAAGCCGACGGCCAAGCCTGGCCGCCCATTCGCGGGCGCCCGATTCATCGGGACCATGGAGGACAAACAGCCGGATCGCCGCGTTACCCTTGTCGATCGCAGCGCGAAGCTGGGTCGCGTTGGCCTTCATTGCGCGCGCGGGGTGGTGCGCTCCGCATAGAGCGCGACCCGCGCGACAATCTGATCGGCGACAATGCCCGACAGCCGTTCCAGCGCCGTGCTTTCTGCCGCGATCGTCGCATATTCCGAACTGACCACGTCGATACCCGCATCCGATCCGGCGGTTGCATCCAGCACCACCTGGCCGTTGGACAAATCAACCAGCTGGTACCGCGCGCGTAACGTGCGGCGTTCGCGCGTCACCGTGTCATTGCCGCGGACGCCCAGCCCGATAATCTTGTCGTCAAGTTTGATTTCAAGGCGATAGCGCGACTGACGATCGCCGCCAGCCGAGAGCCGGTCGCGCACGGCATTGGCCACCATCCAGCCCGATTGTCCCTCGATCGGTGCGACCTCGACGTATGACAATAATCCCGCCACACGGCCGTCACCGCCGCCGGCATAAAGCGGGCGCAGGCCGCACCCGCCAATTGCAAGCGCGGCTGCCGCCAGCGCCAGGAGCCTTCGGCACGTCATGCGACGATATTGACCAGACGATCGGGCACGATGATCACCTTTCTGGGCGTTGCGCCGGCAAGGATACGCTGCACCTGCGCATTGGCAACAGCCATTGCCTCAATCACGTCGTCTGGGCTCCCCTTGGGAACAATCTGGGTATCGCGCAGCTTGCCATTGACCTGAATTGCAATCGTCACTTCATCCTCGACCAGCAGCGCCGGGTCGACAATCGGCCAGGCCGCGTCGGCGATCAGCCCGGGCTTGCCCCAAGTCGCCCAGGCTTCCTCGGCCAGATGTGGCGTCATGGGCGCAACCAGCAACAACGCCGTTTCAATCGCCGTCGCGCGCGATGCGGAGGGCGGCGATTTCTCGATCATGTTCATCAGTTCGTACAGCTTGGCGACCGCCTTGTTGAACGACAGCGCCTCGATATCGGCAGCGACACCGGCAATGGTCTGGTGCAGCTTGCGGTCGAGCATCTTGTCTTCACCGCTGGCGTCGCTGCGCGCGCTGTCGAACAGACGCCAAAGGCGCTGGATGAACCGCCACGCGCCTTCGATGCCGTTTTCGCTCCATTCCAGATCGCGCTCGGGCGGCGAATCGGACAGCATGAACCACCGCACCGCATCCGCGCCGTACTGATCGACGATCGGCTCGGGATCGACCGTGTTCTTCTTGGATTTCGACATTTTTTCGACGCGACCGATCTGGGCCGCCTCGCCAGTGTCGATGACTACCGCCGCATTTCCGTCGACCCGAACCTCGTCGGGCGACAACCAGCGACCATCTGGTGCCTTGTAGGTCTCGTGCGTCACCATGCCCTGCGTGAACAGCCCGGCAAATGGCTCGGCGATATCAAGCTGGCCGATATGCTTCAGGGCGCGGGTCCAGAACCGCGCATAGAGCAGGTGCAATATCGCGTGTTCGACGCCGCCAATATATTGCGCAACCGGCAGCCAGCGTTCGACATCGGCGCGGTCAAACGGCTTGTCCCTGGGCTGGCTGGCGAAGCGGATGAAATACCATGACGAATCGACAAAGGTATCGAGCGTGTCGGTTTCACGCCGCGCTGCCTTGCCGCAACTCGGGCAATCGACATGCTTCCATGTCGGATGCCGGTCGAGCGGATTGCCGGGAATGTCGAACGTCACATCGTCGGGCAGCACCACGGGCAGCTGGTCGCGCGGGACGGGAACCGCCCCGCAATCATCGCAGTGGATGATCGGGATCGGCGTTCCCCAGTAGCGCTGGCGGCTGACGCCCCAGTCGCGCAAGCGGAACACGGTCGATCCGGTGCCCCAACCCTCTGCCTCGGCGCGGGCGATCACCGCTTTTTTGCCGGCCGCGACATCCAGCCCGTCCAGAAAGCGCGAATTCACCAGCGCGCCGGGTCCGGTATAGGCGTCATCGCCGATAAAGTCGGGTTCGGTCAACGCACCTTCGGCGACGACACGGCGCACCGGCAGCGCATATTTGCGGGCAAAATCCAGATCGCGCTGGTCATGCGCGGGCACGCCGAAGACCGCGCCCGTGCCATAATCCATCAGCACGAAATTGGCGATGTAGACGGGCAATTGCCAGTCTGCATCAAAGGGATGGGTAGCACGCAGCCCGGTGTCGAAACCCAGTTTTTCCTGCGTTTCCAGTTCAGCGGCGGTGGTGCCGCCGCGCCGGCATTGTTCGATAAACGCCGCGGCCGCCGGGTCCGACGCGGCCAATGCCTGCGCGATCGGATGATCGGCCGCGATAGCAACGAAGCTTGACCCAAAGATCGTGTCGGGCCGCGTGGTGAATACTTCCACCTCGCCGCCATCGCTCAACGCGAACCGAAAGGTCAGCCCCTGGCTTTTGCCGATCCAGTTTTCCTGCATCAGCCTGACCTTGTCGGGCCAGTGCTCAAGGCTCTTCAGCCCGTCGAGCAGCTCATCGGCGAAATCGGTGATTTTCAGGAACCACTGGCTCAATTTGCGCCGTTCAACCAGCGCGCCCGATCGCCAGCCGCGCCCATCAATCACCTGCTCATTGGCGAGCACGGTCATATCGACGGGATCCCAGTTAACCGCCGATTCACGGCGATAGACCAGGCCGGCTGCGAACAAATCAAGGAACAACGCCTGTTCATGCCCGTAATAGTCGGGCTCGCAGGTCGCCAGCTCACGGCGCCAATCGAGCGCAAAACCCAGCCGTTTCAGCTGGGCGCGCATCGTTGCGATATTGGCGCGCGTCCAGGTGCCGGGATGCACCTTTTTTTCCATCGCGGCATTTTCGGCGGGCATGCCGAACGCATCCCAGCCCATTGGATGCAGCACTTCCATCCCGGTCATCCGGCGATAGCGCGCCAGCACATCGCCCATCGTATAGTTGCGAACATGCCCCATATGGATGCGCCCCGACGGATAGGGAAACATCTCAAGCACATAAGAGCGCGGTTTGTTGCTGTCGTTGGACGCAGCGAAGGTCTGGCGCTCTTCCCAGATCGCCTGCCAGGCCGCGTCCGCCTTCAAGGCATTGAAGCGGGACGCCATCAGATGGTGGGCCTATTGCTTGATAGCGGCGCGGCGCAGATCGCGGGCCCGCGTCAGGATCAGATCTTCCATCCGCTGCGCGCTGGCCGCCTGAACCGGCGCCGTCACCCAGTCGCCGCTGCGGTTGATCTGGCGCTGCACCGCGACGCGGACCGCATCGGCGCGCAGATCCTGATCAAGAATCGAAATCGTCACTTTAACGCGTTCCGCCGGGACGGCCGGATTGGCGTACCAGTCGGTCACGATCACGCCGCCGTTGGAATCGGTTTGTACCAGCGGCATGAAACTGACGGTATCAAGCGAGGCGCGCCACAAATAGCTGTTGACGCCGATCGTGGTAATCTTTGCCGCAGCAAGATCGGTCTTGACGTTACGCTTGCCACCACAGGCAACAAGCGGAAGAAGGAGCGATACCACAAAGGCGGTGCGCAACAGGCGGGCCATCGGCGATTCCCTGGTCGAAAAAATGCGGGCTTGCACGGGGGGCATCTATAGATGGTCTCGCGCGCGCCGCAAGGCTTGGCCATGGCGGCGGCGGCTGTGGGCAGAATGCCACACCGCCGATGAAAATCGCCTCGCCCGGTGGTGCACGCTCCCCGAATCATGCTAGTGACATGATCAGCAGAAAGGTGCTGTTGTGAACACGCGTCGCTGGATTGCGGGATCGGCTTTGGGGGCGCTTGTCGTCGCCGGTCTGGTCGCGCCAGCGCTCGGCGCGCCACAAAACCCCAAGACATTGAATTCACGCGGTGATTCGCGCGATTTCTCGGTGCTCGGCAGCTTCACACCGGCGGCTGCTGATCCCAAGCTCGCCGCGTTGCTCGCCCGCTCGGGCCTTGATGACAGCAATTTCCGGTTCACCCCCGCCGAGTCGCGGCGTTCGGGGAATCGCGCGGTGACCGTGGCCGTCCGCGCCCAGTCGGTTGTGTCGTCGCGCAAAGCCCAGGGTAGTGCGACCGAAATTCCGGACAGCGGCACGATTGGCTTAAAGCCGATCGCCTATAATCTGGGCGTTGCGGTCGGCTGGAAACGCTTTGCTGTGTCGGGTGACGTGGCGCGGATTGATCTGGGCGGCCTGCCGGGCAGCCGGGAAAGCGCCGATGTCGGTGTCACCTTCACCGGCCGGCGGTTCACCGGCCGGCTGGTGGCGAGCGCGGATCGGCCGCTTGCCAATACGCCCCGGCTGATCGCCGATGCGCCAAGCTATTCGATCGACATGGGCGGATCCTATTCGATCACGCGCCGCATCGATGTAACCGCGGGTGTGCGCTATAAATCCGAAGATTACCGGATTGATCGGACCACCGATAACCGCCGCGACAGCCAGGCCGTCTATATCGGGACCGCCCTGCGCTTCTGATCGTCCGGCAGCGGGCGAGTCCACGCATCAATCGCTGCCCATCCATAAAAGCCGGCCGAAGTGACCCAGCGCTGGTCTGATCGCGTTAGCCCACCCAGCGCGATGAAACGTGCGGCAATTCCCTGCTTGATCGCCAGCGCGCCCCTTCGGCCCAGCGTTCGCCCACCCGGGTGCGACCGGGTCGCAAAGACCGGCGATACGAAAATCAGGTCCGCACCCGCGCGCATCCCGGCGCAGATCTCGGCACGGCTATGCGCCGGCCAGCTGTTAATACCCGGGTGGCGCCGGGGATCGCGGCCATGCATTCCCTGTTCGCGCGCGCCAAGCCGGTCACGGCCCGCGCGGATCAGCACCAGCTGCCGCCGCGCGGCAACCCGGCGGACGCGCGCGAACAGGGCACGGCGCGCCGCAAGCGGCAGCGAATAGTGGCGGAAAACCACGCCTGATCCGCGCGGCAACCGCTCCAGCGCTTGCCATAGCGTATCGCCCATCCGCTCATCGGTCATCAGCCAGATCGTGGGAAGAGCGGGGTGGCGATGCGGCATCGTGCCTCCTATAGCAGCGCCGATGACCGCTTGCGAACCTGCCGATGCTGCTGCCCAGCGCCTTGCCGACGTCCATGACCAGATCCGCCGCGCCGCATCGCTGGCCGGGCGGGCGGCGAGGGATGTTACGCTGATCGCGATTTCCAAAACGCATGCGCCCGACGCCATCCGCCCGCTGATCAACGCCGGCCAGCGCGTGTTCGGCGAAAACCGCGTTCAGGAGGCCGAATCGAAATGGCCGGCACTGATCGCTGAAACGCCGGGCATTGCTCTGCATCTGGTCGGCCAGCTTCAATCGAACAAGGCCGAGGCGGCGGTTCAGCTGTTCGATGCGATCCATTCGGTCGACCGGCCATCGCTGGTAACCGCTCTCGCCAGGGCGATGGACAAGACCGGCAAGCGCCCGGCCTGCTTTGTGCAGGTCAATATCGGCGACGAACCGCAAAAGGGGGGCTGCGCGACCGCCGATCTTTCCGCGCTGCTGACTGACGTCAAGACGGCAAATCTCCCGCTGGCGGGGCTGATGTGCGTGCCGCCGGCCGATGTCGATGCCGCGCCCTATTTTGCGCTGCTCGCCAAAATCGCGCGCGATCAAGGACTTGACGGGCTCAGCATGGGGATGTCGGGGGATTATGCGACGGCGGTGACGCTGGGAGCCACGCATGTCCGCGTCGGCTCGGCGCTGTTCGGGGCGCGGGCATGATCGGTCCCTTGCCGGTGCGCTTTGACGCGTTGATCTTTGATTTTGACGGCGTGCTGATCGACAGCGAATATGTCGGCAACCGCCAGATTGCCGCCTATCTGACCGCCGCCGGGCACCCGACCACGGTCGAACAATCGATGGCGCAGTTCATGGGTCTTGCTGACCGTGATTTTCATGCCGCGGTCGAACGCTGGATCGGGCGTGCATTGCCCGATGATTTTCACGAAGCCCGCGCCGCCGAAGATGCCCGGGTGATGGCCGAAGGCATTGACGCGATTGCCGGCGCGATCGATTTCGTTCGCGCGCTCCCGGCCAGCCTGCCCCGCGCGGTCGCCTCGTCCAGCTCGACACGCTGGATCAGCCGCCATCTCGACCATATCGGCCTGCGCGCCGATTTTGGCGATCATCTCTACAGCGGTCGTGAACATGTTGCGCGCGGCAAACCGGCGCCCGACCTGTATCTTCACGCAGCGTCGGCGTTGGGCGTGTCGATTGATCGCTGCGCGATTCTGGAGGATTCGCCGGTCGGCGCCACCGGGGCGGTCGCGTCGGGCGCCTATGTTATCGGGCTGTGCGCCGGCCTGCACTGCGCGCCCGACCACGAACACCGGTTGCGCGCGATCGGCGTCAACGCGATCGCGCATGACTTTGGGCAAGTGGCGGCGCTGCTTCGATAGACTCGGGGTGGTTGTCGCTGATGGCTGGGTTCAACGCATGGAAGTGACCCGGGCTTGACCCGCCAGAGTCCGGCGGAATCCGGTCGTCTGATCAGCCAATCATGTCGAACAGATTGTGCCATTCGGGGCTAGCTTTCTCCCCAACACCTGCCGGCGCCCTTGCCCGCTAAAAATCATGCCCGGTGCGGTCGCGTTTGGTCGCCAGATAGCGTTCATTGTGCGGGTTGGGCGGCAGGCGGTGGGGGACGCGGTCGATGACATTGATGCCCGCCGCCACCAGACTTTCGACCTTGTTGGGATTATTGGTCAGCAGCCGCACCGATTTCTGCCCCAACAGCCGCAGCATCTGCGCCGCGACTGCAAAATTGCGCGCATCGACGGCAAAGCCCAGCCGGGTATTGGCGTCGACGGTATCGAATCCCTGATCCTGCAAGGCATAGGCGCGCAGCTTGTTGATCAGCCCGATGCCGCGGCCTTCCTGCCGCAGATAGAGCAGGATGCCCCAGCCATTGTCGGCAATCTCGCCAATCGCTGCCTGCAATTGCGGCCCGCAATCGCATTTCAGCGACCCCAGCATGTCGCCGGTCAGGCATTCGCTGTGCAACCGGACCAGCGGCGGCCCGCCATTGGGGCTGCCAATCACCAGCGCGACGTGTTCGCCGGGCATTTCCGGCGTACGAAACGCGACGATTTCGGCGTCCTCCGCGCCGGCAACGGGCAAATGTGCGCGCGCGGCGATGACCAGTCGTGTCGCGTCCTCGTGCGCGTCAATGTCTGCCTCGCTCAGCCGCGTATCGGCAGTGCCACCGGCAATCACGAAAAATGCCGGCAATATCCCCGCCAGCATTGCCAGCCGCAACGCCGCCTGGCCCGCCCGCCGCTGGCACAGTTCGATGGCGTCGAATGGCCCTTTGAAGGGTGTATCCAGATCAAGCTGCGGATCGGCCAGCGCGGTCGCCGCTGCCAGATCGATCCAGCGCGCGCGCGCGAGCAGCACCGGCGCGTCGGGCTCGGCGGCCTGCAGCTGGTTGGCAAGCTTGAGCGTCGCTGCGCGCCCCGCTGAAATCAGCAGATCGGCGGTTGATTGCGGGTCAAAATGTGCCAGCCGGACCGGATCGGCGGTCTCGATCGCCAGCAGCGCCAGCGACTGGGCGCCCGCCGTGATCATGACGGGCCAGCCGCGCCGCAACGCGTCAATCGCCCGCGCTGCCGCACGCGGATCGGGGGAATGGGGCGTCGTATCGGTGGTCATAGCGCAAAGCTGGTCATGATCGGGATATGGTCGGACGGTTTGTTCCAGCTGCGTACCGGTTCGAACACCCGGTGCTCGACCGCCGCGGCGGCAACATCGTCGCTGGCCCACATATGGTCCAGCCGCCGTCCGCGATCGGATGCGGCCCAGTCCCTGGCGCGGTAGCTCCACCAGGTGAACAGCCGCGCCGGTGCGGGCGTGAAACGGCGCCCGAGATCAACCCAGCCATGGGCGGCCTGCAACCGGTTGAGCGCCGCGACCTCAACCGGCGTATGGCTGACCACATCGATCAGCTGCTTATGGCTCCAGACATCGGCTTCAAGCGGGGCGATGTTGAAATCGCCGACCAGCAGGGTGGGCGCCGCCAGATTTTCCGACCAGCGCGTCATCCGTTCGATAAAGTCGAGCTTCTGGCCGAATTTGGGGTTCAGGTCGCGATCGGGGATATCGCCGCCCGCCGGTATATAGACATTTTCGATCCGCAGCCCGTTGGCCAGCCGCGCGCCGATATGACGGGCTTCACCATTGGCCTGCCAGTCCAGCCGGTCCTCTTCGACCATCGGCAACCGGCTGATGATCGCCACGCCGTGGTGCATGCGCTGGCCGTTGAGCAACATGTGCGGATACCCAGCCTTGCGGAACGCGGCGATTGGAAAGTCGCCGTTGATGACCTTGGTTTCCTGCAGGCACAAGACATCCGGCGCTTCGTCGCGCAGGAACTTTTCGACGATGTCCAGCCGGAACCGCACCGAATTGATGTTCCAGGAAGCGATTCGAAGCGGCGCGGTCATCGCGGCGATGTAGTGCCCAGAGCCGCACGGCGCCAGTCTGGCTGCGGTAAAAGGAAAGGCCCTCGTTCCGGGGGCATGGAACGAGGGCCGACCTAGCGTTCGTCACGCAGGCAGGATGTGAACGACCGGGCAACAGGGGGAAAATCCCGGGGCCCACACCCGCATTAATGTTTCTATCCGGCCAAACCTGTCGCCACAATGAATGAACTTTATTTCATCAACGCGTCCGGTTCCGCGGGTCGTTCCACAGAAACGCATTACCGCTGATCGCGACATTGAAGCGCTGATCGAATAATCGGATCGTGGTGCGATTATTCTGCGCATCGGTGGCGGACCAGCCCATCAGGATCAGTCCGGCCGGACCGCTGGCGGCGCGGGCAAAGCTGAGCGTGATGCGGCCATATTCGGGGTGCCTGGGGTCGCGCGCGTCGACCGTCAGTGTCCGCGCATCGGTGCCCGGGATCACCCTGGCGACACGCGCCAGATCGCTGTCGGGGTTGATCAGGATACCCAGCGGCGAGTTACCAATCGGCCAGCGCTGGACCTGGCGCACCGAATAATCGATGAACCAGAGCGCCTTGCCGTCACCGACGATCAGGATCGGCACGCCTTTTTCATATTGGAAGCGAATCTTGCCTGGCTTTTTCAGCGTCAACGTCCCGCCCAGCGTCTTGCCGTTGCGATCGGTTTGCGAGAACTGCGCGGTCATGCTGTCCATCGCCCGCAGATGCGCCTGTACCTGCGCGAGATCGGCGTTGGCGGGCTGGGCGGCGACCGGCGCCACCGGCGCGGCGGGGGCGGCCGTGGCTGGACCGATCAAGGTCGCCACCGCCAGCGCGGTTGGCAACAGAAGGGACAAACGGAAATTCACGGGCAGCTCTCCGGATGATGGGTCGGGGTCGAACACCCCCGATAATGGCTTGGATATGGCGGTTGCGAATTGAATGGCCGGTGAACCCGTTGAACCAAGTTGACCCGGGGGTTCCCGCTACAGCGGTCGACCATCCTGATCCATCATCACTTCGCGCCGTCCGACATGATCGGGGCGGGACACCAGCCCGTCCTTCTCCATCCGCTCGATCAGCCGCGCGGCACTGTTATAGCCGATCCGCATCTGGCGCTGCAGCCACGACGTCGAGGCCTTCTGGCTTTCGGCGACCAATTGGCGCGCGGACCGATATTGCTGGTCTTCGGCCGAATCCTCGCCGGCCGGTGCGCCGTCGAGCGCAAACCCGTCCTCCGGCTCTTCGGTCACCGACTGGATGTAATCGGGCGTGCCCTGGCTGCGCCAGTGGCTCGCCACGGCCTGAACTTCATCATCGCTGACGAACGGCCCGTGGACGCGGGCAATTTGTTTGCCGCCGGGCATATACAGCATGTCGCCCTTGCCCAGCAGCTGTTCGGCCCCCTGTTCGCCCAGAATCGTCCGCGAATCGATCTTGCTGGTGACGTGAAACGAAATCCGCGTCGGCAGATTGGCCTTGATCACCCCGGTGATGACGTCGACCGAGGGGCGCTGCGTTGCCATGATCAGGTGGATGCCGGCGGCGCGGGCCTTTTGCGCGAGCCGCTGGATCAGAAATTCGACTTCCTTGCCCGCGGTCATCATCAGATCGGCCAGCTCGTCGACGACGATCACGATCTGCGGCAACGGCTGATAGTCGAGCTGTTCTTCCTCATATACCGGCTGGCCGGTCGACGGATCATAGCCCGTCTGCACCTTGCGGCCGATCGGCTGGCCCTTTGCCTTGGCCGCGCGGACCTTGTCGTTGAACGACGCCAGGCTGCGGACATTGGCCGATGCCAGCATCCGGTACCGGTCTTCCATCTGTTCGACCGCCCATTTCAGCGCGCGTACCGCCTTGGCGGGTTCGGTGACGACCGGGGCCAGCAAATGCGGAATATCGGCATACATCGACAATTCGAGCATCTTGGGATCGATCATGATCATCCGGCACTGATCGGGCGTCAGCCGATAGAGCAGCGACAGGATCATGCAGTTCAGCCCAACCGACTTGCCCGATCCGGTGGTGCCGGCGACCAGCAGATGCGGCATCGGCGCCAGATCGGCGATCACGGGATCGCCGGCGATGTTCTTGCCCAGGATCAGCGGCAATTGCGCATTTTGATCATCAAATTGCTCGCTGGCGACCAGTTCGTGCAGATTGACGGTTTCGCGCCGCGCATTGGGCAGTTCGATGCCAATCACGCTGCGGCCGGGAATGGTGGCGACGCGTGCCGAGATGGCCGACATGTTGCGCGCGATATCATCGGCCAACTGGATCACCCGGCTGGCCTTGATGCCGGTGGCGGGTTCCAGTTCGTACATCGTCACAACCGGGCCGGGTCGCACCTCGACGATCGTGCCCTTGACCTTGAAATCATCAAGCACCGATTCGAGCAGCCGCGCATTGCGCTCCAGCGCGGCCTTGTCGATCGCGGTATTGGCCGGGGCCTGGCCTTTTTTGAGCAGGTCGATGGGCGGCAGCCGGTAATTGTCGCGCAGATCGAGCGATGCCTGTTTGGCCTTGTTCTTGGGCAGGGCCGGGGCGATGTTGCGATCGGCGATGACCGGGCCGGGGCGGTTTTCGGGGGCCGCCACCGCGCGCGGGACGGGTTTGAGGACCGGCTGCTCCTCCGGCTCATCGCTGGTCAGCCCATCGTCGGTGCGGGCAGGCGCCTCGGGCAGCCGCAACCGCTGCGGGACCTGCCGCCAGACAATGTTGATCGCCATGCCATAGACGATCACGCCCGCCAGCGCGGCCAGCGTGGCGATGGCGCGCGCCGCCCACAATTTCGCCGTGGGATCGTCGATCAGGCCGATAAGGGTGCGCAAAACGGTGGCCACGCTCAGCCCGACCATGCCGCCATAGCCCGCCGGCAACGCGTTGACGGCATGGTCGGTCATGAATGCCAGGCTGGTCGCGAGCAGCGCGACGCCGATCAGCGCGCGCCAGACGGTCCGGGACCAGCGATCAAATGCCATTCCCCGCCACAACCGGCCCGCTGCCATCGACCCCAACGGCAACAGCAGCAAGATCGGCCAGCCCGCAAGTCCCAACAGCGTATCGGCAATCAGCGCGCCGGCGCTTCCCAGCCAATTCTGCGCCGGACCGCCAGCCGCGGTGCTGAACGACGGATCGCCGGGGTGATAGCTCAGCAGCGCGATGGCGAGCAGCACGGTGATGGCCATGGTTGCCGTGGCCATCAGCAGTGCGCCGCTCCGCCGGGCGCCTGCCCGCATCGTTTCGCGCCACATTGGCCGTTGCGCCTGGCTTGCCATTGCCGCTGTCCCTATCCTTGGCGGAAACCCTTCTGTTTGCCGCCAATGTTGCTCCATCCCAGTGTAGCGCATGCCCCCGGGCGTACACGGGATGTTCCGTTTCGCCGTTCATCGCGCCTGGCGAGTCCGGCGTCAAGGCGCGGGCGATTGGCACCGCGTCGACAAGGCGATAGAAGAGCTGCATGAACCATGCAGATGTCATTATTCTGGGCGGCGGACTCGTCGGGGCAACATTGGCGCTGGCGCTGGATGCACACGGCCTGACCACCATCGTCATCGATCCCGCCGATCCGGCTGTTGTGCTGGCGGCGGGCTTTGACGGCCGCGCCTCGGCCGTTGCCAGTGCCTCGCACCGGATGCTCGACGCGATCGGGGTCGGGGCGGATCTGGCCGGCAAGGGCTGCGCGATCGGGTCGATCCGCGTCAGCGACGGGCTCGACCCCGGCGCGCTCGACTTCGCGCCAGCGGAAAGCGACGGCGCGCTGGGCGTGATGTATGAAAACCGGCTGCTGCGCCAGGTGCTGCAAAAACGCGCAGGATCGGCCAGCGGCATTGATTTGCGGATGAAGACGAGGGCTGCGTCGGTTGATCGCGGCGACGCTGGCGTCACCGTCACGCTGACCAATGGTGACGTCATGACGGCGCCGTTGCTGATTGCCGCCGAGGGACGCAAATCCCCGATGCGCGAAGCCGCCGGCATTCGCATCGCCACGTGGCAATATCATCATAATGCGATCATTACCGCGTTTCACCACGAACGCCCGCACGACAGCACCGCGTTCGAGATCTTCTACCCGGCCGGACCATTCGCCATTTTGCCGCTTTTGCCCGTTGATGGCGCGAATCGATCGGCGCTGGTCTGGACGGTCAGCGAAAAAGATGCGGCGGGCATGCTCAAACTGTCCGATCGGGGATTCCTCGCCGAAGCCGAAAAGAAAATGGGCGGTTTTCTGGGCGCGCTCTCCAATTTATCGCCGCGATCCACCTATCCGCTGGGCTTTCATCATGCCGCCCGGATTACCGCTGAACGGCTGGCGCTGGTCGGCGATGCCGGTCACGGCATCCATCCGATCGCCGGCCAGGGGCTTAATCTGGGCTTTCGCGATGTCGCGACGCTGACCGAAGTGCTGGTCGAGGCCAAAAGGCTGGGGCTCGATCTGGGCGACCCGCAGGTCCTGCAGCGCTATGAGCGCTGGCGCGGGGTCGATACGCTGATGGTGGCGGTCGCGACCGACGGGCTCAACCGGCTCTTTGGCATCCCCGGCAAAACCGCCAGCGCGGTTCGGCGCTTTGGACTGGGTGCCGTGCAAAAACTGCCCCCGCTCAAAGACCGGTTCATGGCCGAGGCCCGCGGTGAAAGTGGCGATCTGCCCAAATTGCTTCAGGGGCTCGCCGCCTGAAGCACGGCGCGTCTGTCATCGCGCGGCTTTACTGCAGCGTCACCGACTCCTCGCCGTCGTGGCGACCGAAAAACTGCATCAATTGAACCAGCAATTCGGCGCGATCATCCAGATTCGGCGCTTCCAGCAGCGCTTGCTTGGCGGCGACATCGAACGGGGCGATCTGGGCCACACCATTGACCAGCGATTCGTCGTCCAGCCGCGACACGGCTTCCCAATCGACCGCATAACCCTGCGCATCGGCAAAACGGCGCGATTCGATTTCGAGGGAAGCCCGGCTGGCGATGCCGAGTATTTCGGGTTCGTCGGCAATGGGCAGCAATTCTGCCTCAACCTGGCGAAACGGTGTCGTAACGTCGAGCTCGCGGACGATCCGGAACAGCGACGTGCCCTCCAGCACCAGATTATACCGGCCATCGTCGAGCACTTCGAACTGCGCGATCCGGCCGACACAGCCGATATCGAACAAGCGCGGCTCGTCGCCGTCATGAACCGGCAATGGTCGTGGCTGAACCATGCCGATCCGCCGGTCTCGCGCCATCGCATCGCTCATCATCGCGCGGTAGCGCGGCTCAAAGATATGCAGCGGCAACGCCATGCGCGGAAACAGCAGCGCCCCGCCCAATGGGAAGATCGACAGCCTCGTCGTGGCGCGCGTGGCCATCATCCGAACAGGATCGCTGAAAGGCGACGGCGCTGGGCCGCAACCCAGGGGTCTTCAAGCCCGACCACCTCGAACAGTTTGAGCAACTGCTGTCGGGCCGCGCCGTCCTTCCAGTCGCGGTCCGCCGCGATGATGGCGAGCAGCGAATCGGCGGCGGCGTCACGGTCGCCCGCGGCCATTTGTCCGCCCGCCAGCGTGAACCGTGCGTCATGATCGTCGGGATTGGCTGCCACCGTCGCGGCCAGCCCTGCCAGATCGTCGACCGGCTTGGCCTCGCGGGCAAGCGTCAGGGCGGCCTGCGCCCGAGCGATTTCGGGCAGTTTCGCCACGTCTGGGGGCAAATCGGCGATCGCGGTTTCGGCGACATCATAATGATGGCCGGCCACCAGCGCGCGAATCCGGCCTGACAACACCCCTGGATGGTCCGGCACCATGTCGATCAGCTGATCAAAAATGCCCAGCGCGCGTTCGGCATCGCCAGCGGCCAGCACTTGTTCGCCCATCGCGATCAGCGGTTCCAGCTCGGCCTCCGCCTCGGCGGCCGGGCTTGCCACGGCGACCTGGCGCAAAATCTGGTCGAGCATGGTCCGCAGCTGCGATTCGGTCCGCGCGCTTGTCAGATCGGCGACCAACTGCCCCTGGAACATGGCATAAACGGTCGGAATCGACCGGATCTGAAACTGGTTGGCAATGAATTGATTCTTGTCGGTATCGATCTTTGCCAGCACCACGCCCTTGTCCGCATATGCGGCAGCGACCTTTTCCAGAATCGGGGTCAGCGCCTTGCAGGGGCCGCACCATTCCGCCCAGAAATCAATGATGACCAGCGATGTCATCGACGGTTCGACCACGTCGCGGCGAAACGCTTCCACCGCTTCGCGCTCCGCGCTGCTCATCCCCAGAGTTGCCACGTCACACTCCCCTACGTCCTGAACTTTGCCTTATGTGGGCGCTTGGGCGCGGAAGCCAAGCCTTTTCGATCGGTCCGGAATGCGGGCTTGCCAAGCCGCAAGGCCGATGCTAACCGCCCCAACCTTCACCCCGCCTGCATGATATTGCAGGCATCGGCGCCAGAGCGGGCGTAGCTCAGGGGTAGAGCACGACCTTGCCAAGGTTGGGGTCGAGGGTTCGAATCCCTTCGCCCGCTCCAATTTTTCATATAATTATCAAAATCTTGAAGGTCGTCATGTGCCGTCCAACTTGCTTACATAGCGCGTTTCATCTGAGCGTGTAATCACTGTGTAAGCGCGCTC
>JAIELC010000093.1 GCA_019753375.1 Sphingomonas sp.
GGCTGATTCCTGGGGTCGGTGTGGTTTGTTACCTGATCCTAGCTGGTCGACCCACCAGGATCTGGCAGGGATGGGCGACCATGATCATGGCCGTGGCGGCGCTGGTGCCGGTACTGGCATTTTTCGCGGCGCGCGAGGCAATCGCGCCCGGCTATCTGCTGGCCGCGCTCCACAATGATGCATTTGGCCGGTTCGGGACGACCGTGACCGGCATGGAGCGGCCGCCGGGCTATTATCTTGGGCTGCTCTGGGCTGGCTATTTCTCGGTCACGCCGCTGCTCCTGCTCGCCCCATTGATGGGTCGGTATCTTGCCGGGCGCACGCGCCTGTTGCTGGTCTTTTCGCTGGTGATTGTCGTCGCCCAGCTTGCGGTCATCAGTGTGGCAGGCACCAAGCTCAACCATTATATCGCGCCCGCGATGCCGTTCATGGCGATTGCCGCTGCAATTACCGTGTGCGCGCTGGTCGGCATGGTTCCGCCATTGCTTCGATCGCGTCGATCAGGCGCGAAACTGACAGCCGCTCTGGCGGTATTGATCATCATCTGGCCAATGGCGGTTGGGGCGCAAGGTGCTGTAACACGTCGCTTCATCTGGCCGGAGCGCTATGAAGGCTGGCAATCCGGGCGCTATGGCAAGCTGATTGCGGCACTGGCGGGGCAGGGCATTACCGCGATCACCGTGGTCGAACCCGGTTTCGCAAATGACGGCGACCCGCATTATGCACCGGTCCTGCGTGCGTATCAGTTGATCTGGGCAACGCGCGGCGTTCGCGTTGATCGGCGCATCGACGTGCGGGGATCAATCAACCCCGGCGCACTGATGGCGTCATGCAATCCCAATATTGTGGCATTGCTGGCCAAACACGGCCCTGACCTTGGTGGTGTGCCCGGCTGCGCGGCCGTGCGCTTCTGAACGCGGATCAGTCGATCGTTTCGATAACAGCGGCCCGCAGTTCGGCAATGCCAAGCCCGGTATCAATGGACGTTGCCAGAATGTCGGGATGCGCCGCGGGGCGCTTGCGTGCCGCGGTTGCCGTTTGCTCCATTACTGCCGCAAGCTCGGTCGGCTTGATCTTGTCGGCCTTGGTCAGAATGATGCGATAGCTGACTGCTGCCTTGTCGAGCATATCGAGGATTTCGGTATCCACGTCCTTGATGCCGTGGCGGGCATCAATCAGCACCAGCGTGCGCTTCAGCACCTGCCGCCCGCGCAGGAAATCATTGATCAGGAACCGCCATTTCTTGACCACGTCTTTGGGTGCCTTGGCAAAGCCATAGCCCGGCATGTCGACCAGCCGCAATTTGAGCGGTGTACCAACATCAAAGAAATTCAGTTCCTGCGTTCGCCCTGGTGTATTCGACGTGCGGGCAAGGCCGTTACGACCTGTCAGCGCATTGAGCAGCGACGATTTGCCGACGTTGGACCGCCCGGCAAACGCCACTTCCGGCGCATCGGGATCGGGCAAATGTGCCAACGTTGGGGAAGACTTCAAAAAGCTGATGGGACCAGCAAACAACTTGCGGGCGGCCTCTAGCGCTACCTCATCGAACGGATCGGTCACTTGGCGGTTGCTGCCTTCATGTCCGGATGTCGTGCATAGAGCATCCGCTGCTGCAGGATGGTCAGCGTGTTCGACGTGATCCAGTAAAGCTGCAGGCCGACCGCAAACGGTGCCATCACGAACATCAGCATCCACGGCATAATCGCGAACACCTGCTTTTGTGCCTCATCCATCGGCGCTGGGTTCAGCTTGAACTGAAAGTACATCGAAATCCCCAGCAGGATCGGGATGATGCCGATGGCGATCACGGCCGGCGGATGAAAGGGCAGCAGCCCGAACAGGTTAATCGGCGTCAGCGGATCGGGCGATGAAAGATCGCGGATCCACAGCACAAATGGCTGATGGCGCATATCGATCGCCAGCAGCAATACCTTGTAGAGCCCGAACATAATCGGAATCTGCAGGAAGGTCGGCAAGCATCCGGCGAGCGGATTGGCCCCTTCCGCCTTGTATAGCGCCATCACTTCCTGCTGCTGGCGCGGCTTGTCGTCCTTGTAGCGTTCCTGGATTGCCTTCATTTTCGGCTGGATCGCCTTCATCTTCGCCATCGAGGCGAACTGGCGCTGGGCGATGGGGAACAACAGCAGGCGGATCGTGATCGTCAGCAGGATGATCGCGACGCCGAAATTGTCGACCAGACGGAACAGCCAGGCGAGATAGTAAAAAATCGGCTTTTCGATGATGCGGAACCACCCCCAGTCGATCGCTTTGTCGAAATTGGTGATGCCCTGTTGGTCCTGATAGCCGTCAATCAGGCCAACTTCCTTTGCGCCGGCGAAGAAGCGACTGGTCTGGCCGGCGGTTTTGCCCGGGGCAACAACCGTGCGCTCGGATGCAAAATCGGCCTGATAAACGCCGCCCGCGCCCCCGCGAAAGCCCGAATGGACCTGCGCATTCTGGTCGGGAACCAGCGCGGCCAACCAATAATGATCGCCAAAGCCGAGCCAGCCACCCTTGGTATCGAAATAATTTTCACCTGCCTTGGCGCTGGTGCCAAAGATCCGCGCGAAAAATCCGGGCGCTTCGCCCTGCAGGTTCGGATAACCGATGTCGTAATTGGCCGTGCCGTCAAACACACCCAACGGGCCGACATGGTTGGTCCAGGTATCGAGTTCCTTGGGCAGGCCAGTGCGTGAAACCAGACCGTAAGGGCGCACAGAAATCGGCGCCGTGCCCGTATTGGCCACGCTTTGCTGGACCGAAAACATATAATCTGCGTCGACGGATATTTTCAGCGCGAAACGGGCGCCTTCGGGGCTCGTCCAGCTGAGGGTCACCGGACGATCGGGGGTCAGGGTTGGCGCGTCGGCGGTCCAGACGCTGCTCTTGTCGGGGGCGGTCACGCCCGTTGTCTGCCAACCGAAACTGCCAAAATACGCCTTGTCGGTACCCGAAGGCGACAACAGCCGTACCGGCGGCGAGTTTTTTTCAACCGTTTCACGGTGGCGCACCAGCACCAGATCATCGAACCGCGCACCGCGCAGGTTGATCGATCCCTTCAACGACGGCGTGTTGATCGCCAGTCGTGGCGTAGCGGCAAGAACGGCGGCACGATCGCGAACAGGAGCCGCGGCATCGGCGGCCGGTCCTGCTACTGGTCCCGTTACCGGGCTGGCAGGCGTGCCGCTGGGCGCTGCACCGGGCTGGGTCGCGGTGATCGGCGCCGGCGCGCGCTTAGGCGTGGGGAAGAATGTCGGTGCCAGATACGACCAGCCGATGATGATCGCGGCTGCCAGCACGGCGAACAGCACCAGATTACGATTGTCTTCATTCACGTCAGGAAACCCCGATCAACAACAACAGGTAGCGCTGGACCAGTCATGGAACGGGGTCGAAACCCGATCCCCCCCAGGGATGGCAGCGCGCGATCCGGCGAGCCGCGAGCCAGCTCCCTTTAAGCGCGCCATAGCGGCGAAGTGCCTCAATTGCATAGGCAGAACAGCTTGGCGAATAGCGGCAGCTGGGTGGCAGAACCACCGATGGCCCCAATTGCCACCCGCGCGCCAACAAAATCAGCAACCGGGCGATCATGCGACAGGGCGCGGAGCTATCCGCTGCAGTGCTTTTTCAAGATCGGTGAGCAGCAGCGCAAACGGGCGATCATTCCCGCCAACGCGGCCGATCAGCACATGATCCGCACCCGGACAACCGCGTTCAGGCAATAAGTGGCGCGCCAGCGCGCGCAGCCGCCGCTTCATCCGGTTTCGCGTCACCGCGTTGCCGATCTTTTTGGTCACAGTGAACCCGATGCGCATGGTCGCGTCGGCATCAGCGCGATCGCGCACCAGCAACACAAATCCCGGCATTGGCGCCCGCTTGCCTGCGTTCGCCGCCAGAAAATCCCGGCGCTGCCTTAGGTTGATTATGCCGACAGCTTCTTGCGGCCGCGTGCGCGACGGGCGCGCAGGACGTTGCGACCGCCCACCGTCGCCATCCGCGCGCGGAAGCCGTGGCGGCGTGCACGCACCAGATTGCTCGGTTGAAAGGTCCGCTTCATCACTCATTCCCTGATCATCAGAATGGAAAAAGCCGCCATAAGTGGCGGCCGCATACCCGCGCGCCTTACGCAAAGCATCTCGTTGAGTCAACATTTCCTGCCGGTGCCTGGTATCATTTTCCGCGGCCCATCACAAAATCGCGGCAGGTTCTGAGGATGTTCCTGATCCGCCCGCCGGATGAAACATTCTCGCCGACCGGCGTCTTGTCCCGCTCATAGCGCCGCAGGGCGCTGGCGCGCCGTAAACCAAGATCGGCATAATGGCCGAACCTGGGCCATCGGCGCTTCAGTTTTGCATAGACCCGCTTTGCCCAATGCGCGTTTTGCAGCAGCAGCGCCAAACCGGCAGCAAATACAAAAATGCCGCCAGGCCCCGGAATCGCGCCGATGATCGGGGAGATGATGATGATCAACAACCCCAGCACCGTTAACGCCGTCCGGATCGCCGGGCTGCGCGGACGAAGCTTGTGCAATTTGCGGGATTGGGGGTCAGGCACGGCTATCTATCTGGTGTTGGTGTGTTGTTTTGGCAAGACAGTTTGGTCAATGGCTTCTCGTGGGTGAAATAGTGTCTATGAACAGATAATTAGCCGGGGATCACACACATGGTCGCGATAGTTTCCACCTGTGCCTATCTTGGATTGGAGGCACGATCGGTCGAAGTGCAGGTCCAGCTTGCCCCGGGGTTGCCCGCTTTCAACGTCGTGGGCCTTGCCGATAAGGCCGTCGCCGAAAGTCGTGAACGCGTCAGGGCTGCCATTGCTGCCATGGGATTAGCTTTGCCGCCTAAGCGAATCACGGTCAATCTGTCACCCGCCGATCTGCCCAAAGAGGGATCACATTATGATCTGCCGATCGCGCTGGCCTTGCTGGCGGCGATGGGGATTATCGATAGCGAGACGCTGGCGGGCTATGTCGCGGTTGGCGAATTGAGCCTTGACGCGCGGATTGCGTCGTCACCCGGCGTGCTGCTGGCAGCGCTTCATGCCGTGGCAGAGGATAGGGGACTTATTTGTCCCGCAACACAGGGATCAGAGGCGGCGTGGGCAGGGGCGCTGGAAATAGTCGCGGCGGCCGATCTGCTGGCGCTCCTTAACCATCTGAAGGGCCTGCAGCTGATTGCCGCTCCCCTGCCGGGGGAGGCGGAGACGCCAGGTACCGGACCCGACCTGCGTCAGGTCAAGGGCCAGGAAACCGCAAAACGCGCGCTAGAGATTGCGGCGGCTGGCGGACATAATTTGTTGATGGTCGGCCCGCCTGGTGCAGGAAAGTCGCTGATGGCGTCCTGCCTGCCGGGAATTCTGCCGCCGCTGACACCGGCAGAAGCGCTTGAGGTGTCGATGGTCGCGTCGGTCGCGGGGGTCATGCAGGGCGGGCGACTGACCCGGACGCGCCCCTACCGCGCGCCGCACCATTCAGCATCGATGGCGGCGCTGGTTGGCGGCGGTCTGCGGGTAAAGCCCGGGGAAGTCAGTTTGTCGCATCTCGGCGTGCTGTTTCTTGACGAATTGCCCGAATTCCAGCGCGCGGTGCTCGATTCGCTCCGTCAGCCACTGGAAACCGGCACGGTCAGCGTTGCGCGCGCCAATGCGCACGTGACCTTTCCAGCCCGCGTCCAATTGGTCGCCGCGATGAACCCCTGCCGTTGTGGCCATCTGGGCGACGCGGCGCTGGCTTGCTCGCGCGCACCGCGTTGCGCGGCGGATTATCAGGCAAAGGTGTCGGGGCCGCTGCTCGACCGGATTGATCTGCACATCGACGTGCAGGCGGTCAGCGCGGCTGATCTTATCCTGCCGTCACCCGCCGAAGGCTCGGCCGAGGTTGCTGCCAGAGTCGCGGCGGCACGCGCGGTGCAATCTCATCGCTATAGCGCGGCGGGCATTCGCACCAATGCAGAAGCAGAGGGCCCGGTTCTTGACGCGGCCGCCACCCCGGATGAAGCGGGCCGAAAATTGCTTGCTCAGGCGGCGGAAGCGATGCGTTTGTCGGCGCGCGGATATACCAGGGTGCTCCGCGTTGCCCGCACCATTGCCGATCTCGCCACGGCAGATCAGGTCGGCAGAATTCATGTCGCAGAAGCATTGAGTTACCGCCGCCAGCCGCCGCGCAGCTAGGACGCGGCGGATCAGACGGGAACGCCGTCGCCAAAATCGAGCAAGGCGGGCGGTCCCGTCATGTAGCAGGAAGGCGGATCATCGAAAGGAAAGCCGCCCGGTACAAGGCGGCCAAACGCGCGGAGCGCACGCGACACCGCCGCTGGCCCGGCCACGCGGACGCCGTCTGCATCAAGCTGTTCCTGCGTAATCATGATCCCGCCGGGCACACGCTCCAGCTGGCCACGGAGGATCGATGCCTTCACCTGACGCTGAACGGTTGAATAGGGCATCCGCAACGCACGGGCGAGACCGGTGACGCTGACGGCACGTCGCAGGTGTCGCGGCGGCACCGCGTCTGTCGCGGCATAGCGGATCGCAAGCACAGGATCAAAGGTCACTGGCCGCGCATTCGCCGCGATCGTGGCATTGACGACCGCCATTTCAAGCCAGTCGCCATAGTGTGGCTCAAGATACTCTACCGATGCCAGAACCAGATCGAGAGTAGCGGCGATTGTTGCGCTGGGCTGATAGGGAAGGTCAGTTCGCTTGACCGGGACATGCACCCCGTGTCGCGTGGCATAGTCGATCAGCCGGACCATCAAGTCGTGCAGATCCCGAATCATCTGTTGCATCACCGGGGCATCGGCCAGGCCGGGAGCAACGATGATCCCGCGTGGCGTGCGAACGCATAATCCCGAATCGATCAACCCATTGACGTGACGCCGAACGGTTTCGAACGGGCGGCCCAGCGATGCGGCGATGGCGTTGATGCTGATGGCGTGATCGCGGTCGCCGCCGGAGCAGGCAAGGCCAGTCGATCCGCATCGGAATTCCGGGGCGCCCCGCAGGACCACCGCCATCACAATGGCGCGGTCGACAACGATCGGCTTGCCACTGAACGCTTCGATTGCGGCGACCAGATTGACCACCGCAGCCAATTGAACCTCCGCAACAAACCGTGCGACGAGCCGGCCTTGCGCCTCGCTGCGCGGTGGGTTGGCTATGGTCGGGACGACATCGCTAATCACGGGTCTTATATGGTCCAAACTCTGTTACTCGTTTTGAGGTCTGTACGCTAAGTATCTCTTGACGTCATCAACTTGCTCGGTTGTTCGGGCGACGAGGTGGATCATAGCGGGAAGCCAGCGTGCAGGACGATATGATGCTTGTGATCCGCGGCATCGTAAGCTAGCGAGCGGTTCGCGGTTTTCCTGTCGCATGCGGGCGTGGTGGAACTGGTAGACGCGCCGGACTCAAAATCCGGTTCCGAAAGGAGTGTCGGTTCGATTCCGACCGCCCGCACCAATTTGGGCCAATTGGCCCAAAACTCCAGCGATCGATAAAAAATACCACCGCTCTATCGGCCGCTTAGTTGCCAACGTTCCTTGGCAGAGTAATTTTCGCCGCCAGCCCGCCTTCCGGCCGGTTGGCAATGGTGATCTGGCCGCCCGCTTCGCGAACGATTGCCTGCGCCAGTGCCAGGCCTAATCCGATTCCGCCGGTATCGCGGTTGCGGGATGTCTCCAGCCGGGTGAATGGGTCGAAGACGGCCTGCATCTGCGCTTCGGGAATGCCCGGGCCATTATCGGTAATGATGATCGTCGCGGTGTCGGCCGTCCGGTCGAGCGAAACGCTCGCGGCGCCGGCATATTTTACCGCATTTTCGATCAGATTGCGCACGGCGCGCCGCATGAGCGACGGGCGAAGCTGCATCGTCAGCCGATCGCTTTCCGCAAAGGTCACGTTGCTGCCAATGTCGCGAAAATCCTCGACCACGGCGTCAACCAGCGCGGCAAGGTCGACATCGACCTTTGCTTCGCTGGGGCGGCCCAATCGTGCCAGCGACAAAATGTCGTCCAGCGTCCGGTTCATCTCCTCAATCGTGTCGATCATGCGGGCCCGGTCGCTTTCATCGTCCACCGATTCAATCCGCACCCGCAACGCCGCAAGGGGCGTCCGAAGATCATGGCCGATGGCCCCGAGCATTCTGTCCTTTTCCTCCAGCATTGCGGTCACCCGCAGCCGCAAGGCGTTATAAGCGCCAATCACCGCACGAACATCGGGCGGGCCGCGTTCGATGATCTCGACATTGTCCTGGCCCGGGCGGAATTCACGCGCGGCCTTGGCAAGTTGCTGCAACGGGCGCGAAATCTGCCGCGCACCCCACAGGACCGGGATCAGAATAATCGCGTAAAGGATAAGCGTCTGCGCAAGTAGATGCGACACAATGCCCGAGTCCGACCGCGGCCAGGGCGTCGTCATGACCAGCCATCCGCGGCCCGGTATCTGCATGGCCACGATAAGCTCTGCGCCCATCCGCAGAAAATGCGCGCTGCGGTGACGACCAAAATGACGGATCCGGGGATCGTTGGCGTTGATCGGCCGAACCTCGGTCTGCACCCTGACGGGGCCGACGCCCGTTTCCTGCAATCCGGCAATGATCGCGCGCTCAATTTCGGGTCGATGCGGACCACGCGGATCAACGGGGTTATCTGCTCTCAGCTGCGCGCGGGCGCGCGGATCCTGGTCGGGCAACGTGCCGTGCGCCAGTCGTTCCACCGTATCAACATACCGCGTCACGGCAGGGGCCACGACCGTTTGCAGGCGCAGTTGATTGCGCCCTTGATAGATCATCGCAAAATTCACCAGCTGCGCTGCCAGCAGGGCCATCGCGATCAGCAGCGCAATCTGGCTGGCCAGACTGCGCGGCCAAGGAACGCGGCCGATCACAGCCGGGTCACTTCAGTAGCAAGCGTGTAACCACCGCCCCATACGGTCTTGATAATTTGCGGATTTTTTGCGTCGATTTCGATCTTGCGCCGCAGTCGACTGACCTGATTGTCGATCGCGCGATCGAAGGCGGCCGCCTCGCGCCCCTGGGTCAGATCCAGCAACTGGTCGCGGGTCAGGACCTGTCGAGGTCGCTGCACCAAGGCAAGCAGCAGGTTGTATTCGCCGGTCGACAGCGGCACCGAAACACCTTCCTGGTCAACCAGCACCCGCTCGCCCGATTTCAGCACCCGGCCCGCGAAACCATAGGCGCTTGTTTCTGGCGCATGCTGGCGCGCCCCGCCTGCAGCGTAGCGGCGCAAGACAACCTTTATTCGGGCCGCCAGCTCGCGCGGCGAGAATGGCTTTACGACATAATCGTCGGCGCCCATTTCCAGCCCGACCACCCGGTCGGTCTCTTCGCTGCGCGCGGTGAGCAGTATAACCGGAATATCGCTTGTTTCGCGAATATGCCGGCACAGGCTCAGCCCGTCTTCGCCGGGCATCATGATATCCAGGATCACCAGATCAATCGCATAGGCTGCCATCCGCGCCCGCGCGGCAGTTGCCTCGGCTGCCTGGGTCACCCGCAATCCCTGTTTTTGCAGATATGACGCGAGCGGTTCGCGGATCGACCGCTCATCATCAATCAACAGGATATGCGGCGTTTCGCTCATGATTGGGCCGCTTAGCATCATCGGCATTCCGTTGAAGAGCGCAAGACAAGAATGGCTGGCGGTCGTTGATGCGGTGCGGCCGGGCGAACGAAGAGGCATTCCGCCCGCCCGGCGGTCGCGGTTTTTTTGTTACGCGCCGTCAGCCCCCGGCGGTGGCGGCGGCATATCGTCTCCCGGCCCACCGGCGCCGCGCATCCGGCGCATATGACCGCGCATCTTGTCCATTGCCGCCGCCATCTCGGTCTTGTCGATTTCGCCATCCTTGTTGGCGTCAACCATCGCGAAATGCTTATCGTGCGGTGCGTTGAATTCAGCGAGGCTCACCTTGCCATTCCCGTCGGCGTCGAGCCGCGCGAACATGCCGCCATCAGGGCCTTCATGGCCTTCCATCATCGCAGCGCCGCCGGGCCCACCGCGATGATCGCCGTGGCGCATTCGGCCGCCATGGTGGGCGGCCATCATCGCCATGACTTCATCGCCGGTTACTTTGCCGTCCTTGTTGGCATCGGCCTTTGCAAAATGTTCGGCTGCCTTTGCCAGGAATTCATCGCGCGATATGGCGCCATCGCCATTTGTGTCGCCATGTTTCAGCAACCAGCCCGCCGGACCTTTGCTTTCATCCGCAGCATGGGCGGCGATGGCAGCGCCGCCAATCAGCGTTGCGGTAGCGGCCAGGCCAATAATCAGCTTATTCATGTCCAGATCCTTGCGTTCCGCACAGGCATATCCCGTCCGTTATCACCTTTTCTGGATCATGGATGTCGCGCCAGTTTGTCAGGACGCCGGAAAACTGTCGCAACCTGTCGCAGGGCAGCGCGGCGTCGGGCAAAACGCGGCATCGGGCAAAACGTGGTCTCAGGCCAATCGTAGCGTCAGGCAAAAATCGCCACGCTCTGCATGCCCTCTGCCATCAATTCGCCATCGGCGTTCCAGATCCGCATGGTCTGGCTGGAGCAACCATGGCGCGCAAAATCGGATTTCGCCGACAACAGCCACCAGCCATCGGTCGTGCTCGGCGCTGGGGTCATCATGTTGACGATCCAGGTAAGCGAACTGACCGGGGGAAAGCCGCCCCCGAACATGCGCGCGACGGCCGGGGGCAGCGCATCGGCGACGGCCATGACATGGACCATGGGGTCCAGTCCGTCGGTCGCGCGCAGCCGCGCCCAGCGAACCAATTCTCCCTCTGCAACATTGTCCTTAAGGTCGAGAAAGTTGAAATTGCCGATGAAAATATTGTCCGGCCCGGTGTACAATGTATCGTTCGGTCCCGGCGGCGCGCGCCCGACCAGCACCCGCTGATCGAAATCGAGTTTCGATTGCTGGTCGGCCATGAAAACAAAGGTGGCGCGATAGCCAAGTCCCGCGTCCGAGACGATATCCGACTGGATGAAGGCCGCGTTGCGACCGCGCCGCAGCTTGGATGTGGTGACCGTGATGTCACCTGCCAGCGGGCCGATAAAGGAAATCTGGGCCGACCGCAGCGGCGGCAGATCCGGCTCGCATTGCTGCGCCGCATGGAGGGCGATTGCGCTGGATATCCCCCCATAAGCCGTGCGTCCCTGCATCCAGTCGCTGGGCAGAGTGGCGGTAAACCCGGTCGGTGTCGGCTGGGCTGCAGCTAGAATATCGGCAATCGGCGTCATGCAGTCTGGGTCTTTCCTTGCTGGACAAGTTGATCGCGCAGTTCGCGTTTCAAAACCTTGCCGATCGCGCTGCGGGGAAGTTCGTCGATCGTATAGAGCGCCGACAAACGTTGTGTCTTGCCCAACCGGGCATTGGTCCAGTTCAGGATTTCTGCCGTATCCGCGCCAGCGTGCCGGGCGACATAAAAGCCTACCGGCGTTTCACCCCAGGCGTCGCTGGGCACGCCGACGACGGTGCTGTCGGCGACATCGCTATGCTGCGCAAGCACAGCTTCCAGATCGCTGGGATAGATATTGTACCCGCCAGAAATGATCAGGTCTTTCTTCCTGTCCATCAGGATCAGGAAACCATCTTCATCAAACCGCCCGACATCGCCGTGCCGGATGAAACGATTGCCGTCAGCATCATACCATTCGGCCGCACGGGTTGCGTCGGGACGGCCATGATAGCCGTTCATCATAGCCGGCGACCGGCCGACAACCTCGCCCATTTCCCCCTGCTTAACCTCGTTGCCGTCGTCATCGATCAGGCGGATGTCGTGCCCTTCTACGGGCTGCCCAACGCTGTGGAGCTTGGTCGGATGAGCGGTGGCATTGAGCAGCGTCGTTCCACCGCCCTCGGTCATGCCATAATATTCGATCAGCAACCCGGGCCAGCGCGCCAGCACATCGGCCTTGAGCGCCGCAGAAAAGGGCGCGCTGGTGCAGCTTTTGAAGCGGAATGACGACAGGTCAAACGCATCGAAATCAGCGACGGCCATGATCCGGTTGTATTGCACGGGCACCAACATGGTGTGGGTCGCCCGATATTGCTGGGCAAGCTCCAGATACCGGCGCGCGTCAAATTTCTTCATCAGTACCGCGGTGCCGCCCCATCCGATCGTCGGCAGAAAACTGACCAGCGTCGTGTTTGAATAGAGCGGCGTCGCCAGGATCGTTACCGCATCAGCAAAGCCGGCGCCTGCATTGCGGTGGATATGCGCCCAACGCATCGCATGGCTTTGGACAATGCCCTTGGGCGTACCCGTGGTTCCCGATGAATAGATGATATTGAACGGATCGTCGGGGCCGATGTCGACCGGCGCAGGTTGGGTGCCGGCGGGTGCCAGCCACGCGTCGAACGCGGCGCCGAACGTCACGACCTTGGCGGCAATCACGTGTCCGGCCAGGGCTTCCTTCGCTGCCTCGTCCAGAAAGACAATCGGCGCGCCGCTGTCGGCGATCATTGCCACGATCTGGTCGGGGGTGGCGGATGGCGCGATGGGCGCGGCGGCACATCCTGCGCGCAGCGCGCCGAGAAACACCAGCGCATTGCTGACCGATGGCAATGCCACGATGGCGATGTTGCTGCGCTGGCTCACGCCATCGCGCTGCAATGCGGCGGCAACCCGGTCGAGCATCGCATCCAGCGTGCGATAGTCGATGTTGCTCGTGTCATCGGCGATCGCGATCTTGCCGCCGCGTTCGGCTGCGTGCGCGCGGATCAGATCGGGCAAGGTCGCGAAATCACTGGTCAGCATTTGCTCGGCGGCCACATCTTCCTCCGTCAGGATCGTTCGCAACCGCTAGGCGACCGCGTTGCGAAATGCCATACGCCATATTCGAAAAGACAAAGCAGGGGTAACAGACATGTTGTTTTACGATGCCGCCAACCCGGCACCCAATCCCCGACGGGTGCGTATCTTCCTGGCCGAAAAGGACTTGAAGGTGCCGACCAAGGAGCTGGCGATCATGAAGGGCGACCACAAGGCGCCCGAATTTCTGGCGGTCAATCCGTTGGGCCAGATTCCGGCACTGATGCTCGATGATGGCGATGTCATCACCGAAAGCATCGCCATCTGCCGCTTCTTTGAAGCCCTGAACCCTGATCCGCCGCTGTTCGGCAAGGGTGCTAAGGGCGTGGCCGAAGTCGATATGTGGCTGCGCCGGGTCGAGTTCCGGCTCGGTACCCCTTTATCGATGGTGTGGCAGCATGCGCATCCGTTTACGGCGCGGGTGGTGGTGCCGCAGTATAAGGACTTTGGTGAAAGCAACCGCGCCAAGGTGGTCGACGCGTTGCGCTTCATCGACGGCGCACTTGCTGATCGGCCCTGGCTGGCGGGCAAGGACTATTCGATCGCGGATATCTCGTTGCTCTGCACCGTCGACTTTGCCGGCTTTATCGGCATGGAGCTGCACGACGACATGACGCATCTGAAGAATTGGCACGCACGGGCATCTGCCCGGCCGAGTGCGGTGGCATGAGCATTGATCGCATGCATGGCGGCGTCGCCATTGTTACGGGGGGCGGCACGGGGATTGGCGCCGCCGTTGTGCGACAACTCGCCGAACGGGGCGTGCGCTGCGTCATCAATTACGCGTCAAGCCAGGAAGAGGCCGAGGCGTTGGCGGCAGAGATCGGCAATGGATCGATCGCGGTACAGGCGGACATCGTCCAGGATGCGGAATGCCGCAAGCTCGCCACGATCGCCGTCGATCATTTCGGGCGGATCGATTTTCTGGTCAACAATTCGGGCCGCACTAAATTTGCCAATCACGAGGACCTCGATGCGCTCGATGCAGAGGATTTCATCGACATTTACCGGCTGAATACCATCGCAGCGTTTCAGATGATCCGGGCCTGCGCGCCCGCGATGAAGGCCGGGCCGATGAGCGCGGTCGTCAGCGTCGCGTCGGTCGCGGGCGTGTTCGGCATGGGATCATCGGTTGCCTATGCCTGTTCGAAGGGCGCGCTGATTACCATGACCAAAAGTCTGGCGCGCGCGCTCGCCCCGCTCATTCGGGTCAACGCAGTCGCGCCGGGCTATGTCGGCACGGGCTGGTTCGAAAAGCGGTTGGGCGCCGAAGGGTTTGCCAGGCTCAACGAGCGGATCGCCGCCAGTGTGCCGATGGCGATCGCCACAATGGCCCCCGACGTCGCCGCCCCGATTGTCGCGCTGCTCGACCCTGCCATGCGGAGCGTGACCGGCGAAGTGACGCTGGTCGATGCCGGCGGCCACCTGGACGTGGCCCTGACCCGTCGGCCTGGAAAAGAGGGGTAGCGTCCTCCAAGGGCACAGCTACCGCAGCATGGCGGCTACCCGGGGCGGCCCCTCGCGTCAAACCTGCGCCAATCGGGGGGTGCGTGAGCGCTTGTCACGATGTGCGCCAATTGAGCCCAACACCCCTCTTTGCTTGGGCGCCATTCTGTGCGATGTCGGCACCATACCCGATATTCAGATTCGGTTCTTTGAGGAGCGTTTTCATGGCTACTGCTGCCGAACTCACCCCCCCAGCCGACGCGCTGGACGCGTTTCGTGCCGAAGCCCGCGCCTGGCTGGAAGCCAATTTCCCCGCCTCGTTGAAGGGCAAGGACAATGCGATGGCCACGCTGGAGGGCCCGTCGGACTATAGCGCAGACGAAGCCGCCTGGATCAAGGCGGTGGGGGACAAGGGCTGGGGCGTTCCTACCTGGCCGAGCGACTATGGCGGTGGCGGGCTCGACCGTGCGCAGGCGCGGGTGCTGGGCGAAGAAATGGCGCGGATCGGCGCGTGGAACCCGATTGGCGGCATGGGTGTGATGATGTTCGGCCCAACCCTGCTGGAATATGGCAGTGAAGCGCAAAAGCGGGAGCATATTCCGGCGATTGCCAAAGGCCAGGTACGCTGGTGCCAGGGCTATTCAGAGCCGGGCGCGGGATCGGACCTCGCCTCGCTGCAGACCTTTGCCGAAGACAAGGGCGACCATTATCTGGTCAACGGCCAAAAGACCTGGACGTCGGGTGGCCAATGGGCTGACAAATGTTTTGCGCTGGTTCGCACCGACAAGACGCAAAAGCATGGCGGCATCAGCTTCCTGCTGATCGATATGACGGCGCCCGGCGTAGAAGTGAAACCTATCCGGATGATTTCGGGCCAATCGCCCTTTTGCGAGACGTTTTTTACCGATGTGAAGGTCCCCAAGGAAAATCTGGTCGGGCGCGAAGGACAGGGCTGGGAAATCGGCACACGCCTGTTGCAGCATGAACGCAACAGCCTGTCTGGCGGTGGATCCGCCGCGTCGCGCATGTTTGCAGGCAAGCCGCTTGGCCAGCTCGCCAAGGATTACAAGGGCGCCAACGACGATGGAAAGGTAGCTGACAGCGATCTGCGCATGCGCATCGTCAAGCATGAAATGGATATGCGCGCCTTTGCGATGACGCTTCGCCGCGCCGCGCTTGAAGCAAAATCGAATCAGGGGCCATCGGCTGCAACATCGATCATGAAGAATGTCGGGGCCCGGATTACGCAGGATCGCGCCGAGCTGTCGGTGGAAATCATGGGGATGAACGGGCTGGGCTGGGAAGGCGAGGGCTTTACCGAAACCGAACTCGCCCAGACCCGCACATGGCTGTGGGGCAAGGCCGTGTCGATCTATGGTGGATCAACCGAGATTCAGAACAACGTGATCGCCAAGCGCATCCTGGGGATGCTCGACCACCAATAACGCCGGGCAGACCGGCATGGCAGCGGTATCGGATCATCGTCCGCACCGGGCCCATTGCTTCATTCGATTGCGAGAAACATCATGGCTGCACTGAACGAAGAACAAACCATCCTGCGCGACATGGCCCGCGAATGGGCGGATAATGAGTCGCCCGTGACCGCGTTCCGCAAGATGCGCAATGCGGCCCCGAAGGAGGGCTATGATCCAGCGGCCTGGTCGACGCTTTCGGAAATGGGTCTGGCGGGTGTGGTCATTCCCGAGGAATTTGGCGGGACTGCCTTTGGATTTTTGTCGTTGGGTCTGGTGCTCGAACAGCTTGGCCGCACGCTCACGGCGTCGCCGCTTGCTGCAACTGCGTCCGCGGCAACAGCGATTGTTCTGGGTGGATCGGACGTGCAGAAGCAGGCTTGGTTGCCGCGCATTGCCAGTGGCGAAACCGTTGCCGCGCTGGCAGTTGATGAAGGCCCGCATCATGATCCCGCGAGCATCCAGACCAGCGTCACCAACGGCAAGCTGACCGGTACCAAGCAGTTTGTCGCGGAAGGCGACAGTGCGGGCGTGTTTGTCGTCGCAGCGACCGATGGCCTGTATCTGGTGGACGGGTCTGCCCCCGGCGTGTCGCGATCGACGCGGAAAATGGCCGATGCGCGAAGCCATGCGCAAGTCAGCTTTGATAGCGTCGCGGCCGAAAAGCTGTCGGTCGCAACACAAGCAATTGTCGATCGCGCGACCGCAGCGGTAGCCGCTGAAATGCTTGGCCTGGCGGTTCAGGCTTTTGAAAATACCAATGATTATCTGAAGACCAGGATCCAGTTTGGGCAGAAACTGTCAACTTTTCAGGCGCTGCAGCACCGTATGGCGAAGATGTTTACCGAACTGGAGCTGATGCGGTCGGCGGTTGAGGGCGCGCTGGAGGCAATCGATGCCAACCGCTCCGATATCGATCAGACGGTCAGCCTGGCAAAGGCCGTTGCCAACGACACGTTAAAACTGTGCAGCCGTGAAATGGTTCAGCTCCACGGGGGCATCGGGATGACCGACGAGCATGATGCCGGCTTTTATCTGAAGCGGGCCGCGGTGCTCGAATCGATGTACGGGACGGCCTCCTATCATCGTGAACGATTTGCCCAACTGAACGGCTATTGATCGATGCAGTGGTGAAAGACTGTCTTGCCGACGCTGCTTGCGCCGGGGTAGATGGTGCGCCGCAACGATGACTCAACCGGTTTTTGAAGACGCGTTCTGTCCGATTCGAATGTTTCGGATGTATGACATTTTCGCAACAGCGACCCCAAAGCGCTCGTGGCGTGTCATAAAGTCCTCTTGACGTAGCGTCACCTAGAAGCTCTATTCGATCCCACGGTACGGAACCAATGAAGTGTTCTGGCCTTAGGGAGGATAGCATGGTCAAATCTCGGCTTCTGGCTGCCAGCGCGGTATCTGTTTTGGCTTTCGGCATCGCGATGCCAGCATCTGCACAAAGCGGCGGCGCAGCGGCACCGGCAGTGGTGCAGGACCAGAATTCTGACGATGATGCGCAGGCACCCGACATTGTGGTGACCGGATCGCTGATCAAGGGAACACCCGAAGATGCAGCACTCCCCGTTGATGTGATCAGCGGCGAAGAGCTCGCGCGACAGGGCAGCCCGTCCGCGCTCGATCTGCTCAAGAATTTGCCGACATCGAACGGTGTTATCGGCGACGCCAACCAGTTTGATGCCCGCGCGCAGGGATCGGAAGGCGTGGCCAGCGTCAACCTCCGTGGCCTTGGTCCGCAGCGCACGCTGGTCCTGCTGAACGGCAAGCGGGTGGTAAGCGCGGGCACGGGCGTGCCCGTCGTCGACATCAACCTCATTCCGCAAAGTTCGATTGGACGCATTGAAATTTTGAAAGACGGTGCGGCTGCAACCTATGGTTCGGACGCCGTCGCGGGCGTGGTCAATTTCATCACGCGCAGCGAACAGCAGGGGTTCCAGGCATCGGGCGATTATCGCTACATCCCGGGTTCCAACGGCGATTACACCGGCGCGGTCAGCTTTGGGCACCATAAGGACGGCTTTTTGGTATTCGCGTCCTTCGGCTATCAGCACCGCTCCGCGCTGCGGACGACGGAGCGCGACTTCACGGTTCAGCCCTATGCCAACAACCCGCAGGGCGGATACTCGGGCGGTGGCAACCCGGGTAATTTCGATTTCAACGGTCCGCTTGCCGGTGGCAACGTATTCTCAACCGATCTTGGCTGTACGGCTGTAGGCGGTTTTCGTAGCTTGCCGGGCTCAACAACCGATCGCTGCTTTGCCAATTTCGGCCAATTCGATAATCTGGTTGAACCGGAGGACCGGTATCAGGCCTATGTCGAGACCAAGATTGATCTGACGCCCGATCTGAAATTTTCGGCGAGCGCTTTGTATGGGTCTTCATCGACCCGGATCACGACGTCGCCCAGTTATCTGCCGACGCTCTCGCCGTCGGGCTACTCTGCCAACGGCCTTAGCAACCTGATTGCCGCCAACGGGCAACCCGTTAGTGGATTTACCGGTTTGCCCAACACCGGCGGGCTCGGGTTGTTCATCATCCCAAGCTATTCGCCGGCATTGCGCGACTATTGCGCTCTTTATGGCGCGGCGTCGGGTTGCGCCGTCACTGGCGGTGTGCCGACCCAGCCAGCGTCGGCATTCCCGGTTCTGTTTCGCCCGTTTCTGCTGGGGGGCAACCCGCTGTTCCAGAACTCGACCAACGATCGCGGATCGGCGTTCAGCCAGCGCCAGTCTGAATCGGTTCGCCTGACCGCCGGACTCGAATGGCGGATCAACAACAATCTGAACCTCGAAACCGGTTTCACCTATTCCGAATATCAGCGCGGCATTGAAGGCACTGATACCTTTGGCGATCTGCTCCAAAACGCGCTGGCGGGCTTTGGCGGGCCAAATTGCGCCTATGCGTCGGCACAGTCGCGCGCAGGCTTGACGCAAGCCCAACTGGCGGCGCTGGCGGGAACGGGCGGTTGTACCTATTTCAACCCCTTTTCGACCGCCATCGTTTCGAATGGCGCAACCGGCGTGGTCAACCCGACCTATGCCGGAACCCGCGCACCAGCAGGCTTCAACCTGACGCCTGGTGCCGGGCTGGTGAACGATCTGGCGACGATCGACAATTTCTTCCGCACCTCGCGCAGCGACACCAACACCCAATTGCTGGTCGGCGATATCGTGCTGAGCGGTCAGACCGGTTTGCGCTTGCCCGGTGGCGACCTGTCGTTCGCGGTTGGCGCGCAATATCGCAAGAACAGCTATTCGATCCGGTACAACGCTGACTCGAATTTGGCCATCAACCCCTGTCCCGGGTCGCCACTGGATCCGAATGCGACCTGCGCCCAGCAGACTGGCGCGCTCGGCTTCCTTGGCACGAACCGCAACCGCGCGTTGGGCAGCGAAGTCTATGCGCTGTTCGGTGAATTGCAGGCGCCCGTTACCGACACGCTGAATGTTCAATTCTCTGCCCGGTATGAAGATTATGGCGGATCGGTCGGGTCGACCTTCAACCCGCAGGGCCGCGTGCGTTGGCAGGCGACACCTTGGCTTGCCATTCGGGGCGGCGCGGGGACGACCTTCCGCGGGCCACCGGCTGAAAATCTGGGCGGCAACGTTACCTCGCTGCAGGTGATCGGCACCGCGTTCCGAGCGATTGACATCAATGGCAATCCCAATCTCAACCCCGAAAAGACGACCACGTACGGTGGCGGCATCATCCTCAATTTTGGCGGTTTTAACGCCAGCGTCGATTACTTCCGATATGAACTAAGCGGCCCGATCGAGGCCGAACCCGTCTCTGGCATCGTCTCGGCGCTGTTCGGCAACGCCGCAAATTGTACCGACCCGACTTACGCCGCACTGCGCTCACGTTTCACCTTCACGGCGGCTGGTTGCGGTATCGGCAACGTGCAGCGGTTGCGGACCAACATCATCAACAGCGCGGACGTGTCGACATCGGGCATCGATTTCCAGGCGAATTACAAGACACGCCTGGGCGATTTTGGCGTCGCGTTGGGCCTGAACGGTACCTATGTCATCGATTATAAGACGCGCGACATTACGGTTGAGGGCATTGTTGTCCAGCCGGCATTTGATGGTGTCGGCCTGCTGAACTTCCAGACCAGCGCCTATCCTCTGCCGCAGCTGAAGGGGAATGTGTTCCTGCAGCTGGATCGGGCAATCCATAGTGCCCGGCTGCAGTATAATTATGTCGATGGCTATACCGATCAGCGCGGCGCGGCGATCTTTGGTCCCAATACGGGTGCACTCGCAGGCGGATCGGTCACCGCTGGCAAGAACATCGGATCGTTCGGAACGCTCGATTTCACCTACCGGCTGTCGTTGCCGACCAACACCATCATTTCGTTGTCGGTGTTGAACATCCTCAACACGCAGCCACCTTTTGCGCGGCTCGACTTCAACTATGATCCGTTCACGGCATCGCCGCTGGGGATCAATGCCAAATTTGGTATCACCCAGAAGTTCTGACGTGATCCCGTTGATCTGAACAACCCGCCGTCCGGTACCATACCGGGCGGCGGGTTTTTTGTTGCCGGAGTTTGGGCACGCGCATGACGACAACGACCATCCCCCAGTTCGAAACCGCCGACGATCGGGCCATTCGTCGCCGTACGTTGACGCTCGCATTGCTGACGATCGTTTATTTTTTCAGCTTTATGGACAGGTACATCCTGACCATCCTGCTGGAGATGATCAAAAAGGACCTGCACCTGACCGACACCCAATTAGGGCTGTTGCAGGGATTTGCCTTTGCCTTGCTCTACGCAACTTTGGGCATCCCCGTCGCGTGGCTGGCAGACCGCAGCAACCGGCGGAACATCATCGCGGTATCGCTGGCGATCTGGAGCGCGATGACGGCGTTGAGCGGCCTTGCCCAGAATTTTGGACAGCTTTTGCTGTGCCGTGTCGGTGTGGGCATTGGTGAGGCCGGGTCAAGCCCCCCGAGCCATTCGATTATTGCCGATCTTTACCCCCCGGAGCGGCGCTCGGCGGCAATGGCAATTTTTACCACTGGCGTCGTCCTGGGCGGCGGCTTTGGCACGATGATCGGGGGTACCGTTGCGGCCATTTACGGGTGGCGGGTTGCGCTGGCCGTGATCGGGTTGCCGGGGCTGGTGCTGGCGCTGATCGTTCGATTGTTCGTGGTCGAACCGCGGCGTGGCCTGTCCGAGCCTGCGGCAAAGCAGCTCGATGATCGGCCGACCTTGCTGGACGGCGCCCGCGCGATGATCGCCAATCGCGCCGTTGTGCATCTGGTGGCTGCGGTTACCGTGACGTCGCTTGTTGGCTATGCACTGGCATCCTTCCTGCCATCGCTCAGCCAGCGCTCTTTTGGTGTCAGCCTGCTGACGGTGGCGCTGAAACTGGCGCCGATGATCGCCATTGTCGGGACCGTGGCCGGCGTGGTCGGCGGCCGCATCGCCGATCGGGCTGGCCAGAAATACGGCACGCATGTTCAGCCTTGGGTGGTGGCCATCGGCAAGTCGATTGCCTTTCCGATTGTGGTTGTCGCCTATCTTTCCACCGATGCGGTCACT
>JAIELC010000078.1 GCA_019753375.1 Sphingomonas sp.
GATGCAACCTTGGTGCTGCTGCCCGGTGTCAACCATGTGTTGAAAAAGGTGGGGGATGTCGACCGGGCGGGCAATGTTGCGAGCTATGCCAATCCCGACCTGCCGATCGATACCGGGGTGGTCGATGCGGTGGCCGGGTTTGTGCTGAAGCGGCGCTGATTGGGCGGGACTATGCCCCCAAAGCGACCGGTCCCAACGACCGGCAAGACTGTCCGACTAACCCAACGCCTCATCCAGCAGCCGCGCGAGCCGCAGTCCGGCGCGTTCAATCTGCCGGCGCTGAACCGGGATCAGATCGTTGATCGTGCGGTCGTCCAGACGCACCCGCGCAGGCACGGCGGTCGCGCAAACATCGCCCCCGAGTGCGCTGCGATACGTCACGTCGCGGCTGATCTGCCACGCCTCGCGGCTCCAGTCCTCTGTGCTGCCCGCCTGGATGGGTGCAGCTTCTTCGCGTGGGTACCGGCGGATCATTGGCGGTCCATCGCTGATCGCACGCTCTGCAAGCGGCGTATCCCAGACGCCGTGCAGATTGAGCCAGTCGGGTGTATAGATGCCGTAGCTGGCCTTGACCTGATTGCCGCCGAGATCGCCGTGATCGCCCGCATGAAGCGGCATGTGAAGATCGCCGACGAAATGGACCAGAAACGCCAATGACATCAGTCTTTCACGACTGGGCAGCGTCCTGTCGCGCAACAGCTTTACGTCACGGTCGATTTGCGCAGAAACGCAATTTCCGTCTTTGCAGGCAGGTTTGAGCGTAAAGGCGTCGCACACCCCGACATTTTGATAGTGCCACGACGCGGTGTAGGAAAAACGCGGGCCAAGGCCGCGAATGCAATCGGGCCAGACGCTCAGATCGTCGATCGTCGCTGCCTTGCAACTTGGGGTTTCCAGCGTTTGCGCCTGTTTCATCAGCGCCAGTACCTTCAGCCGGGTGCCTGGGCTGACATTGGCCATCGCGATCCGGGCAATGGTTGCGTGACCATAGGCGCCATAGGCCAGCGCGGGGCCTGGCCACAGCGCGACGGCGATGATCGCTGCACGGGCGATCGGGAAGAGACGACGGAGATAGGCTGTCATGCGCGTCTGATAGCGGCGTGGTTCGCGGATCGCCAGCGGGGACTAGCCCTCATCCCCATAAATGCCGATGTGGCGGGTGCCCGACGACGCTGCCCGGCCTCGGAACATGGCGGGCGTCGTGAAGTGCCAGCCGGCGGTGCCATCAGGCGCCACCACAATCACGCCGCCACGGCCCCCCAATTGCCCGACCTTGGACAGCGCTGCGGTCGCTGCCTGCGCCACGGTTTCGCCGCCCAGCGCGATCCGTGCCGCGATCTGGTGCCCAACCCCGGCGCGGATAAAATACTCTCCCGATCCGGTGGCGGACACCGCACAAACGCCGTCGGCCCAGGTGCCTGCGCCGATGATGGGCGTGTCGCCAATCCTGCCCCAGCGTTTGCCGGTCACGCCCCCGGTTGATGTCGCGGCCGCCACGCATCCGTGCTGATCGCACGCCACCGCACCCACCGTGCCATATTTCATATCGGCGTCGAACCAGCCGTCGGGTCGGGCTTTCATTTCCGCAAGCTGGGCGCGTCGTTCGGGCAATTCGAACCAGCCCGGTGGTGCTTGCTCCAGCCCTTGCTCGCGCCCAAATTGATCTGCACCCTCGCCACTGAGCATCACGTGGGGGCTGGTCATCACGCGTCGCGCCAGACTGATCGGGTTGCGCGCACCGCTGACACCGGCGACGGCCCCTGCCATTTGGGTCGCGCCGTTCATGATCGCAGCATCAAGTGATACCTGCCCGTCAAAGCCAAGCACCGCGCCGCGCCCGGCGTTGAAATGGGGATCGTCCTCGAGCAGGCGCACCGCTGCCTCGACGGCATCAAGCGCATCGCCGCCGCGGGCAAGAACGAGTGATCCGGCATCGAGCGCGGCATTCAGCGCGGCGCGCGCGCCCGTATCCTGCGATTGGGCCAGCGTATCGCGCGTCATCTGGCCCGCGCCGCCGTGGATCATCAACGTCCAGCGCATTACCTATCCTGGCTAAATCTGGACGCGGGCCGGTGGCACGGCGCCGATCCGGCTTGATGTGGGGCGATGGGGGCGGGTGGCGCGCAGCCCGATCAGCGGCCGGATCCAGCGAAACTGTCTGCCGCCCAGATAAAAGGCCCAGCAACCCGCTACGGTGGTGGCCAGGATGATCGCAAACTCGATGGCCGGGTGCAGGCCTGCGGCCAGCAAGCCGCCTGCGACGACGACGATCAGTGTCTGGTGGACGATGTAGAATGGGAAGATCGCTTCGTTCAACGTGGCGCGCCACCGGTGATCATGGTTCCACCAATGGTCGGCAATGCCGATCAGCGCAATAATTGCCCCCCAGCTCTGGAACACGCGCGCGGCACAGAACAACGCCCAGATTTCGATCGGCAAGCGGCCCACGCCTGACGTCCAGAATTCGATCGCGGCCACGATCATGTAGCTGCCAAGCGCCACCACAGCAGCGGTTTTCCACCACCGTCGGATCGCCTGCCAGACGATGATGCTGTTGCGCAGGTGAAAACCGAACAGGAACATGCCGATATAGACGCGGTGGACGGGCCCATCGTCGATCAGCGCATGCGTTTCCGGCGCGCCGGGGAATATCCACGCGACATTGGCGAGCAGCAGCAGCACCGGCACCAGGAGGATCAGCGGCCCCGCCAGCGAACGATCGCTCAGCGACGCGATCCGCTGCTGCACCGGCTTGGGGATCACGGCCAGCGCAAACGCCAGCGCCAGAGTGTAGACCCAGAGATACACCACAAACCACAAATGCTGCCACGTCGGCAGCATCAGGCCGTGCAGCGGCGCAAACCGAAAATAGTCATTGGCAAGAAAATACAGATAACCGTGCGGATACCCATGTTTGACGCTGAGTTCGACCCAGGGTTGAGGGGGGATAACGACCAGAATCGCGGCGAGGGTCGGGACCAGCAGGCGCAGCGTTCGTTGCAAGGCAAATCGGCGGGGGTGGGCGTCGCTGACAAAGATTGCGCGACTGGCATAACCGGAAACCACGAATAGCAATGGCAGGCGCCACGCGTTGACGGCCTGCATCGGAATGGTCAGCCAGGCGATTGGGGTTGGCCGGTTGACGTGAAAATTCCACGGCACGAACACCAGGCCGATATGATACAGGATCAACAGCGCAAATGCGCCAATCCTGAGCCAATCCATGCCGTAATGCCGCTGCATGCGCCCCCTTTCCCCTCTGCCGCGCCGCATCGCAAGCAGAATTGGCGGCCAGTCCAGCAGCGTGCTGCGCGTAGCACCGCATTTCCGACAGGCCGAACGCAACTGACAGGTTTTGTATTCGCGTCTTGCGCGCTATAGGCGGGCAAAATCGCAAGGAAAGTTTTATCATGTCCGTTCGCCCATGGCGCGATATTGTCCGTCGTCAGAGCCGCCAAATCATGGTCGGCAATGTGCCCGTCGGCGGGGATGCGCCCGTCACCGTCCAGACGATGACCAACACCCCTACCGAAGACGCCAAGGCGACGATCGACCAGATCCGCCGGTGCGAGGATGCCGGGGTCGATATCATCCGCGTGTCATGCCCCGATGTCGAAAGCACGGCCGCGTTGAAGCAGATCGTCCGCGCCAGCCGCGTGCCGATCGTCGCGGACATCCATTTCCACTATAAGCGTGCGCTTGAGGCCGCCGATGCCGGGGCCGCGTGTTTGCGCATCAACCCGGGCAATATCGGATCGGCGGACCGTGTCCGCGAAGTCGTCAATGCCGCCAAGGCCAATGGGTGTGCGATCCGTATCGGCGTTAATGGCGGCAGCCTGGAAAAGGACTTGCTGGAAAAATATGGCGAGCCTTGCCCCGAAGCCCTGGTTGAATCGGCGCTTGATCACATCAAGCTGCTGCAGGACCATGATTTCCACGAATTCAAGGTTGCGGTGAAGGCATCTGATTTCTTCCTGGCCGTTGCGGCGTATCAGCAGCTGGCGTCGGTCGTTGATTGTCCATTGCATCTGGGCATTACCGAGGCGGGCGGTTTTGTCGGCGGGACGGTCAAGTCGGCAATCGGTATCGGATCTTTATTGTGGTTCGGGATCGGTGACACGATTCGCGTGTCGCTGTCGGCTGAGCCCGAGGATGAGGTCCGCGTCGGCTTTGAGATTTTGAAGGCGCTGGGCATTCGCAATCGCGGCGTTCGTGTGGTCAGCTGCCCGAGCTGCGCGCGCCAAGGCTTCGATGTTATTCGCACCGTCCAGACGCTGGAAGAACGCCTTCAGCACATTCGCACACCGATGTCGCTTTCGGTCCTTGGCTGCGTGGTGAATGGACCCGGCGAAGCGCGCGAAACCGATATCGGTCTGACCGGCGGCGGCAATGGCAAGCATATGGTGTATCTGTCCGGCATTACCGATCACACGATCGAAAGCGCCGATATGGTCGAACATATCGTCAAGCTGGTGGAGGCCAAGGCGGCTGAAATTGACGCTGCTGATCAGGCCAAAGCCGCTGCCTGACAAGCCATTAGGGCTTTGTTGAGCATAAACCTTAGGCCCATTCTAAGCGGGTACGCCTAGGAACGCCGGGTGAGAATCGCGCTGTTCATTGTGTCGGTGATCGGCATCGCCCTTGGGCTCGCGATCCCTGTCGCCAAGGCGCCGGCGGGCGCTCCGGTAACGGCGGATGTGGCAAGCATTCCCCGGCCTACCGACGTGTCACCGGTCCGTGTCGCGGACGAAAAGCCAGTCGATACGGTACTTGACCGCATGCCAAGCGGGCATTTCATCACGATCGCCAACGTCAATAACGAAGCGATCCGATTCATCGTCGACACCGGCGCCGACACGGTGGCGCTGACGATGGATGATGCGCGTCGCGCGCATGTCGATTTCGATCCCGGCCAGTTTCAAGTCATCGGACGCGGCGCATCGGGTGACGTGCGCGGTCAGGAAGTCCGCATTGCGTCGATCGAGCTGGACGGCAAACGCGCCGACGATGTGCGTGGCGTCGTGCTGGAAGGAAGCGATTATTCGCTGCTAGGCCAAACCTATCTTCGGCACCTGTCCGACGTCCATATCAAGAACGACCAAATGATCCTGCACTGATTTCCTGCGGTCAGGTGACGCCGTCGCAATCGGCGGCTATGCGCGGCCGGAATGACCCGCGTCCGATCTTCCACCGCCCCATCGACAGCCTTTGCCACCGCGAGCATCGGGATCGCCATTTATTCGGCGATGGATGCGTTGATGAAGCAGTTGTCGATCGACAGCGGCGCCTATTCGGCGGTGTTGTGGCGATCAATTGTCGGCGTCGTGCTGCTCGGATCAATCCACATCGCCAAGCGTCGGCGCTGGCCGGGGCGGGCGGCACTGAAGCTGCATGTTACCAGGGCGACCGTCGCGGGCGGGTCGGTTGTCCTGTTCTTTTGGGGGCTGGCGCGGGTGCCGATGGCAGAAGGCACCGCGCTGACCTTCATCGCCCCGCTGATGGCGCTGTACCTCGCCACGGTTTTTCTGGGCGAAAAAATCCGCCGCGGCGCGATTATTGGTTCGGCCGTCGCCAGCCTTGGCGTGCTGGTGCTGGCAGGCGGCCAGGTACAGGCGCATGCGTCGACTGACCATGTGATGGGATCGATCGCGATCTTTCTTGCCTCGGTGCTGTATGCGGGCAGTCTTATCCTGCTGCGTCGCCAGGCGCAGATTGCCGATCCCCTGGAAGTTGCCTTGTTTACAAGCCTTGTGCTGAGCACGTTGTTGCTCGTCGGTGCGCCGTGGCTAGCGGTCTGGCCCACCATTTCCCAATTGCCCGCCGTTGGTCTGGCAGCGGTCCTTGGGTCGATATCGGCGATGTTGCTGGCCTGGGCCTATGGCCGCGCCGAGGCGCAGGTGCTTGCTCCGGTTGAATACACCGCATTTGTGTGGGCCGCGATTCTCGGCTGGCTGGTGTTTGCTGAGCGTGTCTCGGCCTATACCGTCCTGGGCGCGATCCTGATCATTGCCGGTTGCCTGCTTGCCATTCGCGGGCCGATGGGACCGGGCCCGCAAACGGAGGCTGCCGCATGACGCTTACCATTCGCGCTGCATATATTGACGATGTGCCCACGATCCTTCGGTTCGTTCAAGAGCTGGCCGAGTTTGAAAAGGCCGCGGATGAAGTGATCGCCACAGAGGCGCTGCTGACAGAGGCCTTGTTCGGCGATCGCCCTGCCGCCGAGTCGCTGATCGCCGAAATGGACGGAAAGCCGGTTGGCATGGCGGTTTTCTACCACAATTTTTCAACATGGACGGGGGTGCGGGGCATCTGGCTGGACGATTTATATGTAACGCCCGAGGCCCGCGGCAGCGGCGCGGGCGGGGCGTTGCTGCAGGCGCTGGCAGCGATTGCCCATGACCGGGGGTGCGCCCGCTTTGAATGGTGGGTGCTGGACTGGAACACCCGCGCCATCGACTTTTATCGCGCGATGGGGGCCGAAGCGATGGACGAATGGACCGTTCAGCGGGTTTCGGGCGATGCGTTGCGGCGACTGGCAAAGCGCGACTGATGGCCGTCGATACCGGTCTGGTTGCCTGGGTTCAGGAAGCGATGGCACCGGACGGCATTGTGTCGATGCGCGCCATGATGGGCGGCGCAACGCTGTATCTGGACGGGACGATCTTCGCGATCGTTGCCGATGATGCGCTGTGGTTCAAGGCGGATGCCGAAAGCGACGCTGCCTGGGACGCTGCCGGTTGCGCCCGTTTCAGCTATCAAATGGGTGAGGGACGCATGGGCACGATGAATTACCGGCGCGCGCCCGATGATGTCTATGATGATGCCGATGCCCTGCGCAACTGGGCCATGCTGGGCGTCGCCGCCGGTCAGCGCGGCCCAGTGCGCAAGGCAGGGAAGAAGCGGGGCGACAAGAACGGTCGCTGACGCGGATTGATCGTCGTTTCGGCTACACCGCCATTGCGGGACGCAGCAACACGTCGCAATCCAGCCCCCCGCTTTGGTCTCATCCGAAAGCCGCCCTGCACGTGCACAAGGCGGGACAGATATTGATTGTCCTGCGTCAGCCCTGGTTGGCGTTCTTGGCGCGTTCGATTGCCTCTATCACGATCTGGCGTGCCTCGGCTGAATCGCCCCATTTACCGACCCGCACCCATTTTTCGGCTTCCAGATCCTTGTAATGGGTGAAGAAATGTTCGATCTGCGCCAAGACGATCGATGGCAGATCGCCGCGTTCACCAACGTCGGAATAGTAAGGAAATGTCGTGTCGACCGGCACGCAGATCAGCTTTTCGTCGCCGCCATGTTCGTCTTCCAGATTCAAGACGCCAATCGGGCGCGCGCGGACAACGCACCCCGGAATGAAGGGCGATCGGGCAATGACGAGCGCATCGAGCGGATCGCCGTCGGGTGACAAGGTGTGCGGGACAAAGCCGTAATTTGCCGGATAGCGCATCGGCGTGTGCAAAATACGATCGACAAACAGCGCACCAGACGCCTTGTCGAATTCATATTTTACCGGCTCGCCGCCCACCGGCACTTCGATGACCACGTTCAGGTCGTCAGGCGGGCTCTTGCCCGTCGGAATCAAGTCAATACGCATCAATTTTCCTATTTGGCAGCTAATAGCCGATCGAGGCCATTCTCTCCGGTGCCGATTTTTTCGAGCCGCGGATACCGCAATCCTTTGTGATAGTCGACGGTCACAACGCGGAACCGGTCGCCTTTCTTCAGCGTCAGCCGAATGGGGTCCTTGCCATCCTTGGCGGCAGTGATCGCGTCCTTCAGCCGTTCGGGGGTGTAGGCCAGATCGTCCACCGCGGTCAGCGTGTCGGCCGAATCAACGCCGGCACCAAAAGCGGCACTTCCCCAGGTTACACCGACAATGTCGCCATCCTTGCCCATGACCAGCCCGATCGACAGGCTTAAATCGGTGCGCTTGCGTTCTTTTTCGGTTGCCTTGAAATAGTCGCTGGGCGTTTCGGAATAGGTCAGCGCATACCCGTTAGCGGTAAAGCCGTTCAACGGCGCGTGTTCGCCCGTTTCGGTCAGCCGGCGCGTCAGCAAGCCTGCCCAATCATAGGGCGTCAGGCGGTTGAGCGTCTGGACCACATCATCAACTGTATAAGTAACCGTGCCCCAATCGCCGTCATTGATCCCAAAAAAGGACCGCGCGAAATCATCGATCGATTTTTTGCCATTGGTTTGTTGGCGCAGAACCGAATCGACCTCCATCCAGATCAGTAGCCCTTCGTTGTAATAATCCTCCGACCGTTGCCAGCTGACCCAACCGCGCGGCCGGCGCTGCGAAATCGTTGGATCGTTGGTCGTGTCCGCCAGTGGGCGCCATTGCCGCGCCGGCGCGTTGTCCAGACTGGCCGCGATCATGGCAAGAGCGTCCAGCGTCTCCTGCTTTGTCAGCAGACCCGATCGCGCGCTCAGGACATAGCCCCAGAACTGCGTTTGGCCTTCATAGACCCACAACAGGCTGTCGCGCATTGGCGTGCGGTAGTCGGGCGTCCATAAATCCGCACCCCGCCGGAATTTGCCGTTCCAGCTATGCGTATATTCGTGCGGCAGCAGATCGCGCGCGGGCGCGCTGTTTGCCCAGTCGCTGAAATAGCCCAGATCAACGCCGTCTTCTGAACTGCGATGATGTTCAAGACCGATCCCGCCAAGCTGATCGGAGATTGCGAGCAGGAAGTGGTAATTATCGTAATGCTGGGCCCCGAACAGTTTTACCGCCTGCTCCGCCAGGGCTTTGTGGGGCGCGATTTGAGCCTCGGTTGCGGCCAGCTCCTTGGGCGATGTCGCGACGGTATCGAGGAAGACGCGCGGCGCCAGCTGCCATTGCTTGTAATACAGCCCGGCAAGCACGGGTGAATCGACCAGCGTTTCATAATTGGTCTGTGCATAGCGATAGGTCGCGCCATTTTTTTCCGCTTTCAGCGCGGAGGCGGCGGTCCATCCTTTGGGATAGGTGACGGTGGCTTCAACCGGTATCTGCCGGATAAAATAACCAGCCGGATACACGCTCATCGAATTCCACTGCAGGCGCAGCATGTCTTCGGTCATCACGATCCGGCCCTGATTGGCCTCTGTGGCCGACAGGAACTGCATGTCGATATCGATCGACGCGGCACCTTGGGGCACATCGATATGCAGCGCGTAGACATCGACCGGATCGCGCGTCCAGGCGATGGGTTTGCCGCCGGCGCTGATCCTGATCCCCGCCAGCTTATCGATCTGCCCCGTTGGTGAGTGATTGCCCGGCAGCCATTTCGGGAACAGCAATACCATGGGTCCGGCGGTTGCGACCGGGATGGTCTCATGGGCTTTGAAGATACCTTGCGCGGTATCGCTGGCGTCGATCGCAAGCCTGATGACGCCCGGATAGGGCGCGTCTTTTGGTGCCGGAATCGTATCGGCATAGGGGACAGGCTGAGGCAGGGAGTTTTCACCGAGGGCCGCTGCAGGGGAAAGCAGCAGGGCACAACCGGTCAATATACGCAGCATGCAGGAACGCCCTTTTCGTCTTTTTATTGTCTTCCTGATGGACCCTAAAGAGGAGTGGCGGCGTGTGTCCAGCCTCGAACGCTTCCTTTTGCGACCGGCTTTAGCCGCTACCCAGAATGTTGATGGTGAACGCAAGGACGCCAATGTTGAAAATAAACGCCGCCATGCTCTGACCCAGCACGACGCGCCGCACCATCGGCGATGAAATGTCGACATCGGATGTCTGAAACGTCATCCCCAGCGTGAAGCTGAAATAGGCAAAATCCCAGTAATCCGGTTCGCCGGTTCCGGGAAAATCGATGCCGCCCCTGTCGCTTCCCTCGTCATTGCCCCGGTAAAACAGATGCGCATAGTGCAGCGCGAAGACGACATTGGAAAACAGCCACGCCAATGCCAGCGTCGCGACAACCAGTGCCACCGTGATCGTGCTGGATTTCGCCCTGATCTCGCTTGCAACCGCGACCAGGATGACCAGCGTGACGATCACGCTTACCCCCAGCAGCAGGGCCCGGTTCGCGTCATTGTCGCGCGCGTGGATGCGGATCGTGCGTGGCCTGGCCCCAAGCAGCGGGGCCAGGGTGAGCAGGAACAGGGCGGCCGCGCCGTCAAAAGCGGCCATGATGCCGCGTGCCCAGCCAAGTTGGGGCCTCAGCACGACCAAGCCGATGACCAGCGCGACCGCAAACAGAATGAAGCGCGGCGGGGCAATGCGCCGTGCGATCCGGACGGCAAAAGACGTGCTGGTCATGCGCGTTGGTAGCGCGCTGCAGCGATCAGGGAAACGCCCCAGCTGTGCCTTTGCCGTTTACGCGCCGACGATTTCGGGCAATGCCTTGCAATAACGCTCGACATCCTCGAGCTTGCCGGTCGAAACGCGCGACCATTGCGACCATTTGCCATAAGCGCCGCGGATCATAACGCCGCGCGCGGCCATCGCCTTTTGTACGGCATTCGCGTCGGGGACCTTCACGAAGGCGAAATTCGCCGATGGCGTCAGCAACGTCAGCCCGGCGTTTTTGGCGGCCGCCGTGATCATTTCGCGCCCTTCGACGATTTTGCCCTTGGACCAGTTTTGGAAGGCGTCATCTTCGTAGCTGGCGATCGCCGCGCCCAGCCCGGCGGAATTGATCCACGTCATCATGAAGCCGCGAATCTTCGCGGCGTTGGCGGAGGAGGTGATCGCGTAACCGATCCGCATGCCCGCCATCCCGAAAATCTTTGAAAAGGTGCGCGTGATGATGACGTCATGCCCGGCCCGGACCATGTCGATCATCGAACTGTACCGGGGGTCGGGAACCAGTTCGTTATATGCTTCGTCAATCAACACGGTGGCTTTTGGTGCCGCTGTCTTGATGAAACCGCGCAGCGTATCGCCGTCCAGCAGCAGCCCGGTCGGATTGTTGGGATTGACGATATGGACCAGCCCGATCGACGGATCGAGCGCCGCCGCCATACCGGCCAGATCGACTTCCATCGCGGCGGTCAATGGCACGGTCTTGAGCGTGCCGCCGTGCTTGACGCCCCACTGGGCGGTGGTGTCCCAAAACAGCTCTGGCGCAAGATAGGCGCCCTTGTCTTTCCACGCGAGCGCGATCGCATTCAGCACCTCGCCCGATCCGGTGCCGACCACGACCTGATCGGGGGAAACGCCGTATTTGTCGGCGATCATCTTGATCAACACGGCCTGCGCGTCATCGGCGTAATAGGCGCCCTTTGCTGTCGCCGCCTCGGCCGCGATCAGCGCCTTGGGACTGGGCCCATAAGGATTTTCGTTGCGCGACAGCAGCGCGATTCCCGGTTTGGGGCCGAACATGGCCGCAGGGGCAGCGGCTGGTGCGGCGGCTGCGCGCGCAAAGCCGGGGGCGGCAAAGGGGGCAATGGTGGCCCCGATCATCAGGTTGCGGCGGGAAAATTCCATGGGGGCTTTCCTTTCAGGCAATGAGGGCATGGCGAAACATCGTGGCAGCAACAAACAACAGATACAGACCAAAAACGCGCTTCAGCGGCGCGGCGGGCAAACGGTGGGCAGCAGCCGCACCCGCCGGCGCCGTCAGCATCGATGTCGATGCAATAATGGCCGCGCCGGGCAGATTGACATAGCCGATCGATCCGATCGGCAGGTCCGGCACACCCAGGCCGATCAGCATGAAACCGATGGTGCCGGGCACAGCAATCACAAAGCCAAATCCCGCAGCGGTGGCGATGGCGCGGTGGATAGACCGTCCGCACAGCGTCATCACCATGACCGCAATCGTGCCGCCGCCAATGCCGAGCAGCGATGAAAACGTGCCCAGGCCCCCGGCGATCGACGCGCGCATCACCCCGGTCGGCATCCGGTCGCGCATCTGGCGGTCGGCCAGCCAGGGGGCGAGGAAATGGATCGCCATCAGGCTAACCCCGCTGGCAAAGACCAGCGTCAACGCCTGGCCATCGATCACCCGCGCCAGCAGCACCCCGGCGCCGACGCCCGCGATAATCCACGGGGACCAGCTTTTGATAATGTCGAAATCGACCGCGCCGCGCTGGGCATGGGCGCGCACCGATCGGAATGAGGTAAAGACAATCGTCGCGAGCGACGTCCCGATTGCCACATGCGCATATTCCGCCGCATTGCCGCCCAGGAACGGCAAGAGGATGATCAGGGCGGGGACAACGACAAACCCCCCGCCAATGCCAAAGATTCCCGCCGCAAAACCCGCCAGCAGTCCGGCGACGAGCAATGCCGCGATCGCTGGCGCCCAGTCGATCAGACCGGCGATGATCATTGCAAAAACGCTATCGAATACGGCACGCGCATCAAGACATCCCCCACGGTAAGACCGGTATTTGGGCGGTTCCTGCGGCATTTTTTCGGAGTCATGGCGCTCCGTTGGCAAGGATGCTGCGCCGGGTGGGGGTGTGCTGTCAACCTGCATGGTCGCACCGTGATCGAGCCACTGGTGTTCCGATAATGTCTCGCCTAAACAGCGCCACCAAATGGCCCGTATCGAAACGCCCCACCGCATCCGCGGCACCCAGGACATTTTTGGCGACGACCAGCGCCGCTTTGCGCGCGTGGTCGAAGCGTTCGACCGCGTCCGCAAGCTTTACTGCTTTCAGCGGGTCGAACTGCCGGTGTTCGAAGCCACGGCGGTGTTTGCGCGGTCGCTGGGCGAAACCACCGATGTCGTATCGAAGGAAATGTACAGCTTTGAGGATCGTGGGGGCGATTCGATCACGCTGCGGCCCGAATTTACCGCCGGGATCGCGCGCGCCTTCCTGACCGAAGGCTGGCAGCAATATGCGCCGCTCAAGGTCGTCGCGCATGGCCCGGTGTTCCGGTACGAACGGCCGCAAAAGGGTCGTTATCGGCAATTCCACCAGATTGACGCCGAGATCATCGGCGCGGCCGAGCCCGCCGCCGATGTCGAATTGCTGGTGTTCGCGGACCAGTTGATCCGCGAGTTGGGCATTTCGGACGGCGTCACCTTGCAGCTCAACACGTTGGGGGATGCAGAGACACGCGATGCGTGGCGCGCCGCGCTGGTCGCGCATTTTGAGGCATACAGGGGTGAGTTGAGCGAAGACAGCCTTGCCCGGCTCGACAAGAACCCCTTGCGCATTCTCGATTCAAAGGACCCGCGCGACCGGCCGATCGCCGATGCCGCGCCAGGGATCGACGGGTTCCTGACCAGCGAGGCGGGCGCGTTCTTTGAGAGCGTGACCAAGGGGCTCGATGCCGCCGGGGTCGCGTGGACGCGGAACGACACGCTGGTGCGCGGGCTCGACTATTATCGCCACACCGCCTTTGAATTCGTGACGGACCGGCTGGGCGCGCAGGGCACGGTGCTGGCGGGCGGGCGTTATGACGGACTGATCGAAAGCCTTGGCGGCCATCCGACGGCGGGGGTAGGCTGGGCGGCAGGGATTGAGCGGCTGGCAATGCTGACCGCTGAAACAACAGCCGACCGGCCTGTCGCGGTTGTGGTGCCGATGGGGCCGGGCGAAACAGCCTATGCCATGAAGATTCTGGCCCGTCTGCGAGCCGACGGCATTATCAGCGACATGGCCTTTGGCGGCAATTTCAAGCGGCGGCTGCAACGCGCCAATGCAGTTGGCGCGCGCTTTGCCGTCATCGTTGGCGAGACGGAAGCTGCCGCAGCGTCGGTGGCGTTGAAGGATCTGGCGACAGGGGAGCAGCAGCTCATTTCTGCCGACCGGCTGGTGGAAGCAATCAGGGCATGACATCGATTTCCCCCGAACGCATTGCGCAGATCGAAGCGCGTCGCGATGAGCTGTCGGCTCTGATGTCGACGGGTGATCTGCCGTCTGACAAATTTGTGCAGATTTCCAAGGAATATGCCGAGCTGGAGCCGGTGGCGCAGGCCGCCGGGCAAGTGCGCCGGTTGCGCGCCGAGCTTGAGGTGCTGGCCGACATGTCCAACGGCGACGACGCCGATGGCGAGCTGAAGGCAATGGCGCGCGAGGAAATCGACGCACTTAAAACGCGACTGCCCGACGCGGAACGCCGTCTCGCGCTGGCGTTGCTGCCGCGCGATGCGGCGGATGAGCGCGCGGCCATGCTGGAAATCCGGGCCGGAACCGGTGGCGATGAAGCCGCCTTGTTCGCGGGAGACCTATTCCGCATGTATCAGCGCTTTGCCGATAGCCAGGGGTGGCGCGTCGAGCTGATTTCTGCGAGCCCGGCCGAACTTGGTGGCTACAAGGAAGTCGTCGCCTCGGTCGAAGGCAAAGGCGTCTTCGCCAAATTGAAATTCGAAAGTGGGGTCCACCGGGTCCAGCGCGTGCCTGCCACCGAAGCGGGGGGGCGCATCCACACCAGCGCCGCGACCGTCGCGGTATTGCCCGAAGCCGAGGATGTCGACGTGAAAATCGACGAGGCAAAGGATTTGCGGATCGATATTTATCGGTCGTCGGGACCCGGCGGTCAGTCGGTCAATACCACCGATTCTGCTGTCCGGATCGTCCACATCCCGACTGGCCTGATTGTCATCCAGCAGGACGAGAAATCCCAGCACAAGAACAAGGCCAAGGCGCTCAAGGTGCTGCGGACAAGGCTGTATGAACTGGAACGCGAGCGGCTGCATGCCGAGCGCGCGGGGGCGCGAAAATCAATGGTCGGGTCAGGCGATCGGTCCGAACGCATCCGGACCTATAATTATCCGCAAGGTCGCGTGACCGATCACCGTATCAATCTGACGCTCCACCGCTTGCCGGAAATTCTGGAAGGCGAGATGAACGAGCTGATCGGTGCGCTGATTTCCGAGGATGAAGCCGAACGGCTGGCCAGTCTGGATGGCTGACCCGACGGTCAGGGCGTCGCTTGCCCAGGCCGGCGCGGCGCTTGCAACTGTATCGGATACGCCCCGGCTCGACGCCGAACTGTTGATGGCGCAAGCCCTGGCGACGACCCGCGAAACGATGTTGCTGCAACATCTGGATACAGCGACGCCAAGCGGGTTTGGCCCCTTGCTGGTCCGGCGGCTAGCGCATGAACCGATCGCATATATCACCGGGTCGCGGGCTTTCTGGACGATTGAGCTGGAGGTTGGCCCTGGCGTGCTGGTGCCGCGCCCCGACAGCGAAACGCTGATCGAAGCAGCGCTGGCGCACTTTGGGCAAGACGGGCCACGGCGCATTCTGGATCTGGGGACCGGCCCGGGCACGTTGCTGCTGGCGGCGCTGTCTGAATGGCCACGGGCGCAGGGGATCGGAATCGATAAGTCTGACGATGCCCTTGATTATGCCCGGCGCAACGCTGCATCGCTGGGGCTTGGTGACCGGGCGATGTTTCGCCAGGGCGACTGGGCGCAGGGTGTGGCGGGAACATTTGACCTGGTTCTGGTCAATCCGCCCTATATCGGTACGGGAGAATCCTTGCCGATCGATGTCCGTGACCATGAACCTGATATCGCGCTGTTTGCCGGCGACGACGGGCTCGACGCCTACCGGGTGATCATTCCTGAATTGCCCCGGCTGATTGCCGCTCGCGGACTGGCGATTCTCGAAATTGGTGCAACCCAGGCCGATGCGGTCGGTTTCATGGTGCGCGAGGTTGGGCTTGTTAGCGCCTGCCGACAGGATCTTGGTGGGCGGGCCCGGGCCATCATCGCAACCCGGCCCGTATGATCCGGAAACAAAGCTTTACATATTTCTGCTTGGAGAATGCCGTGGCAGTCGCTATTGCGGTTGTCAGGGGCACGCGTTTTCAACCCAAGCCGTTGAACAAAGGCGATTCCCCCGATCTTTCGTCATGAAGCCGCTGACGTCCGGTGGCCGTGGCAGGTTCCTTCACTTGACCCTGGTCAGGCGGAGGCGCCGGAAGGCACGCATCATCTCTGCGGAGCAATGCCGGGTTTGATTTCAGGCACAGGGACAAGAACAGTTGATCAATAATCGTCAAGGCGGGCGTCGTCGCGGTCGCGGCGGGCAGCGCGCTCAAGGTGGCAACCCGGGTCGCGGCCAGGATAATGGCAACCGGATCGATAATCGTGCCCGCGGCAACGCGGCGCAGCTCTTGGAAAAATACAAGACGCTGGCGCGCGACGCGCAGATGCAGGGCGATCGGGTCAACACCGAATATTATCTGCAGTTTGCGGATCATTATTTTCGGGTGCTTGCCGAGACCCGGTCGCGCTTTGAGGAAAATCAGCCGCGTCGTAATCACAACGACCAGTTCGACGGCGATGACGGCGATGATTTCGATCCGGCCGATGTGGGCGGCGATGATGCCGGAGAGTTGATCAGTGATCGCGGCAACGACCGGTCGAACGACCGTGACGGCAATGGCTATCGCGGCGATCGTAGTGAGTCGCGCAATGACGGGCGCAGCGATGCGCGCGGCAATGGACGCAGCGATAATGGCAATAATCGCGGCAATGTCCGTGGCAGCGACCGGGGTAACGACCGGGCCAATAACCAAGCCAATGATCGTGGCAATGACCGTGGGAACAGCCGCGGTAACGATGGCGACGCTGACCGTGCCGATACCGATGGCAATCGGATGATCGCCGCCGACGAGTCGAACGATAGCGAGACGGCGGGCCAGCGCGCCAGCGCACCGCGCGCCTCCGAAGGGCGGAGTCGTCGCCCTCGTCTGGCCCGCAACGGCAAAGACACGGAAACCGCCAATGGCGAGGACGGCGAATCGATCGCACTGGGCATCGACCGCTTACCGCCTGCGATTAGCGCGGCCGAACCTGAGCCGGAAACCGTGGAGGAAAAGCCGCGCCGCCGGCGGCGTGCGGCCACCGATGAGGCAACACCGGTCGGCTGATCGGTTCAGCTAAGCTTCATTCCGCCAACGACATTGATCCGTCATAGGGCGCCGATACAATCGGTTGCAAAGTTCTGGCGGGAGAATGCAATGCGTTTCTGGGCACTATCGGTATTGCTGGCCATGCCTGTCGCGGCCGATGCGCAGTCTGTAGCCGACAATGCCGGGGCGACCGAGGCAACGGCGCAGGGTGATATCGCGGTCACGATTTATTCCGACGGCAATGCGCTGGTCCAGGATACGCGCCAGCTTAATTTGCCCAAGGGAAATTCGCGCCAGGAGTTCAAGGACGTCGCCACGATGATCCGGCCCGAGACCGTCCGCCTGAGCGCGTCGGGCACCCAGATTATCGAGCAGAATTACGATTATGATCTGCTGAGCCCGCAAGCGCTGATCCAGAAGGCGGTTGGCCAGACCATCACCATTGTCCGGACCAATCCCGCAACCGGGGCGGAAACGCGCGAGCAGGCGAAGATTCTGGCGACCAACGGGGGTGTCGTCATGCAGATCGGCAACCGGATCGAGATATTGCGCGAAGATGGGCTGCCCGTGCGCGTGGTATTCGATTCGCTTCCGCCCAATCTGCGCGCGCGGCCGACGCTGTCGGTAACGCTCGATACCCAATCGGGCGGATCGCGACCGGTTACGCTTAGCTATCTGACCAACGGCTTCAGCTGGCATGCCGATTATGTTGCGCTGTTCGACGAGAGCAAGGGCGCGATTGACGTGCAGGGCTGGGTGACCTTGCAAAACAATGGCGGCACGCCATTCGTCAATGCCGACACGTTGCTGGTCGCGGGCAGCCCCGCCAATGCCGGCAATTATTCCAACCAGCGCTATGGCAGGCCGGTCCGCCCCAATGGCTATGCGCCCGGCAGCGATCCCGGCACCGAAACCGCAGCCCGGGGCCAGCTGGGCGATTATTATCTCTATCCGCTAGGGCACCGCACAACGCTCGCCGCCAATCAGCAAAAGCAGGTCAGCTTCCTGAGCGTGTCCAATGTGCCCGCCAAAAAGGGGTATGTGTGGCGCAACGACTGGATGGCGTCGCAGGATGATCCGCAAAGCGCCGACACCGTGCTGAACTTTTCGAGCTCGGCCAATGGCGGGCTGGGCGATGCGCTGCCGGCTGGAACGGTGCGGGTCTATATGCGCGATGCCAAGGGTCAGCCGCAGTTCATTGGCGAAAACGCGATCGACCACACACCGATGGGATCAGCGCTGTCGCTTAAGACCGGTGAGGCGTTCGACGTGAAGGTCAAGGCAGCGGTCGCCAAGCGCGAGCGTATCCTGTCGGATGAATGGGAAAAGAGTGCGCGCTGGCGCGTGGCCGTCAATGGCGCCGCCGCCCGGACGTATGAAGTGGACAGTGCCAAGGTGTTTTATCGCACCACGATGCAATATACGCTGACCAACGCCCGCTCACAGCCGGTGACCGTCGACGTGGTCCAGGCCGGGATGGACCGTTACTGGTGGCCCGATACGCGAGTGCCATCGGAAAGCCTGCCAGGCGAACAGCGGTCGCTGGACGAACGCGTCTGGCACGTCACGGTGCCCGCCAACGGCACGACGACGCTGACGGCCGTCATCGATACGCGGTACTGAACCGATGCACGGGCGCTTCGCCCTCTTCGTCGCTGGCGCCGTCGCGGGCACGGTCGCGGCATTTGCCCCGGCAGGCTACGCGAGCGCGCAGACATTGGTCACGTCGACCCGACCGGATTCGGTGTCGGTAACGGTGTATCGCGCGCCCTATCGCCAGGCTGACGATGCCATCGATAAGGACAATCCCGATGGCTATGCCCTGATTACCGAAACCCGGACGATCAATTTGCCGGCGGGTCGCGCGGTGCTGCGCTTCGAGGGCGTTGCCGGCAATATCTTTCCCGAAAGCGCGATCATCGGCGGTTTGCCGGCCGGGGTCCGCGAGAAAAATCTCGATGCCGACCTGCTCAGCCCGCGCAGCCTGTTCGACCGGGCGCTCGGCCGCCGCGTCATCATCCGGCGCACCGACAAGGCGACGGGTCGGGTGGTCGAGCAACAGGCAGTGATCCGATCGGGCCCCGACGGCGCGGCGGTTGTCCAGACGGGCAACGGCTATGAGGGCTATCAATGCAACGGCATGCCCGAAGCGCTGGTCTATGACGGCGTGCCTGCCGGGCTTTCGGCCAAGCCGACATTGTCGGTTGAAACCGATAGCGAAAGACCGGTGTCGGCGACCATCACCCTGTCCTACCTCGCGGGCGGGTTTGACTGGCAAGCCAATTATGTCGTGACGATGCGCCCCGGCGGGGCCAGCGCCGATCTGTTCGCCTGGGTGACGATGGCGTCGAACGATGTCACCAGTTTCCCCGCCGCGAGGACGCAGGTGGTCGCGGGCAAGCCCAACCGCGTCGATGACGATCCCGACTTTGGCCCCCCGGACAACCAGTATCTGGCGCTGAAATGCTGGGAATATGGGCCGCCCGAGCTCCCCTATGACGATGGCCGCCCACGGAGCGTTCCTCCCCCGCCGGCACCGATGATGGAAATGATGGCACGGCGCGGTGCCCTGGCCGACAATGACGCGTCAGAGATCGTGGTGACCGGCGCGGCGCGCAAGGCCGTGCAGGAAGCGTTGGGCGACCTGAAGCTGTACCGCATCACGGATCCGGTCACGGTTGCATCGCAATCGCAAAAGCAGGTCGCGCTGCTGTCCAAAAATGCCGTGCCGCTCGCGGTTGTCTATGTCAGCGATGCAAATGCGGATTCGGTGTCCGACCCCGTGCTGACGCTGCGCGGCCGCAATCGGACCGATGCGGGTCTGGGCCTTCCCCTACCCGCCGGGCAGGTTGCGGTGTTCGAGAATGCCGCCGGGCGACCGATCCTGCTGGGAGAAAGCTCAACCGACGACAAGGCCGTCGGCGAGCAGGTTGAGTTCAAGCTTGCCGCAACCCCGGGGGTCCATGCGCGCAGCACATCGCTGACCAAAACCAAGACCAAGACCAGGGTGCAGTACCGGCTGACCGTGACCAACGCCAATGCCCGCCCAATCGACTATGAAGCCAAATTGGCGGTTTATCAGAATTATACGCTGACCGGCGCCGGCATTAGCCGTAAGGACGGGAAATATTTCTGGAAGGCGCGCGTCCCGGCCAATGGAACCGTAACGCTTGACTACACCATCATTCGACCGGTGGGTTGATCAGTCGATATTCTTCACATTTTCGTCATGGCCGGTGCCTGAACTGAGGAACACCAGCCCCATCAGCGCCGATGCCATCAGCGCCGTGCCCCCAAAGCCCCCGATCGCGGCCAAAATCGTGATCCAGTCGAGCGGGCCATAAGCATAATCGAGCACGGCAATCGCCACGGCGACGAGCAACGCCGTCGCCAGTGCCATCCAACGCATGATGCGGCGGTAGCGCGCCCAGGCGAAGGCGGCGTGGTCAGGATCATCCAATGCGGTGCGTTGATCAGGCATTGCTTCCCATTGGCGCCGAAAAATGGAATCCTCAATCCCGTCGTTCATCCCGATGGGTTTCGGCAAGGAGAGAAATCATGACAATCGCAGCGATCCTGACCAACAAGGGACGCGACGTCGTGTCGGTCACCGCGAACCAGAGCGTTTTGGAAGCCCTTCGTCTGCTCGCGGAGCGCCGAGTCGGCGCGGTACCGGTGATGGACGGCGCGGCGGTGGTCGGGATCTTTTCCGAGCGCGATGTCATCCATACTCTGGCCGCGCACGGCGCTGCCGCGCTCGACCGGACGGTGGGTGATGTGATGACGGCGCCGGCCATTACCGTCGGACCCGCAGAACCCGTAATCGGCGCGCTATCCTTGATGACGCGGCGGCGCGTGCGTCATTTGCCGGTGATCGAGGCCGGGCAGCTTATCGGCGTGGTGTCGATCGGCGATCTGGTCAAATTCCGAATCGATCGGATTGAGGCCGACGCCGCGGCAATGCGCGACTATATCCAGTCGGCCTGACTGCCCCGCGGGTCAGCGATCTGCGTTGGCCGGGCGGCGTAAAACTAGCGACCTGAGGTCGGCAATCAACGGCTGCGCGAAAATCAGCAGCCAGCCTGCATAGACCACGACACCCAGCGCCGCCAAAAGGCACAGGCGCGTGGCGGGATGCTTGATCGGGAGCATCATGTCGAACCCCGCCACGGCAATGGCCATGGCGGTGGCCGCCAGCGCGGCCGGTGCCAGCGCGTCGATAAGGTCACGGGCACGCACGCCAATGACGGGCAGCGCACGCCGCGCGCTCAACAGGACATA
>JAIELC010000048.1 GCA_019753375.1 Sphingomonas sp.
ATAGGTCAGCCACTGGTCAAGGCTCAGCCCATTGCCCTTTGATTTGGAGATTTTCTCGCCCTTTTCGTCGAGGAACATCTCGTAGTTAAAGCCTTCGGGGGGCTTTGCGCCCAGCACGCGGGCGATCTTGCCCGACTGGATCACCGAATCGATCAGATCCTTGCCCGCCATTTCATAATCGACGCCCAGCGCGACCCAGCGCATCGCCCAATCGACCTTCCATTGCAGCTTGGCCTGCCCGCCCAGCACCGTCTGGGTAATGCGCTCGCCGTCATCCTCGAACGCGATCAGCCCGGCATCGGCGTCGATGACCTCAATGGGGACCTGCAGCACGATGCCCGATCTCGGGCTGATCGGCAGCACCGGGGAATAGGTTGCTCGGCGCTCGGCGCGCAGCGTGGGCAACATCACGTCCATGATCGCCTGATAGTGGCGCAACACGTTCTTCAGCGCGTCATCAAACCGGCCCGACGCATAATAGTCGGTCGACGATGCAAATTCATACTCAAAGCCGAACCGGTCCAGAAAATCGCGCAACATCGCGTTGTTGTGCGCGGCAAAGCTGTCAAACTTGCCGAACGGATCGGGAATGCGCGTCAGCGGCTTGCCAAGATAATCGGCCAGCATGGCGGCGTTGGGCACGTTGTCGGGCACTTTGCGTAGGCCGTCCATATCGTCGCTGAACGCGACCAGCCGGGTGGGTGCGCCGGTCAGCGTTTCATAGGCGCGCCGGACCATTGTCGTGCGCAGCACTTCGTTGAAGGTGCCAATATGCGGCAGGCCCGAGGGGCCATAGCCCGTTTCGAACAGGACAGGCGTACCGCCGGGCTTCCCGCCCGGATAGCGTTTCAACAGCTTGCGCGCCTCTTCATAGGGCCAGGCCTTTGATTCCAGTGCAGCGGCGCGCAGATCGATGTTTGTCATTTGTTCCATGATCGGTAAGGCTATGTCGCGTGATCCGGTGCGCGAACCTTCATCATTTTGCAACCTCGACATGCGAAGCGCGCTCGCATGAGCGATCCCGGCGCCGCGCTGCTGCACGCCAATCTGCGCGCGCTGTTGATGCGCGAGCTGAATGCCGGCGAGCAGATCCTATGGTGCGGCATGCCGCGTCGCTCGGCGATGGCATCGGCCTTTGTCATCTGGCTGTTTGCGATACCCTGGACGGTCTTTGCCCTTGTTTGGGAAGCAATGGCCTGGACGCCCTGGTTTGCGGCGCACGGTGCGATGCCCAGCACGGGGCAAATGGCGCTTGGCATCGCCCTGCCGCTGTTCGGGTTGCCGTTCATTGCCATCGGTGTCTGGATGCTGGCCTTGCCGGTACGAGCGGTGATCAAGGCACGAAGAACGCTGTTTGCCGTGACCGATCACCGCCTGATCCGGCTGTGCTGCGATCAGACGCCCCACCTCGCCCCCGCCCTAGGCCGGGCCATCGACCTCGAAAGCGTCACCTTCGATCGGATCGGGGCGATAAAGCTCAGCGCCCGTCGCGATGGGGTCGGCAATGTGCGCGTCCAGACGGGCAGCCATGTCGACAGCGACGGCGATCATATCACCGAGTGGTTCGAGATGATCGGCATTCCCGATGCCGCCCAGGTCCCTCGCCTGATCGGGCACTATCAGCGGGCCTGACCACGGCCGTTCGGGTCAGTCGGTGACGACGCTTGTCTATCCCGCGCTCTATGCAAGCCATGGCGGTATCTGGATCGCCCGGGGCGACGACGCGCGACAGGTAGGGCGCGGGGAAGCCATCCGAGTGGCGGCGGATACCCCGACGATCATGCTCAACGCGGCGTTGGTCGCGCAGCGGCTTGGCTATGCCGACATATCGGGGCTCGATCTGCTGGAATTATTCGCGTTTCTATGCCCTGCGCGCTTCATGGTGCCCACGCCGCGCGGGCTGGCGCGGGTGACCGGCCTGCCCGAACCGGCAAGCGACGCTGCGGTGGCCGCGTTCCTGCTGGCGGCGACCGATCGGCTGCTGGCGGTGGCAGACGGCGACTGGCCCGAGCGCGAAGGCGCGTGGACCTCGCTCCAGTCGCTTGCCCGGCTGCGCTGGCCGTGGACGGCACCGCTGGCCGATCGGCTGTCCAGGCCCGATCAGGCCGAACGCTTCCTCTATTCCCGGCTGCCCGAATGGCAGGAATCGGCCCCCCGGGCAGCGCCGCGCGCGATCGTGCCCGATCCGGCGGCTACACAGGCGCGGCTGATCGATCTGACCGGCGCGGGGGCGGAAATCCGGGCCGGGCAGCGCGCCTTTGCCGATGTGGCCGGCGCTGCCTTTGCCCCGCGCAGCGCGCGCGATACGCCGCATCTCGTGCTCGCCGAAGCGGGGACCGGGATCGGCAAGACGCTGGGGTATCTCGCGCCTGCCTCGCTTTGGGCAGAGGCGGCGGGCGGCGCGGTCTGGGTATCGACCTTTACCAAGACGCTGCAACGCCAATTGGCGCATGAAACCGCGCGGCTCTATCCCGATCCTGCGGTGCGCAAGGCGCGGGTGGTGACGCGCAAGGGCCGCGAAAACTATGCCTGCCTGCTCAATCTGGAGGATGCGCTGCAGGGCGGCTTTGCCGGGCGGGCGGCGGTGCTGGCGCATCTTGTCGCGCGCTGGGCCGGCTATACGGCCGATGGCGATATGGTCGGCGGCGATCTGCCCGGCTGGCTGCCGACCCTGTTCCGGCGTGCGGGCGCGACCGCGCTGACCGACCGGCGCGGCGAATGCGTCTATGCCGGCTGCCCGCACTACCGCAAATGCTTCATCGAGCGCGCGGCGCGATCGAGCGGCGAGGCCGATATCGTCATTGCCAATCACGCGCTGGTGATGGTCAATGCGGCGCGCGGGCGGGAAACCGCGACGCGGCCGACGCGCTATATTTTCGATGAAGGGCATCATTTGTTCGATGCCGCCGATTCGATGTTTGCGGCGGCGCTTACCGGGCAGGAAGCGATCGAGATCCGGCGCTGGGTGCTGGGGCCGGAAGCGGGTGGCCGCGGGCGGCGGCGCGGCTTGTCGGCGCGCCTGTCCGATGTCGCGAGCTATGATGAAGCGGGCGGCATGGCGATTGCCGATGCCGCGATCGCCGCGCAGGCACTGCCCGCGCAGGGCTGGCAGCAGCGGCTGCTTGAAGGCGCGCCGTTCGGGCCGATCGAGGCGCTGCTCGCGGCGGTACGGGGGCTGGTCTATGCGCGCGCCGACGATAGCGAAAAGGGCCGGGAAGATGCCGGCTATGGTCTTGAGACCGAACTAGCCGAGCCCGATGCCACGCTGATCGAGGCGGCGGGCCCGGCAGCGCGTGCGCTGGAAGCGCTTTACCGGCCGCTGCTGACGCTTGGCCGGCGGCTGGAGGCGGTGCTGGCGGAAGGGCCCGACTGGATGGACGGGGCCGCGCGCGCGCGCATCGACGGCGCGATCGCGTCGCTCGGCTGGCGGACCGAAACCGTGGCCGCATGGCTGTCGCTGATCGCGCGGATCGGCGGCCCGGTTGATCCTGACTTCGTCGACTGGCTGGCGGTCGACCGGATTGAAGGGCGCGATGTCGATATCGGCCTCCACCGCCACTGGCTCGATCCCACCCGGCCATTTGCCGAAACCGTCCTCAAACCCGCGCACGGCGTGCTTGTTACCTCGGCGACGCTGAAGGCGGGCGGCGACTGGTCGGTCGCCGAAGCGCGGACCGGTGCCCAGCATCTGTCGACGCCGCCGGTGGAGTTCGAAGCGCCAAGCCCGTTCGATTATGCGAGCGCCGCCGAAGTCCTGATCGTCACCGATGTGAAGCGCGGCGACACCGCGGCACTTGCCAATGCCTATGCGCGGCTGATCGCGGCGGCGGGCGGCGGAACATTGGGGCTGTTCACCGCCATCCGGCGGCTTCGCGCGGTCCATGCGCGGATCGCCGACCGGCTGGCGCGCGATGGGCTGCCGCTCCACGCCCAGCATGTCGATCCGATCGACACCGGCACGCTGGTCGATATTTTCCGCGATGATCCGCACGCGTCGTTGCTCGGTACCGATGCGCTGCGCGACGGGGTCGATGTGCCCGGCCAGTCGCTCCGCCTGGTGGTGATGGAAGGCGTGCCCTGGCCCAAGCCCAGCGTGCTCCATACCGCGCGCAGGCTGGCGAACGGCGGCACTGCCTATGATGACCGGATCATCCGCGCGCGGCTGGCGCAGGCCTTTGGGCGCCTTATCCGCCGCGCCGGCGATCGCGGATCATTTGTTCTGCTGTCATCGGCGATGCCGTCGCGGTTGCTCGCGGCGTTCCCGCCCGGCGTCCCGATCGTCCGGGTTACGCTCGATGAAGCAATTGTCCGCGTGAAGCGTCTTTCTTCCGCAACCCGGCTGGGGCATGAGGGACAGGCGACCGCGCCGGACGGAGGACCGATTGAAGACGTTGACGCTGCTCAGGCACGCCAAATCGGGCTGGAATGATCCGGTCGCCCGCGACTTTGATCGTCCGCTCAACGATCGCGGTCGCCGCGCTGCCGATACCATGGGCCATCATTTGCGCGCCCTGGGACTCTCGTTCGATCATGTCGTCGCGTCGCCCGCTGTTCGCGTCGTCGAAACAGTGCTGGATGTCGCCAAGGGCTATGGTCGCGCGCTTGATCCGCATTTTGACCGGCGGATCTATCTTGCCTCGGGCGTCACCTTGCTCGACATCGTGACCGCGTTTCCGGACAGCGCATCGCGCGCGCTGATGGTCGGGCATAATCCCGGATTGGAAGATCTCGCGCTGATGCTCGTGCCCGATGCCGGCGACAACGATCTGCGCGATACGCTGGAAACCAAATACCCCACCGCGACGCTCGCCGAAATCACGCTTGATATCGATCGCTGGGCCGATGCTGCGATCGGCGCCGGGACGCTGGCACGCTTTATTCGCCCGCGCGACCTCGATCCGGCGCTCGGCCCCGATGACGATTAACCGCCAGCAAGCTTGTCGCGCAGCGATGCCAGCGCGCCGAGCGGCCGGGCGTCCTCCTCAGATTTGACCCCGGCATCGCGCAAGGCGGCCTCGGCATTGGCGCCGCGCGGATAGGGATTGAGCGCAAGTACCATCGTTTCTGCGGTCGCTTCCCCCAGATCAATCGCGCCGCCGCTATAGTATAATGTGTCGCAATCCTCTGCCGCCAGTTCGATCTCGTCGTCGGGCACGGCATCGTCCTCGGCGTCGGGCACGAAGCGCAAGCTGACAGCCTCTGCGATTCGTGCCGGCACGGGATCGTCGGTAACGATGCAGGCCTGCGTCACGCGCGCCTCAACCTGCCCCTGCGCGACGATGACAGTGCCGTCACGCCGGACGCTGAACTCGCCGTTCAGCAGGTCGATGGCGATGAGCCCAAAGCGGCGCGCCAGCGCGGCACGTTCATCGCCATTGGCGGTGACGGTAATGACCCGTGCGCCGCTGCCAATTGTGTCGATCCGTTCAGGCCGGCTGAATTCGGGCGGCGTCACGGCAGCCGCCCGGCCAGCAACGCTTCGGCGGGCGTTGCCTGTAATTGTTCGGCAAAGCGCGCCACCGCCGCGCGCACATGCGCCATTGCCGCCGGTCCTGGTGCCACCCCGCGATACAGGTTGCGGACCAGTGCGGTGTCCAGATCGCCCGTGTCCAAACCGGTGCGATAGGCGGTCAGTCGCCCGCCCAGCATGCTCACCATATTGCCGACATGCTTGCCCAGACCGACATCGCCAATGCCCGATTCGCGCAACTGCGCATCCATATCGGTGATGAAGCTCTCGGTCAGGGCAACGCCCGCGGCGTTCGACTCGCGATTGGCTTCGAGCCGGATCAGCACCAGCGACAGGATCGCGGCGACCATGTCGAACCGACCGTCCATCGTATCGGGCACCGCCCCGTCGAGATACCAGTGCGGCTGGCGTGCGCGATCGACAATCGCTGCATAAAGCGCGGCGACGTCGCCGGTTTTGCGCGTGCCAAAGAAACGATCAAACAATCCCATTCACTTCACCCTTATCGGCGGTTCGCGATGCTTGGCCTTGTTTGGCCACATTTCCCGGCATATTGAAGCGATCGGCCAGCGATGCAATGCGCCTCGCCGGCCGCGATACCCCTGGGGAGAGTTGAATGCGCGTATTTTCGGCCAAACCGGCCTTGTTGGCGGCGATTGCTCTGGCAGGGCTGTCGCTGTCGGGCTGCGCATCGCTCAAGGGGCATAGCGGCTATGTGGTCGATGCCGATCTGGTCAATTCGGTCCAGCCACGCGTCGATAATCGCGATTCCGTGCTGCGCGTGCTCGGCAAGCCGACCTTTACCGGCCAGTTCAACGACAATGAATGGTTCTATCTGTCGCGGGACACCCGCTTTCTGGGATATACCAAGCCCAAGCCCACCAAGCAGCTGACGCTGCGCATCGCCTTTGACGACAAGGGCAATGTCGTCTCGGTCGGCCAGACCGGGGCAGAACTTGCCGCCAACATCACGCCGTCGAAAAAGATTACGCCAACGCTGGGCCGCCATCGCAGCTTCTTCCAGGATCTGTTCGGCAATATCGGCACGGTTGGCGCGGGCGCGGCGGGCGGTGGCGGCGGCGGTGGCGGTGGCAGCCCCACGCCCTGACTTTCCATCGCGTTTTCCGCCCGCGTGTGCCTCCATGTTTGCTACTGATCGCTTCGCTGATCGGGGCACGCCCAGCCTTTCGCTAAGCTGACTGATCCGTTCGACCGTCGTTCAGTGCGACTCGCCGATAAGGCGACAAGACCAAGGCCACCCGGTGCCCATTGGGTGGTTGATCGTCTGGAAGCATTGGAGAAAAATCATGCGTAAACTGATCATCACGGCACTGATGGCCGCAACCGTCCTGCCGGCGGCCGCGCAGGCCCAGTCTCAGGCAGAGGTCAATCGAGACCGTGTACGCCTGCAGCAGGAACAGCGCGAGCTGAACCAGGCATATCGCAACGGCGATCGTCGCGATGTCCGCGAAGAACGGCGCGATGTGCGCGATGCCCGGCAGGAACTGCGCGAAGACCGTCGCGACCGTGATCGCGCCTGGGGCCGCGACGACTGGCGCCGGAACCGCGACCTGAACCGTAACATCTATGCGCGCGGCAACTGGAATGCGCCGTTCCGCTACAATGCGTTTCGCGTCGGGGCGCGGATTGCGCCCACCTATTATGGCGATCGCTACTTCATCGCCGATCCGTGGCGGTATCATCTGCCCGCGCCCCATTGGGGCACGCGCTGGGTGCGTCACTATAACGACGTCCTGTTGATCGACGTGCGCCGCGGGCGCGTTCTGCAGGTAATCCGCGGCTTTTATTTCTAAGCCGATCGACGCGATAGCGACAGCGACGGCGCCGGTGGAACCCCACCGGCGCCGTTCGCATGCCCGGTGCATTGTCGGCACGCGATGATCGACGATCGTGATGCCCCTCGGGGCACCAATTTGGACGCCAGCAACGCCACCCGCACCAAGCGCTTTTCCGGCATTATGTAGCAAACGCGCCAAGGCGATTACATTCACCGCCGTGCTCGCGGCAAATGCCCCCGTTGAAGGGGTTAGAGCTTTTCTCTAATTTTTCCGACTCCACAATGTTGCCTTGGTTGGGCAAACAAGTCGACATGCGGTCTACAATACGGAAGTTTTCGACGTGGCTCCTTGCAGGCATTGCAATCGCGGTTATCGGCCAGTTTTTCATTCAGGTCGCTCAAGACAAAGGATGGTACACCCGCGCTGGCCACAAATGGGATGTCGCCATGACATTCCTGCTTTCGTCTTGGACGCTTTATCCGGCAACCTTACTGGCTGGCTTTGTCGTAGGCCTTTGGGTCGATGCGATCCTAGCAAAGCGTGAGCGCAAGCCTCTCGAAGAAGAGGCGCAGCGACATTATATTGACCGCCTTGCGCTCGCGCTTGAGGCCGAAATTCTATCAAGAGAAATTGCTGCTTTGGCCGGAGCCGGCCAAGCGCGGGCCGCTATCGCGTGGCAAGAAGATACATCTGAAATGATATCTAGGGGGCCGGAAGAACCGCGTCGCCCGACAAGGGATAGGTCGGTGAGTGAACGCGCAAAAATCATAGAAAAATATGGTGAGAAGTACCACGCCGACGCATGGAGAATAATCGATGCTGCCGGCCGTCTAATGCCCCTGGATCGGAACGATGTCTGGCAGGTATCTCACTTACTTCACGGCGGATATGACATTGATAAGATGTCGTCGTATCTAATGCGGATTGCAAACGGTCTGCGATATCCGAACGAGCCGCAGCTTCCAGAAATCGACAAACAATTTCCTGATCAAGCCTGAAGGATAACGTACCGATAGCTTCTTGGCATTGGATCACTGACACCGCTGTAAATTTACCCGGCTGATCTTGTTCCTGATATTTGGCTCTGAGTCCATTACGCCAATATCTGCCAGCTGCCCGACACGCTGCGTATCAATCATGCCATTGCCCATTCGGATGGCATTGCTTGCACCAATCAGGCGGAGAGCTTCTTTAGCCGCCTTCGTCGCATGGAGATTGGCGCGCACCATCATGTCGCTGGGCCACCCGTCAGCCTTTACAGCGGAAGCTGGCCAACTATCCGGGGTATAAAATACTGTATTTCCATATGTTTCCTCGATTTCCACTAGCATCTGGTGTTTGCTCCGCGAATCGGGGGTTTGGGCGTGGACATATGGACGACTGCAATTACCATTGCCGTTGCCATCGTCGATGTCGTGGCGCGCGAAACATTGCTGCTCGCTGCCATCGGTTTCCTTGTCGGGGGTCTCGATGATCTGGCGGTCGATGGCATCTTTGTTGCGCATAAATTCTGGCATGGGTGGCCCCGGCGACGGCCGATACTGACGCTGACCGAGCTGGCGGACCGGCCGTTGCGCGGTCGCATGGCGGTGTTCGTCCCGGCCTGGGATGAGCGCGGGGTGATCGGGGCGATGCTGCGGCATGCGCTGGGGACGATCGATCACCCCGATTATGCCATTTATGTCGGCACCTATCCCAATGATCGCGCGACCATCGATGCGGTGGCGGCGGTGGCGGATCAGGATCACCGTGTCCGGCTGGTGGTCGGCGCGGTGCCGGGGCCGACCACCAAGGCGGCGTGCCTCAACACCTTATGGCGGGCATTGCTTCGTGACGAACATGCCGGGGGCGTCCGGGTGCGCGCGGTGGTGCTGCACGATGCCGAGGATGTGGTGCACCGCGCCGAGCTGCGCATTTTTGATGCGTTGATCGATCGCTATGCGACGGTGCAATTGCCGGTACTGCCATTGGTCGACCGCCGGTCACGCATGGTGGCGGGGCATTATTGCGACGAATTTGCCGAAGCGCATGGCAAGCAGATGGTCGTCCGCCAGGCGCTGGGTGCGGGCCTGCCCCTGGCGGGGGTGGGCTGCGCGATTGCCCGCGACGCGCTGGACAGGGTGGCGGCACTGCGCGGCGGTGCACCGTTTGATGCGCATAGCCTGACCGAGGATTATGAGCTCGGCCTGCACATTGCCGAGCTGGGCGGGCGAGGGTGTCTGGCGCGCGTGCCCGAACGCCGCGGTGGCCCGGTGGCGTCGGTTCGCGCCTATTTTCCGGCGACGCTTGATGCAGCGGTTCGGCAAAAAGCCCGGTGGATGCTTGGTATTGCGCTGGCCGGCTGGGACCGGACCGGGTGGAGCCGCCCGCATCAGCTGGGGGATCACTGGATGCGGATGCGCGATCGGCGCGCGCCGATGGTGGTGGTCATTCTTTGTGCGGCCTATCTGGCCATCGTCTTTGGTGCTTTGTCGGTGCTTGGGCATGGGCTGTCGGGCGGCGCGCCGGTCGGCGTTGGGGTGGTGCCCGCCTGGTTGCTGATGGCGAATGGGGGCTGGCTGGCCTGGCGGTTAACGCTGCGGGCGGTCTTTACCGGGGCGGCTTATGGTGTCGCGGAAGCGTTATGGTCCGTGCCGCGGATGATTGTCGGCAATCTCGTGTCGCTGCTGGCGGCGCGGCGTGCGGTCATTCGCTATGTCGCGATGCTGCGGGGAGAACCGCTGCGCTGGGACAAGACCGCGCATGCCTTTCCCGTCGATCCGGCTCAACCGGGTGATCTGGCCCGACCGAACGATCTGGCCCAACCGGACGATGTGGCGGATGACCGCGCTTCGTGACGCGGCCCGGTCGGGCGCTGCGGTTTCTTGTCACGGCGATCGGCGCCTGGGTGGCGATTCGGATCGGGATGCTCTGGCCGGTGGCGCCGCCCGCGCCGCGCATTGCCGATCTTTCGGGAATGGCGACGGTACCAGAAAAGAAAGCGGGGACGACAACGGCAACGACAACGGCAACGACAACGGCAACGGCAACGGCAACGGAAAAGGGGACGGCGGTGCCGGCTTCGAAGGGCAAAGGGCGAGCGGTCGCGCGCGCACCGGCATTACTCGGAAAGGCCGGATTGCGGTCGCAGGGGACGACTGCACCAAACCAATGGGTCGCGCGGGCACCGATATTGGATGGCAAGTATTTTCTGGGCGGCGGGCGCGTTCAGGCGCCGTCCTCTGATCGGGCCAGGATCGTGCCCGCGCCGCTATCCGCGTCTGATGGGGACATCGCGGCCGCCGGTCGTCGCCGGCGCTGGTCGGCGAGCGCGTGGCTGTTCGTGCGCGACGGCGGCGCGGCGATTGCGGGCCTGTCGGGCGGGCAGCTCGGCGGCAGTCAGGCGGGGGTTCGGATCGGCTATGCGATCGATGCCGCGCGGCGGCTGGTGCTCTATGGCCGCTATTCGGCGCCGCTCCGGCAACCGGGGGCCGAAGCGGCGATAGGGCTCGACTGGCGCCCCACCACCCTGCCAATCAGACTAATCGCCGAACACCGCCTCCCCCAAACCACCCAGGGCGGTGGGCCGACGATCGGCATTGTCGGGGGCGTGGGACCGACGCCGCTCCCGCTAAAATTCAGCCTTGAAGGCTATGGCCAGGCGGGTCTGATTGTCCGCGACCAGGGGATCGGGTTTGCGGATGGCGCAGTTCGGGTTGCGCGTCGCATTGGCCACATCGGCGACGTAAAGCTGTCAATTGGCGCGGGTGCCTGGGGGGCAATTCAGCCCGATGCGGCCAGGTTGGATCTTGGCCCGACAATTGGCATCAACCTGCCGGTCAAAGGGCGCTCGCTGCGGCTGAATATCGACTGGCGTCAACGCGTGGCCGGACAGGCGCGCCCTGCCTCGGGGCCAACACTGACATTGGGCGCAGATTTCTGATGCGCTTTATTACCGCCAGCGCTTTCGCCGAGGCGGCGAACAGGATATCCCGGGGTCTCCTATGGATGTGTATCTCCCCATCGCCAATTTGAGCGTCAACGCGCTGGTCATCATCCTGTTGGGCGGCGGGGTTGGGCTGCTGTCGGGAATGTTCGGGGTTGGTGGTGGATTTCTGACAACACCGTTGCTGATCGTCTACGGCATTCCGCCGACGGTCGCCGCGGCATCGGCCGCGTCGCAGGTGACGGGTGCCAGCGTATCGGGGGTCTCTGCACATTTTCAGCGCAAGGGCGTTGATGTGAAGATGGGCAGCGTGCTCGTCGCGGGTGGTATCGTCGGGTCATTTGTCGGCGCCTGGCTGTTCCGGCTGCTTCAGGCGCTGGGCCAGATCGACACGGTGATTGCCGTTATCTACGTCCTGCTGCTGGGATCGATCGGCACGATGATGGCGCGCGAATCCTGGGGTGCTATCCAGAGCATGCGATCCGGTACGCCGGTCAAGGCGCGCACCCGGCGGCACCATCCCCTGGTGGCGGCGCTGCCGTTGCGCACCCGCTTTTATCGATCCGGCCTGTATATTTCGCCGATTGCGCCGCTGCTGCTGGGGTTTTTCGTCGGCATATTGACGATTTTGCTCGGCATTGGTGGCGGGTTCATTCTCGTCCCCGCCATGCTCTACCTGCTGGGCATGGCGACGCAGGTCGTGGTCGGTACCTCGCTGTTTCAGACCCTGTTCGTCACGGCCATCGCGACCATGGTGCACGCCACGACGACGAAGGCGGTCGATATCGTCCTGGCGGCGCTGCTGTTGCTGGGGTCTGTAATCGGCGCGCAGGTCGGCGTTCGCTTTGCCAACAAGGTCCGACCCGAATATCTGCGCCTCGCGCTGTCGGTCATCGTCCTGCTGGTCGCGCTGCGCGTGGCTCTGGGCCTGGGCTGGCGGCCCGATGAAATCTATTCGGTAGAATTGTCGTGACGGGGCGGGTCGGCTGGCTGCTGCTGGCGACACCGCTGTTGCTGGCCCAGTCAAAGCCGGTCCTGGTGCCGGATGTGTCGCAGCGCGACATCGACATTGTCTATAGCTTTACCGGGGCCGAATTGCTGTTGTTCGGGGCAATCCTCTATCCGGGCGGTCGAACGCCGAACGACAGCGACGCCGAAATTGTTGTGGTGGTAAAGGGGCCCGCCCAATCGATTCTGGTCCGCGAGAAGCGGCAGATCGCGGGCATATGGGTCAATGCTGCGCGGCTGCGCTACCAGTCGGCGCCGTCATTCTATGCGATTGCGTCGTCGCGGCCGATTGGCCAGCTGGTCGATGACCGGACGCGGGCGATCTATGAACTTGGTCTCGACAGTCTGCAATTGTCGCCCGCCACCTCTGCCCCAACCGACGAACAACAGCGGTTTGTCCGGGGATTGGTCGATCTGAAGCGCCGCACCGGGCTCTATTATGAGGCGCCCGGCGCGGTCGAAATTACCGACAAGGTTTTGTACCGGGCGCATATCAATATCCCGGCGCGCGTTCCGGTTGGCCGGTTCACGGCGGAGACGTTTCTTATTCGCGATGGCCATGTACTGGCGGCTGCCGTGCGCGATATCGATATTCGCAAATCGGGGTTTGAACGGTTTGTTGCCCGCAGTGCGGAGCATCGGTCGTTCGCCTATGGGCTGGTCGCTGTCGCTTTATCGGTATTTCTGGGTTGGGCTGCGGGCTGGGTCGCGCGGCGGGTTTAGCGGCGCAGGGCGGCACGGCGCGCCGGCGCGGCAGCGGATGCGAAGCTCCGGAATTGGCGAGGCGCAAACCCAATATTTACGACTCCACAGGCATGACGATCCCGACTTAGTTATCCGGGGATATGTATGACCGATATGGCCGCCAGCCGCGCATTCGACCAGCCCATCGCTGTTTCGAGCGGTGATGTTGAATCGTCGGGCATCGGCGCTGTCCTCGAAATCGCGGGATCCAGCAGCCAGATTGTCCTTGATGCGGCCGCGCTGGAACGACTGGCACAAAGCACCGATCCGGTGATCGCCTCGGCCGGCCAGGTTGGCGGACAGGTCAAGGTCAAGGTCGGCGGGTCCTGGCTGATCGCCAATATTCGGTCGCTGCGCCTGTCGGACACCCATCGTGAGGAAGTCATCGCCTCGATCGATTTTCTGGGGGAAGGCGACGAAGAGCGGCTGACCGGCAAATTGTATAAGTTTCGCCGCGGCGTCACGCGCTATCCGACCCCCGGCGCCAATGTCTATCCCGTCTCTACGGCCGATCTGAAGCAGATCTATGCCGCCGATGATCGCGCGCACATTGAAATTGGTCATGTGTATCCGACCAAGGATATTCGGGCAGCGCTGTATGTCGACGCCATGCTTGGCAAGCATTTCGCCCTGCTGGGATCGACCGGTACCGGTAAATCGACTTCTGCCGCGCTGATTCTTCACCGCATCTGCGAACTTGCTCCCCAGGGGCATATCGTGATGGTCGACCCGCACGGCGAATATGCGGCTGCCTTCAAGAACACCGGCGCGATCTATGATGTCGGCAATCTGGCGATGCCCTATTGGCTGATGAACTTTGAGGAACATTGCGAAGTCTTCCTGACCACCAGCGGGGCGGAACGTCAGATCGATGCCGATATTCTGGCCAAATGCCTGCTGGCGGCGCGCGGCAAAGGGCGTCTGGGCCAGGAAATTACCAAACTGACCGTGGATGCGCCGATTCCGTATCTGCTCAGCGATCTGACCAATCTGATCCAGCTCGAAATGGGCAAAATGGACCGCGCGGGCGATACCGCGCCCTATCTGCGGCTGAAGACCAAGATCGATGAGATCAAGGCGGATCCGCGCTATGGATTTATGTTCTCGGGCATGCTGGTCGCCGACACAATGTCCACATTCATCCAGCGGATTTTCCGGCTGCCGGGCGAAGGCAAGCCGATTTCAATCATCGATGTGTCCGGCGTTCCGTCCGAAATCACCGCAGTGGTTGTCGCCGTGCTGAGCCGCATGGTGTTCGATTTCGCCATCTGGTCGCGCGGTGAACCGCAGCGACCCATTCTGCTCGTGTGCGAAGAAGCGCATCGCTATATTCCAAGCGATATCAACTCGGCAGGGTCGTCGGTCGGCCGTATTCTGAGCCGGATTGCCAAGGAAGGCCGCAAATACGGGGTTTCACTGGGCCTGATCACGCAGCGACCATCCGATCTGGCCGAAGGCGTGTTGTCGCAGTGCGGTACCATCATCGCGATGCGCCTGAACAATGATCGCGACCAGGCCTTTGTCCGGGCGGCAATGCCCGAAGGCGCGCGCGGATTCCTCGATTCAATTCCAGCGCTGCGTAACCGGGAATGCATTATCTGCGGCGAGGGCGTGGCAATCCCGATCCGGGTTGCGTTTGACGATCTGGAAGAAAACAAGCGTCCGGCATCGGACGATCCGATCTTTTCGTCCTTGTGGCGCGACGAGGGCGGGGAAGACCAGATTATTGCGCGCACGATCAAACGCTGGCGTGCGCAGGGACGCTGATCTTACTGGCGGCCTAACGAACGATTATTACAAGAATACTTGGGAAAGACCCGGCCGGCGCCCGCGCGTTGGCCGGGTTCAGCTGCCCGGCTTTACCGCGAGCAGACTGTTGACGCGCGCCTTGAAGGATTTGAGCGCGGCGCCCGACAGCTGCTGAACGCTGCTGAACGAAATCGACCGCGGATTGATTGCAGCGCCATTCTTCCACAATTCATAATGGAGATGCGGGCCGGTCGACATGCCGGTTGAGCCGACATAGCCGATGATCTGTCCCTGCGCGACCCGCGTGCCTGAGGCAACCGCGATCCTGCTCATATGCCCATAACCGCTGGCCAGGCCACCGCCATGCGTCAATTTGACAAAATTGCCATAGCCCGCGCTGCGGCCGGCAAAGCTGACAATGCCGTCCATCGCGGCGTGGATCGGCGTGCCATAAGGCGCACCGATATCCAGGCCCTTATGCATCCGCATGAAGTTCAGAATCGGATGAAACCGCATGCCGTATCCCGAGGTGACATGCCCCGTGACCGGCATCGACATCACGCCCTTGCGCTCGCCCGTGCCCTTGGCATCGAACCAATCGGAGCGGCCATCCGCGCCCCATCGGACCAGCTGGACTTTGCGCGCGCCGTGATCAAGGCCGACGAACAGCAACTGGCCCATTTCGACCTCGCCGGTGGCCGCGCGTTGCCGTTCCACAATGATGTCGAACACATCGTCGGCACGGACATCGCGGCCCACCGACAAACGGGTGGCCAGCGCGCGCAGATAGGTTTCGACGGCTTTGGCGGGTGCCCCGGCGGCGCGCGCCGACCGGTACAGGCTTGACCCCACCACGCCGCGGATGCGCAAGGGGGTATGATCGATGGCGATCGGTTCCGGCGTCATAACCAGCGCGGCACCGACGCGGTTGACGGCAACATTCAGATCGAAACGCGCGCGGAAACGCAAATTGTTCAGGGGACGCGGTACGGCCTTGCTCAGCCGCCGTCCAAGCGTCAGGTCAAACTGGGTGCCCGGCTTTATGCTATCAAGCGCCACGGCACGCGATACCGCATCGGCGGTTCGCGCCGCTTCGTCATCGGCAACACCGGCGCGCTCAAGCACGCGGGCAAAGCTATCCCCGTTGCCCAACGTCGCGGTCAACGAAATAATCGGGCGCTCGGGTGTTTCGGATAGCGGACGCACCAAATCATTGGCGGCCATTCGGCGGCCGGTATCGCTGCCCAACGCCAGCGGCGCGATGGTCTGCGCGCGGGCGTCATCCCAATCGGTACCGCTCAGGGCGGCAGGCACGTCGCCGACGATAGGGCGGTCAAATCCGGGCGACAGCGCCCAAGTCGCCGAACAAAGCGCCAGGCATGTTGCCGCCCCCCGATACCAGTCCGCCGATCCGATCCGCGCGCCAAGATCGGGCGCCCAATCGATCTCCGCGATCCGCGCCCGCAGCGTGTGCATCCAGTCTGCCGGCGGCAAAGGTGCAACCGATTTACCAAAGGTCAGCGCCGCGGCGCCGCCACCCTGGTCCATCATCTGATCGCTGCGCAAAAACACAGCTACCCCCCTAAATTCTTGTTACTGGCAATCATGCCAGCTTTTGACGTCACTTTAACCCGTTGACTGTAGGTCATAAGCCCTAATGTCAAATTAACCCGCCGTATCGACCGCGGCTCTTGCGGTGAGTTGTGCAGCGCGGAAGGCGAAAAGAGTCCGGCCCCTGCCGGGCAAATCGTTGAAAATCGCTGCTTCTGACGGGGCAAAGTTTTTTGCGCCGTGCTGGTTGCGCTCGCGGCGTCGGGGGGCAATCTTGGCGGGATGATGGGTCGAGCGCGCAGCCAGATTACCGCCGTGTTGGGGCCTACCAACACCGGCAAGACCTATCTCGCGATTGAGCGACTATGCGCGCATTCCAGCGGCATGATTGGTTTTCCCCTGCGGTTACTGGCCCGCGAAGTTTATGATCGGGTGGTGAAGATCAAGGGTGCCAATCAGGTCGCGCTGATCACCGGCGAGGAAAAAATCCTTCCGCCCGACGCGCGCTGGTTCCTGTGTACGGCGGAAAGCATGCCACTGCGCGATGCCGGGGGTGGGCACCTCCCCAAAGGCGTCGCGCGCGATGTGTCGTTTGTGGCCATTGATGAAGCGCAGCTGGGCGCGGACCCCGAACGCGGGCATGTTTTCACCGATCGGCTCCTTCATGCGCGCGGTCGCGACGAGACGATGATTCTGGGATCGGAAGCGCTCCGCCCCATGGTGCAAGCACTCGTTCCCGATGCCGAGATCATCAATCGCCCGCGTTTTTCGACGCTCAGCTACGCCGGGGCGAAGAAGATCTCGCGACTGCCCAAGCGATCGGTCATCGTCGCGTTTTCGGCCGAAGAAGTCTATGCCGTTGCCGAGATGCTGCGGCGCTTGCGCGGCGGCGCCGCGGTGGTGATGGGCGCGCTCAGCCCACGCACCCGCAATGCGCAAGTGGCCATGTTTCAGGCCGGAGAAGTCGATTACCTGGTCGCCACCGATGCGATCGGCATGGGACTCAACATGGATGTCGCGCATGTCGCCTTTGCCAGCCTGCGCAAGTTTGACGGCCATCGGCAGCGCCGGCTGACAATTGCCGAAATGGCGCAGATTGCCGGCCGCGCCGGGCGACATCAGCGCGATGGCACCTTTGGCGCGCTGAGCGAGGAAGGCCCCGGCGCGTTCACACCGGACGAAATCGAGGCAATCGAACAGCACCGTTTTCCGCGCATCGAGCATCTCTACTGGCGCCACGGGGCGCCCGCTTTGTCGAGCATCGAGGCGCTCATTGCCGATCTCGAGCGCCGGCCCGATCATCCGGTGCTGCGCGCGGCGCCGCAAGCGACCGACCTGGCCGTGCTGAAACGGCTGGCCGAGGAGGATTGGGTGCAGGACCGCGTCCGGTCGCCCCGGATGGTCGCGCGACTTTGGGCAGCCTGTGGTGTTCCGGACTTTCGCAAACTCGGCATCGACCCCCACAGCCGATTTGTCGGTCGGCTATTTGGCCATTTGTCCGAAGCGACGGGCCATATTCCGCACGACTGGTTTGCCGCCGAACTGGCACGGCTGGATACGGTGCAGGGGGATGTCGAGACGATCGCCGGGCGGATCGCCGCAACCCGCAGCTGGGCCTACATTGCACACCGGGCAGACTGGCTGGCGGATCCCCGACATTGGGCTGACCGGACCCGAGCACTGGAGGAAAAGCTTTCTGATGCCCTCCATGCATCATTGACCCAGCGATTCGTCGACAAGCGCACGACAGTGCTGTTGCGCCAGATCGGCAAGGATGCGCGCGCGCTGCCGGTGGTGATCGCGGATGATGGTCAGGTAATGGTCGAAGACCATCCGATCGGGCGGCTTGATGGCTTTCGGTTCACCGTTGCCTCGGATGCCGGTCATGCCGACAAGCGGCTGTTGCTTGCCGCGGCGGAACGGCGCCTTGTCGGGGAACGCGCGCAGCGTGCGGCGAGGCTTGCCGCCGCTGCGGATGGGGCGATTGACCTGCTTGCCCTCCCCGGCCAGCTGGCCGGCCTGATTTGGGAAGGGCACCGAATTGCCGATCTGCGCGCTGGCCAAGGGCTGACCCGGCCGGGAATTCAACTCGACCGCTCGCTCGATTGCCTTGATGACCAGCAGCGAGATCGCATCCGGGCGCGGTTGGCCCAGTGGATAACCGCTGCGATGGCGCGCGCCTTGCCCGGCTTGATGGCGCTCGACCGGCTGTCGCGGGATGCCGCCGCCGGTGGGGCGCTGCGCGCGGTGGCAGCGGCGCTGGTGGCCGGTGGGGGCTTGGCGCCGCGCCAGTCCGTGGTGTCGGCGCTCGACGGCCTCAATGCCCAGGATCGGGCGCGATTGCGCAAAGCGGGTGTCGTTATCGGCACGCTGGATCTGTTCGATCCGCGGCTGCTGAAGCCTGCAGCGATGCGCTGGCGGCTGGCGCTCTCGGCGGCGCAGCGCGGGGTAAGCCTGTCTGACTGGGCCGCGACCCTGCCGAGCGTGCTGTCGCGCGTCGGGACGGGCCCCGATTCGTGCGCCGGCTACCGAATGATCGGTAAACAGGCAGTGCGCGTTGACTTGGTGGAGCGGCTGGCGCGGGCCGCCCATGATGCCCGTGATGGGCGCAAGGCATTTTCGCCCGATCCGTCGCTGGCCCGATCCATGGGCGTGACGGCCGATACGCTGCAACGATTGATGGCGGCCCTGGGCTTTCGACCTGCGCCCCCAATCGATGATCGGGCGCAATGGAGCTGGCATGGATTGCCGCCACGGCCCAAGCCGACGCGGCCGGTGCGGGAGAATGCCTTTGCGGGGCTCGCCGCTCTGTCGCTGCCCAATGGCTGACAGCGGCAGCGGGTCCGGCGGCGCGATGCGGATCGATCGGTTCCTGTGGTTTGCTCGGCTGACCAAGACCCGAACCGCCGCGCAAGCGCTGGCGTCGGCGGGCGGATTGCGGCTCGACGGGCGGCGCATCGACCGGGCGCATGTCCCCGTCCGGGTTGGATCGGTGATCGCCTTTATGCAGGCGGACCGGGTTCGGATCGTCCGGATTTGTGCGCTGCCGATACGGCGTGGCCCGCCCGGCGAGGCGCAGGCCATGTATGACGATCTATCGAACCCCGTTGACGAGCCGGGGTCGTCCGCATAGCAGAAGCGAGTTCGTCATTCAGCAAAAGAGAGTGTTCCCGCATGACCTACGTCGTCACCGACGCGTGCATCCGCTGCAAATATATGGACTGTGTCGAGGTATGCCCGGTCGATTGCTTTTATGAAGGCGACAATATGCTGGTGATCAATCCCAGCGAATGCATCGATTGCGGCGTGTGCGAACCGGAATGCCCGGCCGAGGCAATTCTGCCGGACACAGAGAATGGCCTGGAAAAATGGCTTGAGCTGAACAACACTTTTTCAGCGCAATGGCCCAACATCACGCGCAAGCGCGAAAGCCCCGCGGACGCCGATGAATTCAAGGGCGTTGACGGCAAATATGACAAGTATTTTTCGGCGGAACCCGGCCAGGGGGATTGATTTCGGCGGGCCGATCGGGGCCCGTTCCTGCCGAAATAGGAAAAGATTCCAACCAGTGGCCCTATTGGGACACTGGCATTGACCTATAATGCCCGCTGACGCTGGTATTTTTGTGACGACTATGTTAAAAGCGTCGTGACGGAGGCACTGATGCGGTGCGTTCGCACGGAGATTGAATCGTTCACATCCCCAGGCTGCGTCGATCTGGCCTTGCCATCGTGCACCATTCCCGGGGGACTAATGATCACGGAAAGGCTCAACAGAATGGCTGCCAAAGCGCTGTCCTTCGACGTCGGTGACTATGTCGTTTATCCCAAGCACGGAGTCGGCCGTGTCATTGAACTGCAACGGCAGGAAATCGCCGGCATGCAGCTTGAACTCTATGTGCTGCGTTTCGAAAAGGAACGCATGACGCTGCGGGTACCCACCAACAAAGCCGAAAGCGTCGGTATGCGCAAGCTGTCGAGCGACAAGACACTGCGCGAAGCGCTGGATACGCTCAAGGGCAAGCCGCGGATCAAGCGGACGATGTGGTCGCGGCGCGCGCAGGAATATGAAGCCAAGATCAATTCGGGCGACCTGGTATCGATTGCCGAAGTGGTCCGCGATTTGTTCCGTGCCGACGATCAGCCCGAACAAAGCTATTCGGAACGTCAGATTTTCGAAGCGGCGACCAGCCGCCTTGCGCGCGAGCTTGCCGCAATGGAGGAAGTCGACGAACCGCGCGCACAGGAGAAGATTCTGGAGATTCTTCGCGCGGCGGCGGCCATTTACAACAAGGACAAGGTTGCGGTCTGATTGAACAGATGCAAGTCCGCCGCGTCGCGCGGTGACGGTTGATAAAGGGCGGTCCGAGAGGGCCGCCCTTTTCATTTGCGGCGGCGGCGCTTGTGTATTATGTAAACAATACACAAGGGAGAGATCGCATGCGAGGATGGTATCTAATGTTGCTTGCACCGTTGGCGG